>NZ_JAUSYD010000001.1:3742500-4057257 GCF_030816615.1 Streptomyces sp. B1I3
TCCCGGCCGAAGCGGGTTCCTGCTGTTTCGCTTTCCAGTTCTTCGCTTTCGCGTTTCCCTTTCCGGCGAGTCCGACTCTATCAGATCCTTTCGGTCCTGATTCCCAGTCAGCGGGTTTCGTCTTCCCGGCGGTTGGGCCGTTCCGACGCTCAAACTCTAGCGGATTGTCCCGGCGGCTCATAATCGGGCCTTCGAATTGAATTCCGGCATGCCGAAATTCTCCCCGATGGGAGGTCGTGCTGAGTTTGGTTGCCGCATACGCGGCGGGATCGGTCGACACGGATCCGTACCGGCTCCGTGACAACTCGACGAACCTTACGGATGGGAAGGAGCGGTGTCAACCCCTCCTCGTGCCCCGTCCTGGCCCGGTCAATCCAGGTCGGTGAGCCGGCCGCCTGCGTCGGGCTGCGCGTGCTCCACGCGGCGCAGGAGACGGATCAGCATCTCGCCCAGGGCTCCGCGCTCGTCGCCGGAGAGGTCCTGGAGAAGGTCCTCCTCGAAGGCGGTGGCCATGCGCATCGCCTCGAGCCATTTCGTACGGCCCTCGTCGGTCAGTTCGACGATGACGCGCACCCGGTTGTTCTCGTCCCTGTCACGGGTGACCAGGCCCTCGCCCGCCATACGGTCGATGCGGTGGGTCATCGCGGCCGGGGTGAGGCCGAGGCGCTTCGCGAGCTCCCCCGGACCCATGCGGTAGGGAGAGCCGGCCAGGACCAGGGTCTTGAGGACCTCCCACTCGGTGTTGCTGATACCGAGGGCGGCGACCTGCCTGCCGTACGCCACGTTCATCCGGCGGTTCAGCCGGCCCAGGGCCGAGACGACCTGTTCGACCTGTGGGTCGAGGTCCCGGAACTCCCGCTGGTAGGCCGCGATCTGCTCGTCCAGGCTCGGCTCGGGGAGCTCGGACTGCTCGGAGGTGTCAGACATGGCGGGCAGTATCGCACGCTGCGCATCGCCGTCGAAGTCCTTCGAGCTGTAGTGTTCACCTTCTAATTTTAGTGCTAAAGTCTACGAGTTCGTGTTCTTCAACGTCTTCGAGTCTTGAGGTAGGTGAGTGTGACCAGGGAGATGGGCGCAGCGCTGCGGCGGATCCAGGTGGGGAGCGCGCTGAGCGCGTTCGGCCTCGGGTTCACCGTTCCGTATCTGTACGTCTACGTGGCGCAGGTGCGGGACCTCGGTGCCGGCACGGCGGGAGTCGTGCTGGCTGTCTTCGCCGTGGCGGCACTGGCCGTCCTGCCGTTCACCGGTCGTGCCATAGACCGGCGCGGGCCGCTGCCCGTACTGGTCACCGCCGCCGCGGCGGCTGCCGCGGGTGCCGCGGCCCTGGGTGTGGCGAGCAGTGTGACGGCCGCGGTCCTGTCGGCCGCGGTTCTCGGCGCGGGCACGGCTGTCATGCAGCCGGCGCTCGCGACGATGCTGGTGTGGTGCTCGAGCACCACGACCCGTACCCGTGCCTTCGCCATGCAGTTCTTCCTGCAGAACCTCGGCCTCGGTATCGGTGGCCTGGTCGGCGGGCAGCTCGTCGACGTCGACCGGCCGTCCAGCTTCACCCTGCTGTTCCTGATCGAAGCGGCGATGTTCGTGGTGCTCGGCGTCGTCGCCGCCACGGTGCGCATGCCCCACTCCCCGACCCTCACGGACGCCAGGCCCACCGGCGACGGCGAGCCGAAGGCGGGGCTGCGGATGCTGCTCTCCCACAGGGCCATGGTGCAGTTGTGCGTGCTGGGCTTCGTGATCTTCTTCGCCTGCTACGGACAGTTCGAGTCGGGCCTCGCGGCCTACGGCACCGAGGCCGCCGGGATCGACCCGTCGACCCTGGGCATCGCTCTGGCTGCGAACACGGCGGTCATCGTCGCCGCGCAGTTCGTCGTACTCCGCCTCGTGGAGCGGCGGCGGCGCAGCCGGGTCATCGCGTGGGTCGGTCTCATCTGGGCCTTCGCCTGGATCGTGGCCGGGTACGCGGGCCTCGGCCACGGCAGCCGGACCATGGCGACGGCCGCGTTGATCTCCACGTACGCGCTGTTCGGGCTCGGTGAGGCGATGCTGTCGCCGACGGTGGCGCCGCTCGTCGCCGATCTGGCCCCTGAGTCCATGGTCGGGCAGTACAACTCGGCCTTCGCGCTGGTGAAGCAGCTGGCCCTGGCGGTGGGACCGGCCGTGGGCGGCCCGATGGGCGCTTCGCTGCACGGGCCGTACATCGTGACGTTCGTGCTGTTCTCGCTCGGCATCACCGTGCTGGCCCTCAAGCTGGGGCGGCAGCTCACACCCGTGCAGGACAAGCCGTCGCTCATGACCGCGCCCTCACGTGTGGTGGCCGTGTCCCTGCCGGACGGCGAGCCCGTCACGGCTCCCGCCGCCGTTCACTGAGCCACGGCTCCGGCGGGGCTCATTCCGGCAGCGTGAACTCGCACCACACCGCCTTCCCGCCTCCAGGCGTGCGGCGGCTGCCCCAGGACGAGGCGATCGTCGCGACGATCGAGATGCCGCGGCCCGCCTCGTCCGCCGGCTCGGCGCGGCGGCGGCGCGGCAGGTGGTCGTCCCCGTCGGTCACCTCGATGATCAGCCGGCGGTCCGTGCGGCGCAGACCCAGACGCATGGGCGGGGTGCCGTGCTGGAGGGAGTTCGCCACGAGTTCGCTCGCGGCGAGAACACCGAGGTCGCAGAGCTCCATGGGGAAGCGCCAGGATGTCAGGACGCCGGTGGCGAAGGCACGGGCGCGGGGCGCCGCCTCGATGCCGCCGAGCAGTTCGAGCGAGGCGTTGTGGAACAGCTCCGCGCTCGTCCCCGTCCGTGCCGGGTGCTGCACGACGAGTACGGCTACGTCGTCGTCGTGCTCCGCGGTCACCCCCTGGGAGCGGATGAGCCGGTCGCAGACGACCTGGGGCGACCCCTTGGCGCCGGACAGGGCGCGCTCCAGGGAGGCGACCCCCTCGTCGATGTCCTCACCACGGCGCTCGACCAGCCCGTCCGTGTAGAGGACGGCCGTGGACCCTGGCGGCAGGGCGATCGTCCCGGACGTGTGGACCCACCCGCCCGTGCCGAGCGGGGGGCCGGTCGGCTCCGCGGCGCGGCGGACCGTGCCGTCCTCGTCGCACACGAGGATCGGGAGGTGCCCCGCGGAGGCGTGCACGAGGTGTCCCTCGTTGGGGTCGTGGACCGCGTAGACGCAGGTGGCGATCTGGCTGGCGTCGATCTCGGAGGCGAGGACGTCCAGGAGCTGGAGGACCTCGTGGGGCGGCAGGTCGAGGCGGGCGTAGGCGCGGACGGCGGTTCGGAGCTGGCCCATGACGGCGGCAGCGCGTACGCCGCGACCCATCACGTCGCCGATGACGAGCGCGGTGCGCCCGGCGCCGAGGGTGATGACGTCGTACCAGTCGCCGCCGACCGCCGCGTCCGTGCCGCCGGGCTGGTAGGTGGCGGCGATCCGCAGGTCGTCGGGTTGTTCGAGGTCCTGCGGGAGCAGGGATCGCTGGAGCGTGACGGCCGTTTCGCGGTGGCGCCGTTCACTGGCGCGCAGCCGCTCCGCCGCTTCCGCGTGGTCCGTGACGTCGGTGGCGTAGACGAGGACGCCCGCTTCCCCCGCCGCGCCGCCGGCACCCCTCGCGTCGCCGATGGCCACGGGCGTGCAGGTCACGGTGTAGGAGTTGCCGGCGAGGACCTTGCGGGACTTGACCGTACGGGGAGTACCGCTGCGCAGGACCTGGTCCAGGAGGGGCAGCAGGCTGAGCTCGGCGAGTTCGGGCATGGCCTCGGCGGCGGGGACGCCGCACGGGCGGGGGCCGAAGGCGGCCGCGTAGGCGTCGTTCACGTAGGTGATGCGGTGCTCGGGGCCGTGGAGCAGCGCGACCGGGGCCGGAAGGCGGCCGAGGATCTCCTCCGCGGGGAGGGCATCCAGGGAGGGGCCGGGTGCCGGGGCGGGGGTGGCCGGGGTCTCGTCCGGCACGGGCGCGGTCTTCGGACGTACGGACTCCGCGCGGGCTGCGGGGACGGAACTGTGGTCGTCCCGCGCGGCGGCTCGACGCTGTGTTCCGGGAAGGCGGGCGCTCCAGCGCGTGAAGTTCACGGAATTTCTGGCCTCGTGTGTCGGTCTGGTCCGCTCGGGCGAGCTGCTTCGTCTGCTGGTGCCGTGCCGGTCCCCGCCGGTCTCCTGCCGGGCCCGGGGCACCAGGGCGGGGTCCCGGGGAGGCGCTGTCGGTCGGCGCTGCCGGTCACTGTAGGTGACTGCCGACCGGGTCACTCTGTGCAGGTGTGGCCATACCTATGGTCACACGCCCAGTGTGACCGACCGTACTGACAGTCGCCGTACGGCACCCGTCCGGCGGCTGACGTCCGGCTGTCCCGTAAGGAGCTGTGCCGGGCCCGGCGGCCGGGGCGCAGTCGGCCGGGGCCGCTGATCAGCCGGAAGCTGCCGGCCGGCCGTCGTCCCCCGGTGGGTTGTCCCCGGGTCGCGTCGGGTGCTCCCCGCTCCCGGGACCTCCCAGGGGTTTCTCGCTCCCAGGATGCGCCGGATGGGTGTGGCCACCGGCCGCGAGGGCGAATTCCGCGCGCGGGTGTTCGAGTGAACCGAGGGAGACGATCTCCCGCTTGAACAGTCCGGCCAGGGTCCACTCGGCAAGGACACGCGCCTTCCGGTTGAACGTCGGCACCCTGCTGAGGTGGTAGACGCGGTGCATGAGCCAGGCCGGGTACCCCTTGAGCTTCCGGCCGTAGACGTGGGCGACGCCCTTGTGCAGTCCCAGCGAGGCGACGGACCCGACGTAGGAGTGCCGGTAGTCCTGGGTCGGCCGTCCGGCAAGGGTGGCGACGATGTTCTCCGCGAGGACCTTGGCCTGACGCACTGCGTGCTGGGCGTTCGGAGCGGTCTGCGTCCCGGGCTCGGAGGAGGTGAGGTCGGGTACGGCAGCCGCGTCCCCCGCGGCCCAGGCGTGCTCGGCACCGTCCACGGAGAGGGCGGCGGTGCAGCGGATCCGGCCCCGCTCGTCGAGGGGCAGGTCGGTGGCGGCGAGGATCGGCGCCGGTTTGACGCCCGCGGTCCACACCAGGGTCCGGGTCGGGAAGCGGGAGCCGTCGCTGAGGACCGCGATACGGCCCTCGCAGCTGTCGAGCCGGGTGTCGAGCCGCACGTCGATGTTGCGGCCGCGCAGTTCCCTGACCGCGTACTTCCCCATGGCCTCGCCGACTTCGGGCAGGATGCGGCCGGTCGCCTCGACCAGGATCCACCGCAGGTCCGTGGGCTTGATGTTGTGGTAGTACCGCGAGGTGTAGCGGGCCATGTCCTCGAGCTCGGCGAGGGCCTCGACCCCCGCGTAACCGCCGCCGACGAAGACGAAGGTGAGGGCCGCGTCGCGGATCGCGGGGTCCCGGGTGGCCGACGCGATGTCCATCTGTTCGATGACGTGGTTGCGCAGGCCGATGGCCTCCTCGACGGTCTTGAAGCCGATGCCGACGTCGGCGAGGCCGGGGACCGGAAGGGTGCGCGAGACGGAGCCAGGCGCGACGACGATCTCGTCGTACGGAATTTCCAGGGCGCCGGTTCCGTCCTCGCCGGTGGCGAGCGTCGTGACCGTGGCGGTGCGCTTGGCGTGGTCGATGCGTTCCGCCTCGCCGATGACGATCGTGCAGTGCTTGAGGACCCGGCGCAGCGGTACGACGACGTGCCGGGGGGAGATCGAGCCGGCCGCCGCCTCGGGCAGGAACGGCTGGTACGTCATGTAGGGCTCAGGCGTGACGACCACGACCTCGGCCTCGCCGCTCCTGAGTCTCTGCCCCAGTTTCCGCTGGAGACGCAGCGCGGTGTACATCCCGACGTAGCCGCCGCCGACGACGAGAATGCGCACACTGGGCCGGGTGCCGGGGGTCGTTCCCCGGGAATCTGGAGCCATCACCATCCCATGACGCAACGGAGTCCGGTGTTTGTCCACAGGCCCGGCAAATTGTGTGACCGGAGCCCGTCGCCGGCGCGTCGGGAGGAAATCACCGCGTATCGCGGCAGCTGCGCAGGTCAGACGCGGCGGGAGGGTGTGCCGCCAGGAGGCGAATCAGGGTTCACCCGGCTCTTGCTCCGATCGGGGGGCGCTCCATGCGGAACTACCCCCTTCTGAATTGACCCGGGCTCAACTATGTTCGTACCCCGTCGGGGTGTCGGATTCGGACGAAGATCCGCACACCGACTGACACGGCGGGGAAGTCTCCGGGGGGAGACGTCATAACCGGGGGAAGTTATGCACATTCAGGATTTTCATGGGCAGAACGCTGTCGCCTCTTCAGCGGAGGGCCATGGGCGGCTGAGCTCCGTAGGACTGGCCGGGGCGGTCGCCGCGGCGGGAAGCGGGCCGCGCTCGGCCCCGCTCCGCGTGGACGCGCAGCGCAATCTGGAACACGTCCTGCGCGCCGCGCGTGAGGTGTTCGGTGAACTGGGCTACGGCGCGCCGATGGAGGACGTGGCTCGCCGCGCACGGGTCGGGGTCGGCACCGTCTACCGGCGTTTCCCGAGCAAGGACGTGCTCGTGCGCCGAATAGCCGACGAGGAGACCTCTCGGCTCACCGATCAGGCGCGGACGGCACTGGGGCAGGAGGAGGAGCCCTGGTCGGCTCTCTCCCGTTTCCTGCGGACCTCCGTGGCCTCGGGAGCGGGACGGCTGCTGCCGCCGCAGGTGCTGCGGGTCGGGGGCGACGCCGAGGAGCCGGCCGCCGCGCCGGGTTCGCCGCAGGACGACGGTGAGACGCGGGTTCCGCATCAGCGGCAGGGGGACGGGCAGCCCGGGCTCCGGATGGTCGCGCAGCGTGCGGGTGCCGGGGAGGTGCTCGACGACGATCCGGGCGTGGCCGAACTGCTCGAGGTCGTGGGCCGGCTGGTCGACCGGGCGCGCGAGTCGGGGGAGTTGCGGGGCGATGTGACGGTGGCCGACGTGTTGCTGGTCATCGCCACGGCGGCACCGGCGCTGCCGGACCCCGCGCACCACGCCGCCGCCTCGGCACGTCTGCTGGACATCCTGCTGGAGGGTCTGCGGTCCCGGCCCGCGTAGGGGCCCGGCGGGTCCCCGGCCGGGCGGGGGCGTCCCCGCCGGACGGGCACCGGCGCGGCCGGAAGGTGTGACGCCGCCCGGTCGGCTCCCCGATGGGGTGACGTCACGCGTCCTTGTGCGGGAAGACGCCCCGGACGAGTGGTTGCCCCGCCGAAGGGTTCGCCGCGGTAGGGCTCTGTGGCACTCTTGCCCGGTATTCGGGTCCGAAGGGTGTACACGGGGGCTTCCGCGATGAGCGGTAATGCGCAGCAGGGAGAACCGGCCGACGGTGCCGCTGCAGCGGGCGCAGCCACCCGGACCGGTGTGCCGCACACGGAACAGGTGCCGAGCCGGTCCGGGACCGGCCGAACGGCCGGTCCCGACGAGGGCGGCACCGTGCTGCCGGGCCCCTGGCCGGTGCCCGTGGACGCCGGTAACTCCCCGGAGGCGGCGGTGCCTTTAGACGCCGGTAACTCCACGGAGGCGGTGCCTGTGGACATCAGCACCTCCGTGGAGTCCGATGCGGCGCACGCCGTGCCCCTCCAACGGGAGGGACGGCGGGGATCCGCCGAGACCGGGCCGTCGGACGCCCAGTTGATCGAGGGAATGCGGGCCGGCGACGACCGTGCGTACGAGGAGCTGTTCCGGCGCCATGCGGACGCGGTCCGCCGCTATGCCCGCACCTGCTGCCGCGACGCGCACACCGCCGAGGACCTGACGGCCGAGGTGTTCGCACGGACATTGCAGGCGGTCCGCGGCGGGAAGGGCCCCTCGGAAGCCGTCCGGGCGTACCTCATGACCGCCGTCCGGCACGTCGCCGCCGCCTGGACGAGGAGCGCGAAGCGCGAGCACCTGGTCGACGACTTCGCGGCGTTCGCCGCCCAGGCCACCCGTTCCTCCGAGCTCTCGCAGGCCGACACCGTCGATCTCGGCGCCGATGTCCGGGCCATGCGCGAGGCGGACAGGTCGATGGCCGTGCAGGCGTTCCGCAGTCTGCCGGAGCGCTGGCAGGCCGTGTTGTGGCACACCACTGTCGAGGAGGAGTCACCGAGCGAGGTCGCCCCGCTGTTCGGGCTGACACCGAACGCGACGGCGGTCCTGGCCGTCCGGGCCCGCGAGGGCCTCAAGCAGGCCTACCTGCAGGCGCACGTGAGCCAGGCGCTGACCTCCGGTGGTGACTGCGCCCGGTACGCGGACCGGCTCGGCGCCCACGCCAGGGGCGGCCTGCGGACCAGGGCAGAGCGCGGGCTCCGCAAGCATCTCGACGAGTGCGCGAAGTGCCGGATCGCAGCCGGTGAACTGGCCGGCGTGAACGCCGGGATTCCGGCCCTGCTCCCCGTCGCCGTCATCGGCTGGTTCGCCGCGGGTTACACCGTCAAGGCGGCCGGCATCGTGGCGGGCGGAGCAGCGGGGGCGGCAGGGGCCGGGGCAGCCGCGGCGGCCACGGGCAGCACCTCCTCCGGAAGCACGGCCGGTGGGGCAGCCGTCGCGGAAGGGCTCGGCGCGCCCGCGAAGGCAGGTATTGCCGCGGCGGTGGCCGTCGCGGTCGCGGCCGGGCTGGTGTGGGCGCTGGTCGGCGACGACCGTCCGGCCCCCGTGTCCGAGCCGGCGGCCAGGCCGCCGGTGGTGGCCCCCGTTGTGCCGTCGCCGGCTCCCCCGCCGAGGGTGGAGCCGGAATCTCCCGCCGCCCCGGTGCTCGCGCCGCCGCCCGTACCGGATGCCACCCCGACATCCAGCCCGACGCCCAGCCCGGCACCCACGCCGCCGGCCACGGAGCCGGCGACCGCACGGCCCGAACCGCCCGCCCCGAAACCCCCACCGGAACCACCCGCGCCGAAGCCCACTCCGGAGCCACCCGCGCCCCCGGCCCCGGCCCCGAAGCCCTTCCGGGTGAACGAGCTGGCGTACTCGGTCACCGGAGACCACACCGCGCCGGAGATACTCCTCGGGCAGAGCAGGGGCGTGTTCTGGCAGCGTTCGGGGCTGTCGATCGGCTCCACGACATACGCGCACGGCGTGACCATCCACGCCCACTCGTCGGTCACCATCCGGCTCAACCGTCCGTGCACCCGCTTCGAGGCGATGGTCGGCGTCGACGACATGACGAAGGGGCTCGGCTCGGTGCGCTTCTCCGTGTTCGGCGGGGACGGACACGGCGCCGGGGACGGGATGCGGCTCTGGGAATCCCCCGTGCTGCGCGGCGGCGACCCCGCGGTACGCGTGGGCGTCGGCATCGACGGCCGGCAGACCGTCCGGCTCGTCGTGGAGCCCGCGGAGCGGTTCGGTGGGGTGGCCCTGGCCGACTGGGCGGAATCGGTGATCAGCTGTCGCTGATCTGCCCGGTGAGACGGGTCAGCAGGTCCACGACCCGCTCCGGTGTCAGAGCGCGCCCTGTGGCGAGCTGCCTTTCGTACAGCCGGGGCCCGAGTGCGGCGTGCAGTTCCTCGAGCACCGTCGCCACCTCGGCCTCCTCCACCGCCGACCGCGAGCCGTTCACCCGCCAGGTCTGGGACGCGGCGAGGATACGGGCCGACTCCGCGAACAGGCCCAGCAGCGGCAGCGTGATCCCGGCCGCCTCGGCCAGATGGGCCGTGGCGGCCTCCGGGCAGCCGGCGGCCACGGCCATGCGCAGCGCCTCGGTCATGCCGTGCAGCCCGGCCGCGGGGCCGCCCGAGGGTTCGTGGACGCTGATGCGCGCGGACAGCCCCGCGACGGCCGCCTCGAACTGCACCGGCCGGCTGCCGTAGACCTGGGCGGACCGCACGGAGTCCACGAAGCGCCGCGCCTCGGGGATCTCCCCGGCCGTGAGCGCGATCGCGGCCCGCAGGAAGCCCACGTAGGCATGGGCGTCCAGAACGTGCTGCCGTTCCGCCTCCGCCTCCGCCTCGTCCAAGCCCTTCCTCGCCGCCTCCAGGTCACCGGCCTGGTAGGAGAGTTCGGCGAGGCGGCCGACGAGGAACGGTAGTTCCGCATGGGCCCCGACCTCCCGGGCAAGCTCCAGTGCCTCCTGGTAGGCCGCCCGCGACTCCTCGTACCGTCCCCGCGCCATGCCCGCCTCGGCACAGGCGCTCGCGACCTGGGCGCGCAGATAGCGGTCGCCGACCCGGCGGCTCAGTACGCGCAGCTCGGCGAGGTCCTCGTCGAGACCGGCCATGCCCTGCGGGGTGTCCACCAGCATGTGGGTCCGGTACGTCAGGGTGACGCCGTACTCCCACTCACCGCCGTGCGCCCGGGTGTTCCGCACGGCCGCGTCGAACTGGGCGTGCACGTCCGGGGTGTACTCGCGGCGCATGTACGAGGTCATCGGCCACAGCAGTCCGGGAAAACGGGCGGCCTCCGGGCCCCCCGCGCCGAAGACCTCGGCCACTCGGCCGATCAGGGCCTGGAACGCGTCGTCCTCGTGGATGGTGTCGGCCGGCCGGCTCTCCACCGCGAGGAAGAAACGCAGCATGTGCAGGTGCATCCGCGGCCAGTAGCGGGGGTCGGCCGGGTCCTGTGGGTCCTCCCCGAGACCGGCGGCACGGTCGGCCCAGGCGAGGCCCTCCGTGCGGTAGTTGCGCAGGCACCAGAACCAGCCCATGCCGAGCACCAGGCGCAGCGCCGACGGCTCGGAGGGAACGGTGACGGCTGTGCGGTGCAGCGCGGCGCGCAGGTTGTCGAGCTCCGTCTCCAGCCTTCCGACCCAGGGGAGTTGGCCACCGGTGCGGAGCAGGGGATCGGCCTTCTCGGCCAGCGCGGTGAAGTACTCGGTGTGCGCCGAGGCGGCCGCGGCCCGCAGACCGGGGGTTTCGGCCGCCCGTTCGGAGGCGTACTCGTGAATCGTCTCCAGGAGGCGGTAGCGCATGTCGCCGGTCCCGGTGGGGGTGGCGACGACGAGTGACTTGTCGACGAGGGCGCCGAGCAGGGAGGCCGACTCCGCTCCGGCGGTCACCGCCTCGGCGGCGGCCAGGTCCCAGCCGCCGGCGAAGACGGAGACCTGCCGCAGGACGGTCCGCTCCTCCTCGGACAGCAGGTCCCAGGACCAGTCCACGACCGCCCGGAGGGTCTGCTGGCGGGGCAGTACGGTGCGGCTCCCGCTGCTCAGCCACCGGAAACGGTCGTCGAGGCGGTCCGCGATCTGGCGCGGGGTGAGGAGCCGGAGCCGGGCGGCGGCCAGTTCGATGGCGAGCGGCAGCCCGTCGAGACGGCGGCAGATCTCGGCTATGGCCCGCGGGTTCTCCGCCGCTTCCGCTGCCGGATCGAAGTCCGGCCGGACGGCGCGGGCGCGCTCGGCGAAGAGGCGGTGCGCGGGGTCCGGGGGAAGGGGGCCCACCGGGCGTACGGCTTCGCCGGGTACCCCGAGGGGTTCGCGGCTGGTGGCGAGGACGCGCAGCCGGGGACAGTGGGTGAGGAGGGTCTCCGCGAGGGCCGCCGCCGCGTCGATGACGTGCTCGCAGTTGTCCAGCACCAGCAGGAACGGGCGGTGACGGGAGCGGTGGGACAGGTGTTCCACCAGCCGTTCGGTGGGGTCGGAGGGCGGGGCGATCCTCTCCCGTGCGCTGTCGCGCAGGAGCGTCGTCTCGCGCAGACCGAGCGCGGAAAGGACGGCTCCGGGTACGGCGGAGGGATCGTCGAGCGGGGCGAGTTCGACGATCCACGCGCCGTAGCCGTCCGCCGACTCCTCGGCCAGCCGGGTCTTGCCCGAACCTCCGGGGCCGGTGAGGGTGACCAGGCGGGCGCGGGCCAGATCGGAGCGGATGGCGCGGAGTTCCGGTTCGCGGCCGACGAAGGAGGTGAGCCGGGGGCGGATGTTGCCCTCGGGCACGTCCGAAAAACTTCCCGGGTATGTGCCTCCCGGGTACGCGAGGCCGGGGTCCCCCTGCGGTCCCTGTGGCACCTGTGGTTCTTGTGGCTCCGGGTGGGGTCCTGCGGGAGCGAGGAGTTCCCTGTGCAGAGCGGTGAGTTCGGGCCCCGGGTCGGTGCCCAGGCCGTCGGCCAGAGCCCGGCGGGCGTCCTCGTAGGCGACGAGCGCGTCGGCCTGCCTGCCCTCGGCCCTCAAGGCCCGGAGCAGCTGGGCGTGCAGGGGCTCGTGGAAGGGGTGGGCGGCCGTCAGTTCCCTGAGCTCGGGCACGAGGCCCACCGTGGCCCCGCGCCGCAGGTCGGCCTCGATGCGCTGCCGTACGGCGGCGAGCCGGTGGGCCTCGGCCCGTGGCCCGTGGTCGCGCGCGTGACCGGGGAGGTCGGCGAACGCCGGTCCCCGCCACAGGGCGAGGGCGGAACGCAGGGTGTGCGCGGCGGAGCCGGGGTCGCCGGAGTCGAGTTCCGCGGCGCCCCGGCGGGCCAGGCGCTCGAAGACGTACAGGTCGATGTCGTCGGGCCCCGCGTCGAGCCGGTAGCCACCGGGGACACCGACGACCGTCCCCCTGCCGAGGGCGCGGCGCAGCCGGCCGACGAGTGCCTGGAGCGCTCCGAGGGCGTCGTCCGGGGCATCACCGGCCCACACCTCGTCGATGAGCCCGTCCACCGTCGCGGGACGGCCGGCGCGCAGGGCGAGTGCCGCGAGGAGGGTGCGCAGCCGCGCGCCGCCGACGGGCAGCAGGCCGCCGTGTTCGTCTCGCGCCTCGGTGACGCCCAGGATCAGGTACCGCACGAGGTCATTGTGTCCCGGGGCGGACCACGGAGGCCCGGGGGTTTTCGGCGCGCCCCGGCACCACCCCCGGCACCACCCCCGGCACCACACCCCGGCACCACTCCCGCCGCCACGCGCGGGCGCCCCGGCCTCGGCGGCCGGTGGCCGCTCGTGGCCGTCGGTGCGTCCGGTCAGGCCGGCGGGCGCGGGCGAGCAGGACCGCCCCGCCCCCGCCACGGACGCCGCCGGGCGCCCGTGAGACGCGTCCGCGTTCCCGGAAGCAGGCCGCCGGGTGCCTTCGGGCAGGCGCGTGGCGGTCGCTACGGCTGCAGTGTCCGGCGGGCCGGGACCACTCCGCCGGCCACCGCTCGTTGGCGCGGGGCCGCGGTGCCGGTCCAGCAGGTGCCCCGGCGGTTGACCAGCCGGCGGAGCCACAGCTCGGTGGAGGCGAGTTCGGCCAGGCCGTCCAGGGGGAGGGGCTCGCCCTCGGACGCCGCGCGCAGCGCCTTGCGCACGACGCGTGCCTCGATCAGGCCCGCGTCGGCCAGCAGCGGGGCGTCGAAGAGGGCGATCAGCTCCGGGAGCGCGGTGCGCAGCCCGATGCGGCCCGCCGCGGTCGAGGTGGCCTGGGAGGGGGTGCCCCAGCCGGGCGGCAGGTCGTGGATGCCCGCGCCCCCGAGCACCCGGCGCAGGATCGCGGCCCGGGCACCCGGCTGGACCCGCAGCGATTCGGGCAGGGCCCGGGCGGCCCGTACGACCTGGTTGTCGAGGAACGGGGCGTGCAGCCGCTGGCTGCGGATCTCCGCCGCCTGTTCGAGGATCCGCTGACCGGCCGCGTGCCGGGCGAGCGCCGCACGGGCCCGGGCCTCACCCGGCCGCTGCACCGACGTCGGCCGGATCGCCGCCTCCTGAAGGCGAACCGATACTTCCGCGAGTGCCTCCCCCGTGAGCCAGCGCGCGGCCGGGCCGGGCCGGGACCAGGCGAGGGAGGCGAGCGAGGCGTCCGCGGGGGTGGCGAGGTCGGGGGCGTAACGGTTGGCGTCGGGCAGCAGGCCCGCCGCCGTCTCGAGTCCGGAACGGTAGGACGTACGGGCCAGTCTGCGAGCGGCGCGGTACACGGCGAGCGGGACGAACAAGGAGTGCGCGGAGGCCCCTTCGGCCCTGGCGAGCGCGGCGACGGGACGCAGGAGATGACGTCTGCGCCGGTCCATGAGGAGGTCGGCCAGCCGCGCGGGGTGCGCGTCGAGCACCTCGCGGGCTCCGTGGCCGACGAAGTGGTCGGCGCTCCCTGCGGCCAGCCGGCGGCGGTGGCGCTCGGCGACGACGAGGGTGGGCGCGGGCTCGTCGGTGAGTGGGCCGTTGTCCAGGGCCGCGTACGGCAGGGCCTCCTCGCCCGCCGCGACGACCACGTGGTGGAGGCGGGGGTTGGAGGCGATGACGCGGGCGCGCTCCATCTCGTCCTCGAGATCCTGCGCGGTCAGGTCGTTGAAGGTGACGGCCAGCAGCCGCTCGCCGGCCCCCGTTCCGTGGCCGAGGACGGTGCCCGGCAGCCCCGGCAGCCCGGCGGCCAGCAGGGCGAGGGTGGCGGACGCGCTGCCGCCGGAGAGGTCCGCCCCGATGCCGGGGACGGGCGCTCCCCGCGCCGCGCGGCGGTCGGCGGGGCCCATGCCGGGGACGGGCCCGGGGTCGGGCGGCAGGGTCTCGGGGGCGTGGCGCGGGGCGGTGAGCCGGGCACGTACGGCTTCGACCAGGGCGTCCCGCACGCCCTCCACGGCACTCACCGGGTCGATCTGGGCCGCCGCGACGGCGAGCGAGGCCACCGCCTCGTATCCGGTGACCTCGCGCGAGCCCTCCCGCAGGATCAGCGCGTGCCCTGGCGGGACACGCTTCACCCCCTCGTACGGCGTGCCGTCACCGAGGGCCTCAGGCGTCTCGGGGCAGGCGAGCAACGCTGCCAGGTGCCCGATGTCCAGCTGGGCCTCGATGAGGTCGGCGAGCGGCAGGGCGGCGGTGGCGTACGCGGTGCCGTTGGCCCAGGGGGTGTGGAAGACGGGGCGGGCTCCGGCGAGGTCTCCGGCCACGGTGATGCGGCGGCCGATCTGCACGACGGCCGTGTAGCTGCCCGCCCAGGCCGTGAGGTGCCGCAGCGCTCCGCCGCGCGCGGCCAGCAGGCCGACGCGGAGCTGTTCGTCGGTGGCTCCGCAGCAGCCGAGTACCGCGAGCCGGGCGGTGGGCGCGCCCTGGGGCGTCGCGACCGTGATGACACGGATCTCGTCCGGCCGCCAGTCACCCACGGCCCAGAGGGGATCCGGGTCGCCCCACAGGAGTTGGGACCCCACGGGGTGGACGGTGCGCTCCTCCCCCTGCCGGCCGACCGAGCCGACGGTGCCGAAGCTCGCGGCGATACTGCTCCATCCCACCAACCAACGCATCGCCGCCTCCACAGGCTGTGGACGAACCGGCGCACCAGGACACGGGAACGCCGTTACGGGACATGCTGCCACGACAACGGCGCCCGGGAGGGGGTACGGGCGGCGCACACCGGATGCGCATGCGCCCCTGGCAAAGGCCACGGTGCGGCCCCCCTGGGCCTCCCGCAACGCGGCTGCCGTTCCGGCGAGTTGTACCGCACGGGCCCCTCTCAGGGTGCGATGCCGCCTGCGCTACGGAACCGACGCGATCCGGCCATAGCCGACCGACTCCGCAACGCCCCGGCCGACCGACGCGATTCAGCCATTCTCCGCTCGCGGAACGACCGCGCGTTTCACCCCGGGCAGCCACGGACCGTCCCGGAATCCGGCCTCGCACCGCTGGGCCCTCGGAACCTTCGGGGCGCACCGGCAGGCCGCCCCGGACAGGGACACGGGCCTCGCGGCCCCACCTCGCAGCCGCCCGGACAAGGTGGCGGCCGGCGCATCCCCCCGGTGCGCCGGCCACCACGTCCGCCCCCCGAACCACCCTTCCGCGCACGGTCCGGGAGGTGTTCGTCACCCCCCGGACCGGTTCGCCGCCCGCGGGGATTGGGGCGGCGGTCTCCCCCAGCCCACTGAGTCCAGTGCAGCGGGCCGACCCACGCAGAACTCATGGAAGCGCTTCCGCCCCGGCCCGGCCAAGGCGCACGGCCGGGCGCACGGCCACACACCAGGGGCACGACGAAGCAGCCCTGCGCCAAGGGGTGACCGCCCCGTGCTCCCACGCGCGGCACACCGAGAAGGCCCGCACGCGCGTCCGGCACAACGGCCGGCGAGGAAGGCGCACTCCGCCCACGATGACGACTTTCCCGCCATACGGACGTCTGCCCCTTAACGGTAAGGATGCGGCGAACTACGCTGTGTTGACTGATGTTCTCAGCGGTGCGGCATATTCCACGGGGCCTGGCCAAATGCGTGTGCGGCCGGAGTGCCCGGGACCGTACCGGGGGAGGACACGGTACGAATGCCGCGCGCCTCACGGTGAAGCGGCGGCCGTCTGTGTGTCGAGGGGTGGCGCATGTCCAGGGAGCAACGCGGGCCGAACGAGAAGCTCGGCACAGTTCTCGCCCTCGCGGGAATCAGTAACGCCGGCCTCGCCCGGCGGGTCAACGACCTCGGAGCACAGCGCGGCCTGACTCTTCGTTACGACAAGACGTCGGTGGCCCGCTGGGTCGCCAAGGGCATGGTTCCGCAGGGTGCGGCGCCTCACCTCATCGCGGCCGCGATAGGGGCGAAACTCGGCCGTCCCGTGCCCCTGCACGAGATCGGGCTCGCCGACGCCGACCCCGCGCCCGAGGTCGGGCTGGCCTTCCCCCGCGATGTGGGCGAGGCCGTGCGGTCGGCGACCGATCTGTACCGCCTCGACCTGGCGGGGCGCCGGGGTGGTGGCGGGATCTGGCAGTCGCTGGCGGGTTCCTTCGCGGTGAGCGCTTACGCGACCCCCGCGTCCCGATGGCTCATCACCCCCGCCGACTCCTCCGTGGCGCGGGACTCGACGGCCGCCCGGGCAGCGCTCCTGGGCGGCCAGGGCGCACCCGGGGCGCACGGAGGGTCGTCCGGAGTACCCCTCCAGCCGGGCCCGGACGCCGTGTCCGACGCCTCGCCCCTGCGGGTCGGACACAGCGATGTGGCCAAGCTGCGGGAGGCCGCCCAGGACGCGCGCCGCTGGGACTCCAAATACGGAGGCGGGGACTGGCGCTCCTCCATGGTCCCGGAGTGCTTACGCGTCGACGCCGCGCCCCTGCTGCTGGGCTCGTACAGCGACGAAGTGGGCCGGGCCCTCTTCGGCGCCTCTGCCGAGCTGACCCGGCTCGCCGGCTGGATGGCGTTCGACACCGGGCAGCAGGAGGCAGCCCAGCGGTACTACATCCAGGCGCTGCGTCTGGCCCGCGCCGCCGCCGACGTCCCGCTCGGCGGCTACGTCCTGGCGTCGATGTCGCTGCAAGCCACCTATCGGGGCTTCGCCGACGAGGGCGTGGACCTCGCCCAGGCGGCGGTCGAGCGCAATCGGGGCCTGGCGACCGCCCGGACCATGAGCTTCTTCCGGCTCGTGGAGGCGCGTGCCCATGCGAAGGCCTCGGACGCCCCGGCCGCCGGCGCCGCGCTCAGGGCGGCCGAGAGCTGGCTGGAGCGCTCCCGGGCCGGGGACAGCGACCCGTCCTGGCTCGGCTTCTACTCGTACGACCGGTTCGCCGCCGACGCCGCCGAGTGCTATCGCGACCTGAAGGCCCCCCGTCAGGTGCGGCGCTTCACCGAGCAGGCGCTGTCCAGGCCCACGGAGGAGTTCGTCCGCTCGCACGGACTGCGGCTCGTCGTGTCGGCGGTCGCCGAGCTCGAGTCCGGCAACCTCGACGCGGCCTGCGCGGCGGGGACGCGCGCGGTGGAGGTGGCGGGACGCATCTCCTCGGCCCGCACCACGGAGTACGTACGCGACCTGCTCCACCGCCTGGAACCGTACGGCGACGAGCCCCGCGTGGCGGAATTACGGGAACGGGCGCGTCCGCTTCTGGTCTCCCCCGCCTAGCCGGACACCGGTACGCCCCGATATGCCCGAACGGGGGAGCGGACCGGCCGCCACGCCCCCGCTCTCCCTGGTTTGAGCCCGTTGTCAGTGGGTCAGTGCACTATCGGGGTGGGAGGTGGCGTGATGATGACGCACGCGGCGTACGACTGCGACGTTCTGGTGATCGGTGGCGGGATCGTCGGTATGTCGACCGCGTACGCCCTCACGCGCTCCGCGCCCGGCACCAGGGTCACGGTGCTGGAGAAGGAGTGGGGCCCCGCCCGCCACCAGACCGGGCGCAACAGCGGAGTGCTGCACAGCGGCATCTACTACCCCCCGGGATCACTGAAGGCCCGCTACGCCGTGCGGGGCGGTGCCGAGCTGGCCGGCTTCTGCGCGGAGCACGGCATCGCCCACGCCGTGACGGGCAAGCTGATCGTGGCCACGGCGAGCAGCGAGCTGCCCCGCCTGCACGCGCTGGTGCAGCGCGGCCGGGCGCACGGCCTGCCGGTCCGGGAGCTCGGTCCCGCCCAGATCGCGGGGTACGAACCACGGGTGCGCGGCCTGGCCGCGATCCGGGTCGCGACGACCGGGGTGTGCGACTTCTCCGCGGTGGCCTCCCGGCTGGCCGCCGAGGTGGGCGCGGTCGGCGGACAGCTCCGGTACGGCGCGGAGGTCGTCGCGGTCGACCGGCGCCCCTGGGGCGTGGCGGTGCGGACGGCCGACGGCCAGGTGGTCCGTGCCCGGGTCCTGGTCAACTGCGCGGGGCTGCACAGCGACCGGGTGGCACGGCTCGCGGGCGACGACCCGGGCGTGCGGATCGTGCCCTTCCGCGGGGAGTACTACGAGCTGGCCCGGCCGGAGCTGGTGCGGGGGCTGGTCTATCCGGTGCCGGATCCGGCGTTCCCGTTCCTCGGGGTGCACCTGACCAGGGGCGTCGACGGCACGGTCCACGTCGGGCCGAACGCGGTGCCCGCGCTGGCCCGTGAGGGGTACAGCTGGCCGGTCGTCCGCCCGCGCGACCTCGCCGCCACGGTGAGCTGGCCGGGTTCCTGGCGCGTCGCCCGGCGCCACTGGCGGTACGGGGCGGACGAGGTGCGCAGGTCCCTGTCGAAGCGGGCGTTCACCCGGGCCGTCCAGCGGCTGCTGCCCGAGGTGACGGCGGACGATCTGCGGCCGTCCCCCGCGGGTGTCAGGGCGCAGGCGGTGCTGAGCGACGGCACGCTGGTGGACGACTTCCTCATCCGGGAGGCAGTGCACACCGTGCACGTGCTGAACGCTCCGTCGCCCGCCGCCACGGCTTCGCTGCCCATCGGGAGGGAGGTGGCCCGGCGGGCTCTGCAGCGGGCACGCGCGACGGGGTGGAAGCCGCCCGCCGTAGAATCGGGTCATTGTGTCTGAGTCCCTGAATCCCACCCCTGAGACGCCCGGCGACGTCGATACCGACGCCGATGCCCGGCGCGCCGCCTCCTTCGAGCGTCAGCGCAGGCTGCGCCAGGAACCCCGCTTCCCCGGCGGACCCGCCGCCGACCCGGCGGGCTCGCACCACGAGCGCCGGATCCGCAGCTTCCAGCCGCGCCGCAGCCGGGTGACCGCCGGCCAGGAGGACGCCCTGCAGCGTCTGTGGCCCACCTGGGGCCTGGACATCGACGGCCGCAGCGTCCTCGATCTGCCCGCCCTGTTCGGCGGGCTCCCGGTGGTCCTGGAGATCGGCTTCGGCATGGGGGAGGCCACCGCGCAGATGGCGGCCGACGACCCCACCACCGGCATCCTTGCCGTCGACGTGCACACTCCCGGCCAGGGCAACCTGCTCGGACTCGCGGAGCGCGCGGGTCTGTCCAACGTCCGCGTCGCCAACGGCGACGCGATCATCCTGCTCCGCGAGATGCTGGAGCCGGCGTCGCTGGACGGGCTGCGGGTGTACTTCCCCGACCCCTGGCCGAAGAAGCGGCACCACAAGCGGCGGCTGATCCAGCCGGAGTTCCTCGACCTGGTGGCGCAGCGGCTCAAGCCGGGCGCGGTGATCCACTGTGCGACGGACTGGGAGCCCTACGCGGAGCAGATGCTCGAGGTCCTGACGGCGCACCCCCGGTTCGAGAACACCCGGGCGGACGGTGGTTACGCACCGCGGCCCGCCTTCCGGCCCCTGACCCGTTTCGAGGGGCAGGGCCTGGACAAGGGACACGTCGTGCACGACGTCCTGTTCCGCCGCCTCTGAGACCGCCGCAGGGGTCTCGTCCGGATTCGTCGAGGACGTCGCCGATCAGCCATCGACGGGCGCCCGGCCCGCTGCACCATGGCCGGGTGTCAGTCCCTCTCGTTAGGGTCATCGGGTGTCCGAAGGGTCCGCGCAGCACCAGCAGCCGGCCGTCCCCGTTCTCGAGGAGCAGCGGCTCGACGAGTTCCTGGGCGCCGTACCCGAGCGAGGCCAGTGGCGTTACCGGCCCCGCCGCGTCGGCATGGTCTGGCGCAGCAAGGCGTTCCGGGCCGGGGCGGTGGTCACCGTGCTCGCGCTCTGCGGTCTGGTGATCCTGGCCCTGGTGCGCGAACAGACCGGCACCGAGGGCTTCCTGGTGGGTCTGGGCCTGGCCGTGCTGCCCGTTCCGCTGCTCATGTCGGCGTTCCGCTGGCTGGACCGGGTGGAGCCGGGGCCCTGGCGCAATCTGCTCTTCGCCTTCGCCTGGGGCGCGTTCGCGGCAGCGCTCGTCGCGATCACCGCCAACACCTTCGCGACCCGCTGGATAGCGGCGGCCACCGCCGACCCGGCGAGCGCAGACACCCTGGGTGCCACGGTCATCGCCCCGGTCGTCGAGGAGAGCGCCAAGGCCGCCGCCGTCCTGCTGATCTTCCTCTTCCGCAGACGGGAGTTCGGCGGTGTCGTCGACGGCATCGTGGTCGCCGGCTTCACCGCGACCGGTTTCGCCTTCACCGAGAACGTCCTCTACCTGGGCAACGCCTTCGGCGAGGACCAGCAGCTGGGGACCACGGGCTTCGCCTCCGTGACGGTCGGGACCTTCTTCGTGCGGGTGGTGATGTCACCGTTCGCGCACCCCCTGTTCACGGTGCTCACCGGTATCGGTTTCGGTGCCGCCGCGCTCGGCGGGAGGCGCCGTCCTGTGCGCCGGATCGTGCTGCCGCTGCTCGGGCTCCTCCTCGCCATGGGCATGCACGCCCTCTGGAACGGCTCGTCGGCCTTCGGCACGTACGGCTTCTACGTGGTGTACGGCGCGTTCATGGTCCCGGCTTTCGGTCTGGTGACCTGGCTGGCCATCTGGTCGCGCCAGCGGGAGCTGCGGACGCTCGCCAGCGAGCTGCCGGTCTACGCGGCGGCAGGCTGGCTCACTCCCGCGGAGCCGCTCGCGCTGGCCTCGATGCGTGCGCGCGGCATGGCCCGCGACATGGCCAGGCACTGGCACAGCCACCCGGACCGTGCCCGGGGCAGGGCAGCGGCCCGCGCGGTCGCGGAGTACGAGCTGTTCGCGACCTCGTTGGCGATGCTGCGCCGAAGGGCCCGCCACGACGGGGCGGGCCAGGACTTCGCCGTACGGGAGCAGGAGCTGCTGCACCACCTGTGGCAGCGCCGGGACGTCGCGGGACCGGCCCTGGCGTACGCGGCCCAGGCCACGGGACGGATACGCACCCACCGCGTGCCCCCGCCCGGCCCGTTCCCCCACCAACTGCCCCACGCCCTGCCGTATCCGCAGCAGCTGCCGGCGCCGCACCGGCACTACGGCGGCCCCAACCCGTACGCGCACCACGGCGGCGGGCAGCAGCCGGACGGACACCGCCCACCGCCCCCGTAGGAGCGCCGCCGGGTACGGCGGGTCCATGGACACACGCGCAGACCGGCGGCCCCGACGCCAGGGGGTTCGTGCGTCAGGGCCGCCGAGGTTCGGTGCGCCGTGCGCCGGCGCGGGAGATCAGATCGACAGGCCCTTGCTGCGCAGCCAGCTCATCGGGTCGATTCCCGAGCCGTCCGCGGTGTGGACCTCGAGGTGGAGGTGCGGGCCGGTCACGTTGCCCGTGGCACCGACGCGTCCGATGGTGTCGCCCGTGTTGACCGTCTGACCGGCCGTGACGTCCATCGAGGACTGGTGGCAGTACCAGACCTCCGTACCGTCCTCCAGTGCGAGGACCGTGCGGTAGCCGTACGCGCCGGACCAGCCGGCCGACTTGACCGTACCGCCGTGTACGGCCTTGACCGGGGTGCCGGTGGGCGCGGCGAAGTCCAGCCCCGTGTGGTAGCCGGAGGACCACATGGAACCGGCCTGGCCGTAGGTCGACGTGATCGTGTACGAGGACGTCGGGATGGCGTAGCTGGCGGCGAGCTTGGCGAGGCGCTCGGCCTCCGCCTTCTTCTTCGCCGCCTCCTCCGCCGCCTTCTTCTCGGCCGCGGCTTCGGCTTCGGCCTTGCTCTGCTGCTTCGCGGCCTGGGCCGCGGCCTCCTCGGCGGCCGCCTTCTCCTCCGCGGCCTTGGCCTCGGCATCCGCTCCGGCCTGCTGCTGCTCGGCCTGCTGGAGGATGCGGGCACGCAGCGCCTCACCGGCGTCGGTGGTGCCCTGTTCGGCCTCGGCGACCGTGATGCCGGCCGTGGTCAGCGGTGCGGACGGGGCGACGGTCTCGTTGTCCGCCTCGGCGTCACCGGACATGAAAGCGCCCATCCCGGGAAGGGATGTGGCATCGGGAAGCTTGTCCGCGATGGAATCGGGAAGAGAGATGGAGACCGGCGGCTTGCTCTGCGCGGTGGCCATGCCCCCCGCGCCGACGGCCGCGATGACGCCGACACCGAGGACGGTGGAGCTACGGGCGAGACCTCGCTGCTTGGCTACGCGGTGCCTGCCGCGTACGGGACGGACGGACTCCTCTGTGGGATTCCATTCCTCCCAGGTCCTCTCCTCGTCACCGAACGCGTCGGTCCTGAAGGGTGACGGGGCCTCGGGGGCAGGCTGATTCGACGCCACGTGGGCGCTCTCCTTTCCTTCCTTCTCGCCTACCGGGTTAGCTGACGGGTTCGGAGCAGGAAGGTCTCCTACGGGTCCCTTCGTCTCTCACGAGACACAAGTGCCCGATTCACCCCATGTAGGTGGTTCCCCGGTTCCCTTGCGGAATTCGGCGCTCGCGCACGGTGCCGCCTCTGGCGACGACTGGGACAACCGCGCTGCGTTATCGAACGTTAATAGACACCCGGGTCCGATTCCAAGCTGTTCCCGGTGATCGTTCACGCCTCCGGCCTGCACTTTCAGGGGTGAATCAGCCACAATCGGACGAGTTGCGCACTCCCCGACACGCCATCACTTTCTGACGGTGTGTCAAATGTTACGCGCAGCGGTGCCGTTCGGTCACGGACAGTCGCAGGCGGTCATCCATCACCTCTCCCCACGATCTTCACCGTGGTCCGCCGCTCCGGCTGGCCGCGGGTGGGCCGCCCGACCGCGAGGAGTGCCATGTCGTCCGTCGACCGGCCCCCGGTGTGCAGGCGCACGTCGTCGGTGAGTGCGGAGAGCAGTTCCTCAGGGCCCGGGAAGATCCGGCCGCGGAGCCGGTCCGCCGGGTCGTAGAAGGCCCCGGCCGGGCTCCTCGCCTCGGAGAGCCCGTCCGTGAAGACCAGGAGCGTCGCCCCGGCCGGCATGGTCCACTCGTCCGAGCGGTCCGGCCACACGTCCAGCCCCATGCCGATCGGCAGGGCGGGCGCGCTGGGCGCCAGCACGTCGAGCGCCCCGTCCGCGTGCAGCAGGATCGGCTCGGGATGACCGCGGTTGACGATCCGCAAGGTGTCCGAACCCGCCGGGATCTCGGCGAGTACGGCGGTGACGAACCCCTCCATGGCGTCGAGGCCGCCTCGCCGGGTCCCCTCCCGCGCCAGCGCGCGCTCCAGCCGCTGGGCCACCCCCTCGAGCGACAACTCCTGCTCGGCCGCCTCCCGGAACGCGCCGATCACCACGGCCACCGCCCCTACGGCGTCCAGCCCCTTGCCCCGCACGTCCCCCACCACCAGCCGCACCCCGTGCGGCGTGTCCGCGATGGCGAACAGGTCCCCGCCGACGAACTCGTCCGCCTGGGCCGCCTCGTACCGTGCCGCCACCAGCAACCCGCCGATGCGCTCGTCCGGCGCCGGGAGCACCGCCCGCATCGCGGTCGCCGCGATGACCCGGGCGGAGGCCAGCTGTTCGTTGCTGCGGCGCACGACGGCGTTGGTGACGAGGGCGAGCCCGGCGACGGTGACCAGGGTGAGCAGGTCGCTGATCGGCACGACCTCGGCGAGCGTGCCGTCGGAGAGCCGGATGGCGAGGACCACGAGGACCGCGGCCGCTCCGGTGCGGATGGTGCTGGCCAGCGAGAAGAACGGAGCGGCGAGCAGGGGCGCCGCCGCGAAGAGCGGAACGGCCGTGACCTCGGCCGGGGTCACGAGGTCGACGAGGATCCCGATCCCGATCATCAGGGTCGGCAGCCCGCGCACGAGCCGCCGGGCACGGGCGGTGCCGACAGCACCCCCGCCCCGATCTTCCCGCTTCCCCACCTGTGTACTCCTGCCCGGTCCGCCCACGGCTGCGGACGGTACCGCGCCCCGCCCAGGCTGGCCGGAGCCGCGCCGTGCGGCGACTCGTCATCGGCCAAAGGGACGAGCACGCCGCAGCGCCGTCCTCCGGAGGTCAGCCGGAGAGCCGGTGCCGCGCGTACGTCGTCAGTGCATCCCTTACGAAGACGGCGGTGCCGTCCCCGTACCGATCGTAGTTCTTCCCGAAGCGCGGATCGGCGACATACATCTCGCCGACGCCGATCACGTACGACCGGGAGACCGTCACGGACACCGACAGCCAGTCGACGTGCCGGCGGGCGATGTCCTGCACCGCCTCGCTGCCCGCGTCCAGCCCCGCGGCCCTGGCCTCCCCGTAATCCCGGGCGATGGCGTCGTGCGCGGCCTGGAAGCCGGTCCGCTCCTGCGCGCTCAGCCCGCGCCACCACCGGTCGCTCCGGTCGTACGCCTCCCGTCCCCAGCGTTCGGTGACCTCCTCCTCGTACACCGTGTGATCGAAGCCGTCGAATATCTGTTCGGCCATGAGTTCCTTCCCCTCCTCGGTCCTGTGGAGCGTGGTCCGCACCGAGGCGATCTGCCGGCCGATGCGCTCCCGCTCCTGCTCCAGCAGCCGCAGATGCGCCCGGAGCGCCACCGAGGCGTCCCTCTGCCCCTCCAATACGTCCTTGACGGCGGTCAGCGGGAGTCCGAGCTCCCGCAGCAGCAGAATGCGCTGCAGCCGGACGAGGGCGTCCTGGTCGTAGTAGCGATAACCGTTGACCCCGACCCGGCTGGGCGCGAGGAGACCGAGATCTCCGTAGTGCCGGAGCGTGCGGCTCGTGGTGCCGGCTCTTCTGGCGACTTCCTGGATGGACCACTCCATGCCGGAGACGCTAGATCTTTACGCAGCGTCAAGGTCAAGCGCGCCGGGAGGGACACGCGGCCGGCGAGATCCCACGACCCGCGAAGAACATACGGGCGTACGGGCATACGACAGAGGCCCGGATCCTTGGAAGGATCCGGGCCTCTGTCTTCTAGTAGCGGGGACAGGATTTGAACCTGCGACCTCTGGGTTATGAGCCCAGCGAGCTACCGAGCTGCTCCACCCCGCGCCGTTGTGATTGCAACTCTACGGCATCCCGGAGGCCGTCCTGACCAATCGAGGGCCGCGGCCCCCCGGCACCCCCTCGGCCGGAGCATCCGTCCCTTGGATGATCACCATCAACACGCTGCATGTGTCGGCCAGTTGCCACGCACAGGCCCGTACCCAAGGATGTTGCCGCACCCCCCACGATCTCGCACGAAGCCTGTACTGGAGGGCATTCCACGATGACCACACCGCTCGGAGCCGCCCCCGTCCCGGAGCCCACGCCCTCACCCCTGCGCTCCTCCCTCATCAGCGGGCTCCTCGGCGGCGCGTTCGGGGCGGTGATGAGCGCCGCCGTCAACTACCTGGCCATCGGAGTGCCGGACAGTGTTGCGGCCAACGCGGTCAACCATGCGATATCGGGCCTGATCAGCGGCTTCCTGGCAGGCTTCATCGGCCTGACGGCCCACCTGCGCAAGCAAGCGGCGACGGGCACCCGCCGCACGGCGCCGGAGACCGCTCCCCTCCTCACGGGTGAGGACACCGGAGCCGGGACCGCGCAGAGCGCCTGATCACGTCGCTCCGGCCGCCGGGACGCCCACGGCCCGCCCGGAGCCGCCCTCCACCGATTGCACGGTCACCGCAGCGGCGGGACGCTGGAAGTACCAGCCCTTCGGTGTTCGGTCCCGTCTGCCAGGCACTCACAGCCTCACCCGATGCCATGCGCAGGGGAAGCCGGGCTCGCTGCGGCACGCGCTTCGGCAGGGAGACGGTCGGTCATGGACGGCACCACACTCGAGACGATGCGAGACGCACTGCGCGGTCCGGTCATCGGCCCCGGGGACCAGGAGTACGGACAGGCGCGCACGATCTACAACGGCATGATCGACCGGTCGCCGTCCGCCGTGGTCCGCTGTCACGACACGGCGGACGTCATGGCGGCCGTCGACTTCGTCCGCGACCACGGCCTGGACGTGGCCGTGCGGGGCGGCGGACACAGCGGCCCGGGCCTGTGCCTGGTGGACGACGCCGTGACGCTCGACCTCTCCGGAATGCGGGGCGTACGCGTCGACCCGGCCACGCAGACGGCCCAGGCGGACGGAGGAGCTCGGCTGGCCGAGCTCGACCACGCCACCCATGCGTTCGGTCTGGCCACACCGGCGGGCATCATGTCCACGACCGGCGTCGGCGGACTCACGCTCGGCGGCGGGCACGGCTACCTCACCCGCGCCTACGGGCTCACGGTGGACAACCTCGTGTCCGCCGACGTCGTCCTGGCCGACGGCACGTATGTCAGCGCGAACGAGAGCGAGAACGCCGACCTGTTCTGGGCGCTGCGCGGCGGCGGCGGGAACTTCGGCATCGTCACGTCGTTCGACTTCGACCTGCACCCCGTGGACACGGTCGGGGTCGCGATGACCATGTGGCCCCTGGAGCTCTTCCACGACGTACTGCGCTGGTACCGCGACTTCCTGCCGCAGGCACCGGACGAGCTGTACGGCTTCTTCGCCTCGCTGACCGTCCCGCCCGGCCCGCCGTTCCCCGAGGAGATCCAGGGCCGGAAGATGTGCGGCGTCATCTGGTGTTCGACGGCGGACCCGGCCGCACTGGGCGACACCCTCGCCGTCGTGGACGAACCCGGCCCGCCCGCTTTCCACTTCACGACCCCGATGCCCTACCCGGCACTGCAGCAGCTGTTCGACGAGCTCCTTCCCACCGGCCTCCAGTGGTACTGGCGCGGTGACTTCTTCGACCGGATCACGGACGACGCCGTCGACGTGCACGCCGCCTTCGCGGAGCGCCTTCCCACCGGCCTGTCGACCATGCACCTCTACCCGGTGGACGCGGCCGCGAGCCGCGTCGGCCCGGACGACACCGCCTGGGCCTACCGCGACGCCCGGTGGTCCGGCGTCATCGCGGGCATCGACCCGGACCCGGCCAACGCGGACGTGCTGCGGCAGTGGGCCACGGAATACTGGGACGCGCTGCACCCGCACTCCATGGGTGGTGCGTACGTGAACTTCATCGGCGCCGGCGAGTCCCAGGACCGGGTCCGGTCCACCTACCGCGGCCACTACGACCGGCTCGCGGAGATCAAGCAGGCCTACGATCCGCACAACCTCTTCCACGCAAACCAGAACATCGAGCCCGCCCCACCGCACTGACCTTCGTGCCGGGCAGCGCAATACAGGGGGAAAGCTGTGCTCCGAGGGTTACAGTCTGCATGCACCGCATGATGGTCCGGACGCCCCCGGAGCGGCGCGGCACCGGTAGCGGCACCTCGTCGCCCTACCGGTCGGGACCAGCCCGGCACCTCCCGTTGGCTCGGCCACGGGCTCTTCACCGCATACACCTACGTACAGGACACCTGATGACAGACATGCCCGCATCCACGACGCAGCGGCACCCCGACGGTTCGGCCGCGGCCACGGAGACGGGAGCGGCTCCGCTTCCCACACCGCAGTACGCCGGGCTGTTCATCGAGCCCGACCTGCCGCCGTTCAGCGACGAGCCCGAATGACCTGCCACGCGTGACGGGCCCCGGAGTGACCGGCCCGGGCCGTCCGCGAGTGACCGGCCGGGGCGAGTCGTCCGCGAGTGACCGGCCGGGGGGTGAGCCGACCGCGCGTGACCGGTCGGGCCGCACGGTCGTTGGGAGACCATGCGCATCCGTATCGGCGTGGTCGTCCTCGCAGTGGTCCTGCTGATCGCCGCGTTCCTGTCGAGCATCCCGACGCGGGCCGAGAAGGAAGAGGCCTGCCGGCGGGCACTCGACAACACCTCGACCGCCACGAACCGGCCGGAAGCCTGCCAGGACGTGTCGGCGGATACCTACGGCGCGTTCCTCCTCATGTACGACCTGAGGGAGGAGGGACTGGACTAGACGCCGCACGGAGGGCCAGGAGGCCCTCAGCGGCCGTCAGCTGACGCACAGGCAGGCCGGCGCGCAGGTGGCCGGGGACGGTGCGCCGCCGCGCGGAGGGTGCCTCAGCCGACCGCCGCTCAGCAGCCGGCCGCGCACGCAGGTCGAGCATGGCTCGCCCCCTCGTCGAGGCCACCCTGGAGAGCAGGCCGGCCGCACGGGGTCGGAGAGCGCCATGGACATCACGGCCATCCTCTCCGCGTCGCCCGGTGACAGCTCTCCCGCGGTGACCAGCGGGCAGCACGGAGCCACCACCCGGCGCCCGGGAGCGGCGGTCAGGCGACCTCTCCATCTCTCCATTCGCCATGCGCCTACGTCGACGTCTGTCGATACCCGGTGCCGAAGCCTCACGGCGCCGGAGGCCGGAGAACCGGTCGAGTGCACAGCGGAACGACTGAGCGCCCCGACCGGTCCACACCGGTCGAGGCGCTCAGCAGCAGGTCGGAGAGGGTTCCTCCGCCTGCACCAGGTAGGCCGTGTGGAACTCGAACCCGCAACGACCGGGACGCCGGTGAATGGGTCAGAACTGAGGTCGCAGAGCGGCCGGAGTCTCGCCGGTCAAGAGCTGACAGCAGTCGGCCGTTGCGGGTTCGTTTGAACCGGCGGCCCCTTCGTCGGTTGCCGAGCTTGCCTGGTCGAACCATATTTCACCTGGTCAGGCGGGTGATCCCGATTGGTCTCGCAGAGTGTCGCGGGGTTCGGGGAGCGGGTCGGCTCCGGAATGACTCCCACGGGGGCATGGTGTCAACGACGTACGTCACCCCCGCGGTGCCGATCGCTTGCGTGATCCAACGCGTGCGGCCGCCGCTCACGCACCGCTCGCGCGAGATTCCTGCGTTCGCTCGGAATCCGAATGCAGTCGGTTTTCGTCGGACACAACTGTCACATCCTCATAGACATGGGGTGACCACGAAACCGCCTCCAGCGCCGCCTTCATGCCTGCCGCATCCTGGAATCGGTCTGAAGGATTCTGTGCGAGGGCTCTTAGCAATATGGAATCGCAGGCGGGGTCAAGCAGCGGGTTCAGGGACGATGGTGGCGGTACCGGACGAGAAGTTATCGCATGGAATACCTTGTACATCGATCCCAGACCATGGAACGGCTGTCGTCCGGTTAGCAGTTCGTAGAGGGTGACACCTGCGCCATATAGGTCCCGGTGAACCGTCGGCGCTTCCCCTCGGATGGCCTCGGGGGACATATAGCTCGGCGTGCCGACGATGGACCCTTCCGAGCTGTGCACCCCTCGGCGCGGGTTCTCCACGAAGCTTGCGACACCGAAATCGAGCACCTTCACCCGTCCGTCCGGGGTCAACATCACGTTGCTGGGCTTGATGTCGCAGTTGATGACCCCGGACTCGTGTGCATGCTTCAAGGCATCGAGAACCACGCGCAGCAACGCGACACTCTCCAGCGGACTAACCCGTCCGCGGCGGAGTACATCCATGAGATTCTCACCGTAGATGTACTCCATGACGATGAAATTGCCCTCATCGCTCTCAACCAGGTCGTGCACTCCCGCAATCGCGGAATGGTTGAGCGTCGCAACGGCCCTAGCCTCGTCGCGTAGGATCAGCGGCAGTTCCGCATCTTCCGAGCGGTCTCGTCGAATTGACTTGATGGCAACGATGCGTCCAAGCAGTTGATCCCTCGCGCGGTAGACGGACCCCATCCCTCCCGAACCGACCAACCCGTCTACCACATATCTGCCACCGATTACACGTGGATAAGGCGTTCTTGGCTTGAGGGGTTCGGCCACCGAGCCAATATCCAGGCGCAAGGCCAACTGTCGTAGGACTCCCGTGAACGCCATTCGCGTCGAAGTGGTCGGCCTCGGAGTGAACGCACGATTACGGGCCAGGACGAGTCTGCCCGCAGTGTCACTACCCGTACGGTCCGGTCGGGGCCTCCCTCTCGCGGCAAGCGCGTATTTCACGTGCTCATAGGCTCTGTCCACAGAGATCACGGGAGGCCCATCCGGGATGCCCTGATCGAGGACTGCCAGGAGCTCACCGGTGAAGGCCGTGTATTTTTCGCCTGGCGGGGCCAGTGCAACCCGATCGTCTCTGGCCGAGGTGAGTACCACGGCGCCGCGAGCCGCCGTCTGGGCCCGTACTGCGTCCGAGGCTTCCGACATCGCGCCGCAGTGCACTCTCCCACTGAAACAGCTGTCCAATATGGCAATCCGACGGCGCGCGGGTGAGTGGGCCAGGGACCGGCCTAGCCATTCGTACGAGACACAGCTCCAGGGCTCGTCGGCCTTGGAACTCTCCAGCGTGACGTAGAAACGTAGTTCATCGTCAAGAACGCCATGGCCGGCGTAATACACCAGAAGCGTGTCGCGCGCACCTGAGGACGCCTCCTGCAGCACGGCCATGATGTCTGAGGACGTGCGTGGGTGCGCCAAAACCGAGCAGTGACTGGACGGTAGCTCCCAGCCCTCCGCTGACGTCAGGAACTGCTGCAGCGCCTCAATGTTGTTGCGTACTGCGGGAAGATCCTCGAAGTGATCATACGAGGAGACACCGATCAACACCGCACGAGTCCGCGCGGGATCAGGCAGCGAATCCACTACATCATTCATCGGCCAGAGCGGCGGCGATGCGAGCAACGACCGCAGGGTCGTCACTGTCAACCGTGACTCGTGTGCCATTACGTTCAATCGCAACGGTCGGCGGTTTCGATCTACTGCTGCGCCACACTGCGATGGCTAGTACCAGGTTCGCGACCTGGAACCCACTGTCCACCGTCAGCTGGATCGCATCGAACGCAGCCCCCATGTCTCCCGGCGAGGAGGGTGCAGACGACAGGACAACATCGGCTTCGTCGCCCACAAGCTCGTCGTCCCGCAACCACTGCGTGAGACGACGCAGGTCTTCACCTACGAACCGGCCCTCGATCACAACCTGGTACTCGACCATGGATCCCCCGTGGTAGGCGCTGCAACGTCCAAGAGTCTAGGCTGCGGGCCTACTTCAAGACCCAACTGCCCTGATGGATCACGCCTGAGGCCAGCCATCGAGCGACTTGCGACCCGTCGGCCAGATAGCGGTGGAGGGCACTGGCGGTAGTCTCCACGAATTTCCAGGGACCGCGTCGGCGTCGCACGCAACAAGTCGCAGGCCGCCGAAGAACACGGTGGCGCCGGGGAGCCGACCGCTAACGTGAGTGGCATGAGCTGGTCACTTAGCCTCTTGGCACCCCGGGCACTACCGAGCCGGGGCCCTCCAGGCAGCGGCACGCGACCTGCTTCGCCTCCAGTGGCTCCTCACTCTGGTCACACTGCCCCTACTTGGCATCGCGGGAGTCAGCCCGGCCTCATGGAGTCGGACAGCGATACGGACGAATTCGCTGCCCACTGAGGTTCTGCTTGATCCGCGAGGACATCGATCCCCTTGTGCAGGTAGCGGTAGCCGGTGGCCTGCGAGACGCCGGCGTCCCTGGCCAGGCAGTGCACGCAGCCAGCGCTCACGGAACCAGCGCAGCACCAGGACGGCTTGCCGGACGTGCCCAGGGCCCGCGACCCACGAGGGGTGTTGAGGCCGCGGCGATGCGCGACAAGCAGCCTGGACAGGTACACCACGACGTGGCGCGGAACGTCGAGCGTGGCAGCATAGGTGACCAACGCGAAGCCTCTCGTTCTGCGGACGATCTTGTGGTGAGAACCGTCCTACCAGGGGCTTCACGTCTGTCTACGACCGGCCCCCCGAGGCGCAATTTCGCTGAGAAAACTTCAATTCCTGACCGCGTTGAACTGCTGGCCGCAGTTGGTGGGGCTAGGAGTGCACACGGTGATCCGGACCCGGTCGATACCACCGGGCAGATCGGGATTACCGATGACGAAGTTATAGGGCTTCTCCCCGTACGCGGAGCTGTTGACGACACCCCTGCTCTCGGTATCGATCTTGGTACTGCCAGCGAAGGCTTCGAAATGAACAGTGGTGCCGACGGTGGTCCAGTCCGCGACTCCACCCTGCACGGTCGCCGTCCGGTTTCCCCAGATCACTGTGCCCCAGGCGCCACCGAGTACGCAGTCCTGTGAGCACACATCGAACGGATCATTGGCCCACGGCGCCGCACTGGGCCCGGCTTCGGTAGAGGCCAAGGCCGATGGGGCCGCGGCCAGTACCAAGGCCGTCACCAGCGTCGAGACCGCGCTCAGATTGCCATTCATGCGTCGTGTCGTCACGTGTACCCCTTCAGGACCGAGGAAGCGGCGTCAGTTCCTCACCATGCCGACGACGGCCGTCGCCACAGGCGATCTCTCCGGTTGTGAGCGTCATGCACACTCGGACCTTGATCTGGTCGACCCCACCGGGCAGGCCCTTCTCACATCAACCCATACCGCATGGCCAGCGTCTCATCCGGTGAACCACGTCGAGAGTGTCATTCAAGTCAACTTGGACGTGACCGGCCCATCCCACCCACCGCGGCACGCGAAGCATTGCGCTCGCTGACCACCACGGAGCTGGTTCGGCGGCTGACCGCCGTCCGTCCGGGCACCGATCTGGCAGAGCCGGCTACAGACCGCAGGGCAGCTGCTGGTCACCGCTGGCGACAACCCTGACCGGCTCGCCTCAGAAGCCTCTTTCGCTCACCTGTGCGCTGCCGCCCCCGTGCCAGCTTCCTCCGGTCGCACCGACCCGGCCCACCGACTCAACCGCGGCGGAGACCGCCAGGCCTACCGGGCACTGCACACCATCGTGCTGGTCCGCATGCGTCACGGCCCGCGCACCCGCGATTACGTGGCACGACGCGCCCTCGAAGGACTCAGGACGAAGGACATCTTCAGATGCCTCAAGGGCTTCGTCGCACGAGAGGTCTACCGCCACCTCATCAGCGCACCCAGCACCGAACCATCAGCATCCGCCGCACCGCGACTTGACGATCTATAGGAGCTTCAGAGTCAAGCTCAGCTTGTTTCGCAGACCAGGGTTTCGGAACGTGTGTACCTGGTGCCGTTGACCTCTACCCACCCACTGACGTAGGCGCATTGAGTATCAGCTTCGGAGACGTAGATTCCTCCGGCATAAGTGTCGTAGAGGCCGGTGTCATTCCAGGACGTCGCCCACTTCCAGTGGCGCAGACGAATCTCCATTCTGTGCTGGCCCGACCGATTGTCGTAGGTCTTCGCGCAGTATGTACCGCTACCGGAACTGTCATACCAGACCTGGATCTGGCCCACACTGTCTGGAAGCCCGATGGTCCTCACCAGGCTGCCCTTGCACGGGCCATCGAACGGACCCGCGTAGCCCGCCGGAGCCGCGGACGCGGTGCTCACCCCACCCAACGTGACACCCACCACGACCCCGCAGATCGCAGCGCCGGATAAGATGTTCCTTTTCATCGTGGATATCTTGCTCACTGATTTCCCTCCTTTTCCGCTTAGTCAATCGGGCAGACCTCCCGATCGGTGTTCGAATATGCACCGTAGCGTCGCCGGGCGCTGCAGCGCATCTGCCTGCACCGAGATTGGCTAGTAAAAGTGCTCCTGGCTTACATTCACGGAGGAAACGATCATTCGACTGCGCGACCGGGGCCAACCCGATCCACCCGGGCATGCACCGATCAACCCGCTCGGCGAAGATCATTTCACTGAGGAAACCTCATTGGCTGGAGGGGGCGGCGAGCTGGTCTCTCCGCGAGCAGCTTCCCGCTCCAGATCCCACGGGACTCGATCTTCCGGATTGCTGCCGGCCGCCTGGGAGAAGAGCCTGGCCTCACGACGCTGTTCCAACGCGCTCAACGCGTACGGACGCGCCTTCGAATACTTCACGGAAGAAGCGACATCCGATGCCGGCGCGCGGTTCGCCGCAGTAATCCAGGCCATTGCGGGCACTCACTCACACTCCGACGCACAAAAGGCAGCAGCTCAGCATCTGCTCAGCGCATCAGCTCCAGGCACTCTCACGGAATCACAGGCCGCGCAAGCCGCAGAGAACATCCTGATGCACACCTTCGCCACGAAACCGTCTACTTCGGCCGATTGCGTGGGCCGAGTCCCTTGGCGGCATGGGGCTAGGCATGCTCTCCGCAGACGGTGACCCCTCCCGCACCCACCACTTGATGACCGGCGTCCTCCAGCACCTGGGCCGCGACATCCTCATCCACGACCTCGGCGGCCCAGCCCACGCCCCGGAAGCGATCCTGCAAGAGCTAGACGGCATCCGCAGCGGGTGGATCACGATCGGTCCACCCATCCCCAAGTGATCCTCACCGCCACCCGGCCAGCGCGGCGTCCGGTGAACCGGTGGCGACCGCTCACGCATCGCTCACGCACAGGGCCCCGAACAACGGAGCGCCCCGACCAGTCGAAACCGGACGGGGCGCTCCGCCGCAGGTCAGAGGGTTTCCCCTCCCCTGCAATCGGTAGGCCGTGTGGGACTCGAACCCACAACCAACGGATTAAAAGTCCGCTGCTCTGACCAATTGAGCTAACGGCCCCTGATGGATCACCCCCCGAGCATAGCTGCCCCGGGCCCGGCAGCCGATCGGGTATCGGGTGCCGGGCCCGTCGTGCCCGGGCGGGAGGCACGGCGGTGTGCGGGCGGGACGCGCGTCAGTGTGCGGACCGGCGGTCGGGAGCGCTCGGTTTCAGGAACCAGTGGCGGGCCGACGCCAGCCACCAGGTGGCGGCGAAACCGACCACGGCCAGGACGGCCAGCGGGGCGTAGTTGAAGGTCTCCCAGGTGACGGGGGACACCTGCGGCAGCATGAACAGGACGGTGATCACCGCCACCCAGATCACCGCGACGACGCCGACGGGCCGGGACCAGCGGCCCAGGTGCCATGGGCCGGCGGTGAAGTCGTCGCCCCGCAGCAGCCGGAGAAGGGTGGGGATGACGTAGGCGATGTAGAGGCCGATGACCGCGATGGACGTGACGGCGGCGTACGCGGTCACGTTGATCAGGTACGGGAGGCCCAGGGCCAGTGCGCCGAGCGCGGCCAGCCAGACCGCCGCGACGGGGGTGCGGGTACGGGGGCTGACCGTGTGCCAGACGCGGGAGAAGGGCAGGGCGCCGTCGCGGGAGAAGGCGTAGATCATGCGGCTGTTGGCCGTCACCGAGGCCATGCCGCAGAACAACTGGGCCCCGATGACGACGAGCAGCAGCAGCTTGCCCGTGGTGGCCCCGAGCGCATCCAGCAGGATCTGGGCGGGCGGGGCACCGGTCGGGGAGTTCAGGGCGCCCTCGTACGACTGGATGGCGAAGGTGAACCCCAGCAGGAGCACGAATCCGGCGATCCAGGACGTCCAGATGGACCGCACGATGCCGCGCGGGCCCGCTACCGCCGCGTCGTGGGTCTCCTCCGTCATATGGGCGGAGGCGTCGAACCCGGTGAAGGTGTACTGCGCCATCAGCAGGCCGAGCATCACGACGTAGAAGCCGCTGCCCCAGCCGGTGTTGTTGACGAACTCGGTGAAGACGTACGACGCCGACCGGTGCGAGTCCGGCACGAAGGTGAGCGCACCCACGATGACGGCCACCCCGGCCACGTGCCACCACACGCTGACGCTGTTGAGGACGGCGACGATGCCGACTCCGAAGGTGTTCAGCAGGCCGTGCAGGACGAGGATCGCCGCGAAGAGCAGGATCGTACGGCCGGGAGTGACCTCGAAGCCGAACTGCAGGTTCAGGTAGGCCCCGAGGAAGGACGCCGCCCCGAAGTCGACCCCGGCGGTGACGGCGATCTGACCGAGCACGTTGAACCAGCCGGTGAACCAGGCCCACGCCGCCGCCGAGCGCGGTGGCGCGAGCCGATGGGCCCAGAAGTACAGTCCGGCGGACGTCGGGTACGCCGAGCAGATCTCCGCCATCGCCAGGCCGACGAACAGCGTCATCAGGCCCACCCCGACCCATCCCCAGGTGATGAGGACGGGGCCGCCGGTGTTCATGCCGAACAGATACAGCGTCAGGCAGCCGGAGAGCACCGAGATGATCGTGAACGAGACGGCGTAGTTGGAGAACGCGGACATCCGGCGGGCGAGGACCTGGGTGTAGCCCAGCTCGGCCAGCCGCTCCTCGTCCGAAGCGGCTGCTGACGGGCTCTGAAGGGCATCGGGCGGCGGCTCCGCCGCCACGGCTTCGTCGTTTGTCATGCCCCCAGCGATGCCCTGGCACGGGCGCCGGAAACGCCGCAGGGCCCGTACGCCACCGAAGTGTCGTACGGGCCCTGCGGTTCAGCCGGCTGTCAGCCGTGCTCAGCCGTTGCGCTTCCAGCGCGGCTTGTCGTCACGGCGGCCGAAGGTGCCGGTGCCGGTACCCGTGCCGGTGCCACCACGGTGGCCGGCCGGACGGTCCCCGCCGGAGCGGAAGCCGGCCGCGGGACGGTCGTCGCGACGGTCACGGTTGAACGGACGGTCGCTGCCGCCGGAGCGGAAGCCACCGGACGGGCGCTCGTCACGGCGGTCACGGTTGAACGCCGGACGGTCGTTGTCACGACGCTCGAAGGGACGGCCACCACGGTCGTCGCGACGGTCACCGCCACCGGAGCGGAAGCCACCCGACGGACGCTCGTCACGGCGGTCACGGTTGAACGCCGGACGGTCGTTGTCACGACGCTCGAAGGGACGGCCACCACGGTCGTCGCGACGGTCACCGCCACCGGAGCGGAAGCCACCCGACGGACGGTCGCTGCTGCCGCGGAAGGACGGACGGTCGTTGCTGCCGCGGTAGCCGGCCCCGCCGGAGGGACGGCCACTGCGCTCGCCGACACGGTCGTTGCCACCGCGGTAACCCCCGCGGTCGCCACCACGGTCGTCACGGCGGTCGCCGCCACGGTCGTCACGGCGGTTGAAGTTGCCCCGGTCGTCACGACGGTCGTCGCGAGCGGCCTGCTGCTCCGGGACGGACACCGCGGCGACGAGTGCGGCCTCGGCCTCGGCGGCGACCTCGGCCACCGCCGCCTCCGGGTCCTCGCCCCGCTCGCGGGCGGCACGGGCGACCAGACGGTCGGCCTCCTCGCGCAGCTCGACGGCACGGCGCTGGACGCGCTCCAGCTGCTTGGTGAGGTCGGCCGCCTCGCGCTCGGCCTGCTTGGCCGCGTTGTTCGCGGAGTCGGCCTGGACCTCGGTCAGCGAGCGGGCACCGGTGATCTCGGCGACCTCCGGCTCGAAGACGCCCGCGCCCTGCACGATGTGACGCGAGGCGTCGACGCCCGCGTCCTCCATGAGACGGAAGATCTGGCGACGCTGGTGCGGCAGCGCCAGCGAGACGACGACACCGGACTTGCCGGCCCGGGCGGTACGGCCCGAGCGGTGCAGGTAGTCCTTGTGGTCGCCGGCCGGGTCCACGTTCAGGACCAGGTCGATGCCGTCGACGTGGATACCGCGGGCGGCGACGTCGGTGGCGACCAGGGCGTTGACGTAGCCCTTCTTGAAGTCCTCGAGCACGCGGGTACGGGCACCCTGCGTCATGCCGCCGTGCAGCGCGTCCGCCTTCACGCCGGACTCGATGAGCTGCTCGGCGATGCGGTCGGCGCCCAGCTGGGTGCGGACGAAGATGATCGTGCGGCCCTTGCGGGCGGCGATCGCGGCCGTGACCGGCGCCTTGTCCTTCGGCTTCACGACGAGGACGTGGTGGGACATGGTCGAGACGTTGCCCTGGGCGCTGTCCACCTCGTGGGTGACCGGGTTGCTCAGGTAGCGCTTGACCAGCGTGCCGATCTCGTTCTCCATCGTGGCGGAGAAGAGCATGCGCTGGCCGCCGCCGGGGATCTGGTCGAGCAGCTCGGTGACCTCGGGCAGGAAGCCCAGGTCCGACATCTGGTCGGCCTCGTCGAGGACGGCAACCTGGACGTTGGCCAGGGAGCAGGCACCACGGGTGATGATGTCGCGCAGGCGGCCCGGGGTGGCGACGAGGACGTCGACCCCGCGCTCCAGCGCGTAGATCTGGTTGCTCATCGACGTACCGCCGCACACGACCTTCATCTTCAGGCCGAGTACGTCGCCGTACGGCTGAAGCGCGTCCGCGACCTGCATCGCGAGCTCACGGGTCGGGGTGAGGATGATCGCGCGGGGCTTCTTCTTCTCGGTGTGACCGCCGGCCAGCGTGGCCAGGGTCGGCAGACCGAAGGAGAGCGTCTTACCGGAGCCGGTACGGCCGCGGCCCAGGATGTCCTTGCCGGCCAGGGCGTCCGGGATGGTCGCCGCCTGGATCGGGAAGGGGGCGGTCACACCGTTCTGCGCGAGCTTGCGGACGATGCCCTCGGGCAGCCCGAGCGAGGCGAACGTGACGGTCGGCTCGGCGGCCTCGGCGTTCTCGGCCTCGGCCTCGGCCTCGGGAGCGTCGGTGGTGGTGACCTCGTCGGCGGTCTCGGCGGGGATCTCCACGACCGTCTCGGGCGCCGCGGCCACGACGGCCTCGGCGCTCTCGACGACGGCGTTCGCCTCGGTGTTCTCGACGTTCTCGGGCATGACGGTGTGGTCAGAACTGGAAATTGACATGCGAAATGCGAAACCTCTCGGAGTCTCGGCACGCGCCCGTAACTCCGTGTTTTCGCAATTTCGACCGCCTCAATGCGGTCCAGCCACGGCAAGGGAGAGTACGCGCCACACGGCGCTCTTCTGTGTCGGCGCCGGGCAATGGATCAAACGATCTACTACCATACGCACTCTCCCCCCAATCGTGCAAACCGGCCCCGCCGGGACAGCCCTCACACCGGCGCGACCTGCGGTGATGCCTTCGGGGTCGGCCACACCCCCACCCGCCCCGGCGGGCCCAGCGCATCGCTCCGGAACTGCGCGGCGGGCGAGGCCGAGGGCTGCTCCGGCGGCTGCTGCGACGGCTCCGGGGAGGCCGGGGGCGGTGACGGGGGCGGCTCCGGGGAGACCGGCGGGGGCGGCGGCTCGCCGGGCCCCGGAGCGCTCGGCTCGGGGGTCGGCAGGTGTCCGCCCAGGGTCGGCTCCGGATTCCCCGGCGCAGGGGCCGGAAGGGTGCCTCCCGGCCTGTCCGGGCGCCCGGCGGGGTGCGGGCGCGCGTCCGGCCGGCGCGAGGCGTCCCGGTCCGACTGCGCCTCGGCACGGCCGCCCCCGGAACCGGACCGGCCGGTGCCACGCACGGTGCCGCCGTCCGGCTGGGCGGACTCCCCCTGCCGGCCGGAGGGACGCGGAGGAGCCGGCTGCCCGGCGTCGTCCCCGACGCTCATGCAGCCGGTGGACACGGCGATCGTCAGCGCGGTGACGGCTGCCCGGCGGACGCGGGCGGACATGTGGCGCACGGAATGGCACCTCCGGGGCGGGGAGACGGCGGGACGAGGGAGCGATGTGTCCAACTCCCCCGCACCCGCCGGGGACACGCCCTGGCACAACACCCGCACACGCGGCCGGTCCCAACCACCGCGCGCGGAACGCGCGCCCCTGTTCCTCACCCGTATCCGAGGGCGTGCAGCCGCTCGTCGTCGATGCCGAAGTGGTGGGCGATCTCGTGCACGACGGTGATCTCGGTCTCGGCGACGACGTCCTCGCGCGTCGCGCACATCCGCAGGGCCGGCCCGCGGTAGATGGTGATCCGGTCCGGCAGCACCCCCGCGTACCACTCGCCACGCTCGGTGAGCGGGGTGCCTTCGTAGAGCCCCAGCAGCTCCCGGTCCTGTGCGTCCTCGGGTTCCTCCTCGACGAACACCGCGACGTTGTCCATCAGCCGCATCAGCTCCGGCGGGACCCGGTCGAGGGCCACGCTCACCAGCTCTTCGAACTCCTCGCGCGTCATCTCCAGCACTCCGCCATTGTCGCGTACCCACGGCCGGAACGGGCGGGTCCTGGCGGACCGTACGCGCCACCCGCCCGGCCCACGCCTCCCCGGGGCTCCGCATGTCCGCCGCCCGATCGGGGCATACGCGCCCAATGGCCCGCGATCCGTTCCGCGCCGCACTCGTCCGTGTCCGGCACCCCCACCGCTCCCGCTCCGCCACCTCCGCCGGCACCCCCGCCGCCACCGGGCACCCGTACGCACGCGCGCTCGGACTGCTCGCGGTCGTCGTGCTGGGGGCCTGGCTGGGCCTGCTGACCGTCGGCAGTGTGCGCACGCCGGTCGGCCCGATGGACACGACGATGACCCTGCGTCCCTCCCTGAACGGCGGGACGAAGATCAACGTCTCCCCGCTCGGCGCTCTGGAACTGGACTCCCACATCGCCCCCGTCCGGCTCGACGTGGACGTCGACCAACTGGACCCCGAGCGCTCCCAGGCCCTGGTCAAGCACCCTGAACGGCTCTCCGGACTGCAGGACGAGGTCACGGAGGACGTCGCGGCCGGCACGCAGGAGCTGGCCGTCCGCTCCTGTGTGGCCGTCGTCTCCGGCGCCACCGCCCTCGGCCTCGCCGTGTACCGCCGCCCGCGCCGCGCCCTGGCGGCCGGCGGGCTCGCGTTCGCGCTCCTGGCCGCCTCGGGTGTCAGCGCGTACGCCACCTGGAACCCGAAGTCCGTCCTGGAGCCGAAGTTCTCCGGGCTGCTCTCCAGCGCCCCCTCGGTCGTCGGCGACGCCCGCTCGATCGTCACCGAGTTCGACGTCTACCAGCAGGAGCTGGCCCGGCTCGTCACCAACGTCACCAAGCTGTACGACGCCACGTCCACCCTCCCCGTGTACCAGCCGGACCCGGCGACCATCCGGGTGCTGCACGTCTCCGACATCCACCTGAATCCGGCCTCCTGGCACATCATCAGCTCACTCGTCGAGCAGTACGAGATCGACGTGATCATCGACTCCGGCGACACGATGGACCACGGCACGGCAGCCGAGAACGGCTTCCTGGATCCCGTCCGCGATCTCGGCGCGCCCTATGTGTGGGTGCGGGGCAACCACGACTCCAAGGTCACGCAGGCCCATCTGAAGAAGCTCCGCAATGCGCACGTACTCGACGGGGGCAGCGCCGTGGACGTCGCGGGACTGCGGATCGCCGGTACCGGGGACCCCCAGTTCACGCCCGACCGTTCGCGCCCCACGGGCGGAAAGGCCTCCGAGCAACTGGCGGGCATGCGGCTCGCTTCCGCGCTGCGCGACCAGAAGCGGGCGGGCACGCCCGTCGACATCGCGGTGGCCCACGACCCGAACGCCGCGAGGGAGACGGACGGAACGGTTCCCCTCGTCCTGGCGGGACACGTGCACCACCGGGTGAACGAACTGCTGGCACTCGGCACGCGGCTGAAGGTGGAGGGCTCGACCGGCGGCGGAGGGCTGCGCGCCGTGCAGAACGACAAGCCGGAGAAGGTGCGGGCCTCCGTCCTCTACATGGACCGCTCCACCCGGCGCCTGCAGGCCTGGGACGAGATCACCCTGGGGGGCCTCGGGCTGACGACGGCCGAGGTCAGCCGCCATCTGCCGGAGGAGAATCTGGCGAGTCCCTCCCCTTCGCCGACCGGCTCCCCGACCTCCCCGTAAACCGTTTTGGCGTTACCTCCTGCCATCACATATGCTTCTCACGTCCCCGACGCGCTGGAAAGCGCGCAGGTGGGCCCTTAGCCCTCATCGTCTAGTGGCCCAGGACGCCGCCCTTTCAAGGCGGTAGCACGGGTTCGAATCCCGTTGGGGGCACGCTTTACGGTGTGCGAGACTTGTCTCGCACATTAGCTTGGTCCTGTGGAGCAGTTTGGAGTGCTCGCCACCCTGTCAAGGTGGAGGCCGCGGGTTCAAATCCCGTCAGGACCGCTGCAGCCCGTACGAGCTGCGTGGCTGGGTAGCTCAGTTGGTACGAGCGATCGCCTGAAAAGCGATAGGTCGCCGGTTCGATCCCGGCCCCAGCCACCACCCGAAGGCCCCGTCCACGGACGGGGCCTTCGTCGTGTCAGGTCACTTCCTCTTCCTCCTGTGTGCGGGAGCCGTCCTCGCGCGCGTCGGACCCGTCCGCGTGGGATCCGTCCCGCTGCGCGGGGAGCCCGTCGGCCCGGCGTCGCCACGCCCGCACGCCGAGGACCAGGAGCACCACGGCCACCACGGTCGTCAGTGCGACCGCGTCGGGGATCCGCTCCCCGATGCGCTGGGCCCACTGCTCGACGGCGAAGGAGTCGTCCACGTCCAGCAGGCCGGGCAGCGCCGTCGTCCCGTCGTACGCGAGGAAGATCACCCCGAGTCCGACGAAGAGGAGACCGGAGAGCAGCGACGTGGTGTGCAGCCCGAAACGGCCGGCGCGCAGGGTGCGGCCGCGCAGCCACGCCCGGTGGCCCAGGTCGAAGCGGTCCCAGAGCAGTGCGAGCACGAACAGCGGAACGGCCATGCCCAGGGCGTAGACGGCGAGCAACAGGCCGCCGTAGAGCGGACTGCCGCTGACGGCCGCCACGGTGAGGACACTGCCGAGGATGGGGCCCGCGCAGAAACCGGCCAGACCGTAGACGGCGCCCAGGGCGTAGACGGAGAGGACGGTCGTGGGGCGGATCCGGCCGCCGAGGGCGGTGATGTGGCGCGAGGCGAAGCCGAGACCGGCGATCTGTGCGAGGCCGAGCCCGATGACCAGCCAGCCGGCGCCGAGCACGAGGGCGTCACGGTGACCGTAGAAGAGCCGTCCGGCGTACGAGCCCGCGGCACCGAGCGGGACGAGGGTGGTGGCGAGGCCGGCGTAGAAGATGCCGGTCCGGGCAAGCAGCCGGGAGGCCGAGTCGACGGAGTACGCGAAGAAGGCCGGGAGCAGGAGGGCGCTGCACGGGCTGACCAGGGCGAGGAGGCCGCCGAGCAGTGCCGCGACGTAACCGATGTCCGGGGTCACCGCGCGTCCTGACCGGCGCTGCCCACGTTCGCCGCCTCGGCCGCCGCCGCCTCGATGGCCTGGGTGAAGACGGCCATGGGCTGGGCTCCGGCGACGGGACGCCCGTTGATGAGGAAGGACGGGGTCGACGTGGCACCGATTCCGTACGCCTGTTCCTGGTCCCGGCCGACGGCTTCCGCGGCCGCCGGGCTTCCGGCGTCGCGTGCGAAGCGGGCGAGGTCCTTGACGCCGGCCTCCTTGGCGAGGGCCCTGAGCCGGTCCTTGCCGAAGCCCTTCTCCTTGGCACCCTTCGCGTAGGCGGCCCGGTGGAAGGCCCAGAAGCGGTCCTGCTGTCCGGCGGCCCAGGAGGCGCGGGCGGCCGCCTCCGACTCCTCGCCGAAGATGGGGAAGTTGCGCCATTCGATGCGCAGGGTGCCGTCCTCGACGTACTTCTCGACGAGCGCGGGTTCGGTGTCCCGGGCGAACTTCCCGCAGTAGCCGCACTTGAAGTCGGCGTACTCGATGAGGACGACGGGGGCGTCCGTGCGTCCCTGGGCCAGCTTGTCGCCGGCGTCGCGCCTGGCGAGTTCCGCCAGTTCCGGGTGGACGTCGGCGTCCGGTTCCGGGGTCGCCGCGACGGCCGGCGTGTCCGACGCCGGCGTGTCGGGCGCGGTGGCCAGGTACGAGGCGAAGCCGAGCAGACCTGCGGCGATGACGACGACGGCGCCGAGGGCGAGCGGCTTCTTCGAGGACGGCCGGGACGAGGGGCGGGCGGGCGTGGGCATGCGGCACTCCGTGCTGAGGCGGTGAATTCTGCGGGAGGGAGGCGGGACGGGCCCGCCTACACCCTCAGCACGGACAGTTCGACGGGCGTGGGAGTGGCGGGTCCGGGACCGCGTACGGCGACGCGCTCCGCAGCATGCCCCCGGCCGGTGGCCGCGGGCGGGCCCCCTACCGCGGGGCCGGGCGCCTGGTCGTGCGCGGCGTGGGGCCGGGCCGGCAGGGCGGGGCCGGAGCCGTCGTGGTCCCTGGTGCGGTCGCAGCCCGGTATGCCCGTGTCCCCGGCGGCGGCCACCACCTCGGCGGTGACGGGGCCGGCCGCCGCGGCCGCCGGTACGCAGAGCAGCCCCAGCACGACCGCGAGCACGGCCACCAGGCTGCGCCACTGCGTACGGGACACGGGACCGCCTTGTGCGGGGAACGGGTGGTCAGTTGCCCGAAATGGTACGTGCTGTGATCCCGCCCGTCCGCTCGGTGACCACGCCGGCGGCCGCACACGAGGACGCCCGGACCACCCGCGCTCCGCGAGGCGGTGACCGCGACCGGACCGGCGAGACCTCCGCGGCCGGCCCGGCCCGGCGGGACCCGTGACGGACTCCGCGCGAAATGCGTTCGCCACTCCTCGGGCCCGGGTGAGATCCTGGGGTCCGTATGTCTACTTCCTTCGCCGATCTCCAGACCCAGCTCGGGCAGCTCTCGCTCCGCGACGCGCAGCGGCTCGGCCGTCGTCTCGAGGGCGCCCGCCGCATCCGTAAGCCCGAAGCCAGGCAGTCCGTGCTGGACGAGATCGCCGCCGAGGCCGCGAAGTCGGCCGAGCGGCTCGCGGGGCGCGCGGGGCGGATGCCCGCCCTGTCGTACCCGGAACAGCTCCCGGTCAGCCAGAAGAAGGACGAGATCCTGGAGGCGATACGCGACCACCAGGTCGTGATCGTGGCCGGCGAGACCGGCTCCGGCAAGACCACGCAGATCCCCAAGATCTGCATGGAGCTGGGGCGCGGCGTCCGGGGCATGATCGGGCACACCCAGCCCCGCCGGATCGCGGCCCGCACGGTCGCCGAGCGGGTCGCCGACGAGCTGAAGACCCCGCTCGGGGAGGCCGTGGGCTGGAAGGTGCGCTTCACCGACCAGGTGAACCCGGACGCCACGTTCGTGAAGTTGATGACGGACGGCATCCTGCTGGCCGAGATCCAGACGGACCGCGAGCTCCTCGCCTACGACACGATCATCATCGACGAGGCGCACGAGCGGTCGCTGAACATCGACTTCCTGCTGGGGTACCTGGCCAGGCTGCTGCCCAGGCGCCCCGATCTGAAGGTCGTCATCACCTCGGCGACCATCGACCCGGAGCGCTTCGCCCAGCACTTCGGCGAAGCACCGATCGTGGAGGTCAGCGGGCGCACGTATCCGGTGGAGGTGCGCTACCGGCCCCTGCTCGAGGAGGACGGCGAGGACTCCGACCGCGACCAGATCACCGCGATCTGTGACGCCGTCGACGAGCTGGACCACGAGGCCCCGGGCGACGTCCTGGTCTTCCTCTCCGGGGAGCGGGAGATCCGCGACACGGCGGACGCGCTGAACAAGCGCAACCTGGCGCACACCGAGGTGCTCCCCCTCTACGCCCGGCTGTCGCACGCGGAGCAGCACCGCGTGTTCCAGCGCCACACCGGCCGCAGGATCGTTCTGGCGACGAACGTCGCGGAGACCTCCCTGACCGTTCCCGGCATCAAGTACGTGATCGACCCGGGCAACGCCCGTATCTCCCGCTACAGCCACCGCACCAAGGTGCAGCGGCTGCCCATCGAGCGGATCTCGCAGGCCAGCGCCAATCAGCGCAAGGGCCGCTGCGGGCGTACGTCGGACGGCATCTGCATCCGGCTGTACTCCGAGGACGACTTCCTCACGCGACCGGAGTTCACCGACCCGGAGATCCTCCGGACCAACCTCGCCTCCGTCATCCTCCAGATGACCGCGGCCGGCCTCGGTGACATCGAGAAGTTCCCCTTCATCGACCCGCCGGACCACCGCAACATCCGGGACGGCGTCCAGCTGCTCCAGGAGCTGGGCGCGCTGGACCCGGCCGAGAAGGATCCGAAGAAGCGCCTCACCCCGCTGGGCCGCAAGCTCTCCCAGCTGCCGGTGGACCCGCGCCTGGCCCGCATGGTCGTGGAGGCCGACCGCAACGGCTGTGTCCGCGAGGTCATGGTCATCGCCGCCGCGCTGTCCATCCAGGACCCGCGCGAGCGGCCCGCGGAGAAGCAGACCCAGGCCGACCAGAACCACGCCCGCTTCAAGGACGAGACGTCCGACTTCCTGGCGTTCCTCAATCTGTGGCGTTACGTCCGGGAGCAGCAGAAGGAGCGGGGCTCCTCCAGCTTCCGCCGCATGTGCAAGCAGGAGTACCTGAACTTCCTGCGGATCCGCGAGTGGCAGGACATCTACGCCCAGCTGCGCACGGTGGCCAAGCAGATGGGCATCCAGCTCAACGACGAGGACGCGCCCGAGCAGTCGGTGCACACCTCGCTGCTGGCGGGGCTGCTCTCGCACATCGGGCTGAAGGACACCGAGAAGAACGAGTACCTGGGCGCCCGCAGCGCCAAGTTCGCCCTCTTCCCGGGCTCCGCACTCTTCAAGAAGCAGCCGCGCTTCGTGATGTCGGCCGAGCTGGTGGAGACCTCCCGGCTCTGGGCGCGGGTCAACGCGAAGGTCGAGCCGGAGTGGATCGAGCCGCTGGCCGAGCACCTGCTGAAGCGCACCTACAGCGAACCGCACTGGGAGAAGGACCAGGCGGCGGTGATGGCGTACGAGCGGGTCACGCTCTACGGGGTACCGATCGTCGCCCAGCGCAAGATCAATTTCGGCCGTATCGACCAGGAGGCGTCGCGCGAGCTGTTCATCCGCAACGCCCTGGTCGAGGGCGACTGGCGCACCCACCACCAGTTCTTCCATGACAATCGCAAACTCCTCGGCGAGGTGGAGGAGTTGGAGCACCGCGCGCGGCGCCGCGACATCCTCGTGGACGACGAGACGCTCTTCGACTTCTACGATCGGCGGATCCCGGAGCACATCGTCTCCGGGGCGCACTTCGACTCCTGGTGGAAGCACAAGCGCCGTGACGAGCCGGACGCGCTCGACTTCGAGCGCTCGATGCTCATCAACGAGAAGGCCGGGGCCGTCACCAAGGACGACTACCCGGACTCCTGGAGGCAGGGGAGGCTCAAGTTCCGGGTGACGTACCAGTTCGAGCCGGGCGCGGACGCCGACGGTGTGACCGTCCACATCCCGCTCCAGGTGCTCAACCAGGTCACCTCCGAGGGTTTCGACTGGCAGATCCCGGGCCTGCGCGAGGAGGTGGTCACCGAGCTGATCCGCTCGCTGCCCAAGCCGATCCGCCGGCACTACGTCCCGGCCCCGAACTACGCGACGAAGTTCCTGGACCGGGCGGTCCCCCTGCAGGAGCCCCTGCCGCTCACGCTCGCCCGGGAGCTCCAGCGGATGGTCGGCGTCCCCGTCACGGCGGACGACTTCGACCTCTCCCGGGTCCCGGACCATCTGAAGATCACTTTCCGGATCACCGACGAACGGCGCCACAAGGTCGCCGAGGACAAGGACCTGGAAGCGCTGAAGCTCCAGTTGCGTCCCAAGGCCCGCCAGGCGCTCTCCAAGGCCGCCGCGGCCACGGCGGGGCCCACCGGCGAGTCCATCGAGCGCTCCGGCCTCACGGACTGGACCATCGGCACGCTGGACCGGGTCTTCGAGACGCGTCGGGCCGGCCAGCCGGTGAAGGCGTACCCGGCCCTCGTCGACCAGGGCGCGACCGTCGCCGTACGGCTCTTCGACACGGAGGCCGAGCAGCAGCAGGCGATGTGGCGGGGCACCCGAAGGCTGATCATGCTGAACATCCCGGTGAACCCGGCCAAGTTCGCCTCGGAGAAACTCACCAACCAGCAGAAGCTCGCCTTGTCACGCAATCCGCACGGCTCCATCCAGGCGCTGTTCGACGACTGCGCGACGGCGGCGGCCGACCGGCTGATCGCCGCGCACGGCGGCCCCGCCTGGGACGAGGCGTCGTTCCGGAAGCTGTACGACAAGGTGCGCGCCGACCTCGTGGACCTCACCGTCCGGACGATCGGCCAGGTGCAGCAGATCCTGGCCGCCTGGCAGGCCTGCGAGCGCCGGCTCAAGTCGACGAACAGCCTGGTCCTGGTCAACAACGTCACGGACGTACGGGACCACCTGGCCCGTCTCGTACCGCCCGGCTTCGTCACCGCGACCGGGTTGCGCAGGCTGCCTGACCTGATGCGCTATCTGGTCGCCGAGGACCGCCGGCTGCAGCAGATGCCGACGAACGTCCAGCGGGACACCACCCGCATGGAGAAGGTCCACGAGATGCAGGACGAGTACGCCTGGCTGCTGGAACAGCTGCCCAAGGGGCGGCCCGTCCCCCAGGAGGTCCTGGACATCCGCTGGATGATCGAGGAGCTGCGGGTGAGCTACTTCGCCCACGCCCTGGGCACCGCGCAGCCGGTCTCGGACAAGCGGATCGTGAAGGCGATCGACGCGGCGGCACCGTGATCCGGCCCGCCGCGACGTCGTATCGGGCCCGGCACCCAGAGTGAGTTCGACCTGGCCCTCGGACCTCCTGTACAGTCTGTCTTCGCAGCCAGCCGCAAGGCAGCAGCGAAAACCTGGTCCTGTGGAGCAGTTTGGAGTGCTCGCCACCCTGTCAAGGTGGAGGCCGCGGGTTCAAATCCCGTCAGGACCGCAGTAGACGAAAGCCCGGATCCCCAGGATCCGGGCTTTCGTGCGTCTTGACGGCCGCGTCCGTCACGGGTAACTCCGTAGGACAGAGGTCGCCCCTGTTTTCCCGGTGCGGGCGGCCGGGTCCTCCGGGAGGTCGCACGCATGTCTGCGTCCACGGCACGGCACGAGACCCGCGCGCTCCTGCGCGCCCACCTGGCGGCCGCTTCCGGCTACCGCCACCTCACCCGTCGCTGTCCGGTCTGCCATCGCCTACTGCTGCTCGCCATGGAGCCCCTGACGGCCCCACAGCCGCCGCACACGCGCCCCGAGTCCCGCAGGGCGCCGGACCCCTCCTCCGCCCCCCAGGAACCCGCCGGCCGGCCCTCAGGTCCGGCCGGAGAGGCATCCCCTCCGCCCGGTGCCACCGCGGAGGACAGGGAGGGGCGCACTCCGGAGCGCGAGGAGGGGGACGGCACCCCGGACGGTGACCTCCGCGGTGACCGAAGTCCCTCCACGACATGACGATCGGCCGCAGCGATCCGCCCGCCGGAAGTGGCAGGCTCGTAGATGGCAAGACCACGCCGGTGTGACGGGAGTCACCCAATTCGTTTTGCCAGGGGGGTACTTTACGCACTTCCTACAACTGGCGAATTTAATATGTGCAATTGCACCCCTCAGGGGAGCACATCCCGGGCCGTTCCGCCCGAGCCCTCCCACGACGTCCGGGTCCCGGACGAACAGGTCCGAACAGGCACGCCCACACCCGCGCGCAGGGCCCCGGGAAACCGACCCGTCGGCCTGTTGTCCGCCGCTCAGGACGTGGCGCCGGGCCGGCCGCCGGGCGATGCCGGGCACCGCACGCCCCGACCGCTGCCATGAACCGCCCGCAGGGCGGCTGCGGACACAAAAAAGATCGCGCTGGACCCGGCGGAGTCCAGCGCGATCGAACGACGCACCCTCGTGTCACAGGTATGACGCCCGTTGGGGCAGGCGTCCGTCGTGTGGAGCTATGAGTGGGTACCGGGGGTTGGGGGACCCGTCGGTAACCCGGTTGTGCTGCGGCGACAGGGGTGTGTCAGGCCTCGCTGCGCTGCTGCGGAATACCCGCAAGCAGTGCGCGGACCTCTGCCTCGCGGTACCGGCGATGCCCACCGAGCGTGCGGATGGACGTGAGCTTGCCAGCCTTGGCCCAACGGGTGACCGTCTTCGGGTCCACGCGGAACATCGTGGCGACCTCAGCCGGGGTCAGCAGCGGCTCGGCATCAGGGGTGCGAGCGGTCATGAGCGGCCTCCTCGGGAGAACCGAACCATCTCGGTTCTTTCCTCTAAATTCTGCACCTTGACCCGCGTTGCCCGAAATGGCGGACGCGGGCCGAGTCGGTTATAGGACGAACGGCTTGTCCTCGGCACTACAACTACACCATCCGTCCGGCCACGTCGGCCAAACCGATGGAATTGCCCTCCCAGGTGTTCATCAGCGACGGAAGCCGATGGACCATGCCATAGCGGACAGTCACGCCCCAGTAACGATCAGTCACAGAGCGATCAGGAGTCGTCAGAAGTCGTCAGACCCCCCATAGCGTGCAATGCTGAGCATTCCACCCAAAGTTGGGCGGACAGAGTCTCCCCAGGACCCCTTGTCCTATTTTGGCATGAGGAGTAGGGAAGGGCGCAAGGGCCCCGTTAGTGCTTTCCGTCACGCTTGAGGCAAAGGCCCGGTTCGGGACGTAGGTCCCGCGCCCTGTGGAGCGATCTCCGACCTCACCTGTCTCACGCGTCACACAGGGCGTTCGGTTCACTGCCCGTCAGTTCCTGTCAGGCCATCTCCGTTCACCTCCACCCGGCCGCCTCGGCACCTCACGGGTGCCTCCCGGGCGCCTGGAGACTCCCGGGATCTCCCGGTGCCCTTGAATGCCGGACACCGCACAGGATGTCTCTTCCCTCCCTATCGCCTGTCTATGCGACGGTTACTGGCACTTGCACAGCTTTCCGACTAGTTGGCCGATTGGCGGTCCCGTACCGCCCGCCACCGCTCGGCCAGACGCCCGTACGCCACACCCGCCGCATCGGTGTCCCCGGCCCGCAGCGCCGCGATGCCCTCGGCCACGTCGGCGGCCGACCGGTCCTCCGCCAGCTGCTCCCCCGGCAGCGCGTGGACCAGGCCGCCGTAGTCCAGTTCGACCAGGGCGCGCGGATGGAACTCCTCCAGCCAGCGCCCCACATCCACCAGCCCCTCGGTCAGGGGTCCTTCGTCGACCGTCTCCCGCAGCGTCCTGAGCGCCCGCGCCAGCCGGCGCCGCGCCTGCACCATCGGTGTCCGGTAGCGCAGCAGGGGCCGGACGCCGTCCGCGTCCCCGGCCACGTATTCGCGCTCCTCGTCGTCGAAGAGGACGAACCAGCGCACCGGGACGTGCCACACCGTGGTCCGGATCCAGGGACGGGCGTCCGGGTTCCGCTCCGCCCAGCGCTCGTAGTCCGCCGCCTGCTGCCCCCGCACCACCGGCGGCAGCACCGAGTCCAGCACCGTGGCCGGAAACAGACCCCCCAGTTCGTCCAGGGCCATCCAGCCCCGCATGCGCGTCCGCCAGGGGCAGACGCACACGACCCCGTCCACCTCCGCGACGAAGGCGTCGGCGCTTTCGTGCACGGGCACGCCCACCGGCGGGGTGGGCACCAAGTCGGCGAGCGAGCGCCGGAGTTCGTCCTGGGCGCTGGGGAGCTCGGTCCGCTGGGCGTAGCGCGCCCAGTGGCCGCGTTCGGGTTCGGGGAAGGCGGCGAGCGGCTCGTACACCCGCAGGTAGGACGTGTAAGGGACTAGCACTGAGGACACCACCGGCATGCGGCGAATCGTGTCACGCCCGTACTCCGCCAGGGGGTGATCCCGAGCACTGAAACAGATCTACGGGCCCGTAGGACTTACAGTCTTGCCCAGCCGGACCGGCCGTACAGGCCGGCCCGGGGCCCTCCCCACCTTCAGGAGGGTCTTCCGCCGCTTCGTACTTGGGAGTCACCACAGTGACCGATGTGACCGGCGCGCCTGTCGATGTACTGCGTACCCTGTTCCACTCGGAGCAGGGAGGCCACGAGCAGGTCGTGATCTGCCAGGACCGCGCCAGCGGCCTCAAGGCCGTCATCGCCCTCCACTCCACCGCCCTGGGCCCCGCCCTCGGCGGCACCCGCTTCTACCCGTACGCCTCCGAGGCGGAGGCCGTGGCCGACGCGCTGAACCTCTCGCGCGGCATGTCGTACAAGAACGCCCTGGCCGGCCTCGACCACGGAGGCGGCAAGGCCGTCATCATCGGCGACCCCGATCTCGTCAAGACGGACGAACTGCTGCTCGCCTACGGCCGGTTCGTGGCCTCGCTCGGCGGACGCTACGTGACCGCCTGTGACGTCGGCACGTACGTCGCCGACATGGACGTCGTCGCCCGCGAGTGCCGCTGGACCACCGGCCGCTCGCCCGAGAACGGCGGCGCCGGTGACTCCTCCGTGCTGACCGCCTTCGGCGTCTTCCAGGGCATGCGCGCCTCCGCCCAGCACCTGTGGGGCGATCCCACGCTGCGGGGCCGCAAGGTCGGCGTCGCCGGCGTCGGCAAGGTGGGCCGCCACCTGGTCGAGCACCTGCTCGGCGACGGCGCGGAGGTCGTCGTGACGGACGTGCGCGAGGAGTCCGTACGCCGGATCACCGACCTGCACCCCGAGGTCGCCGTCGCCGCGGACACGGACGCGCTGATCCGCACGGAGGGCCTCGACATCTACGCCCCGTGCGCGCTCGGCGGCGCCCTGGACGACGTGACGGTTCCCGTACTCACCGCGAAGGTGGTGTGCGGCGCGGCCAACAACCAGCTCGCGCACCCGGGGGTCGAGAAGGACCTGGCCGACCGTTCGATCCTGTACGCACCGGACTACGTGGTGAATGCCGGTGGTGTGATCCAGGTGGCCGACGAGCTCCACGGTTTCGACTTCGACCGGTGCAAGGCCAAGGCTGCGAAGATCTTCGACACCACGCTGGCCATATTCGCACGTGCGAAGGCTGACGGCATTCCGCCGGCCGCCGCCGCCGACCGGATCGCCGAACAGCGGATGTCCGAAGCCCGCCGCCCCTGACGGCTCACGCCGCCCCGCGGCCATCGGCGCGTCCCGCCCGTCACGCACTCCCCGGGCCGGCCCCTGACACCGGACCGTCGTCCCGCGGCCCGGTGTCAGGCACGCCCGAAGGGGCCGTCGTCGAGCGCCGCCTTCCGCCTCCGCCGAGCATCCGGCGAGGCCGGGCGAACGGGGGCCGAAGGCGGTCGGAGGGCGGCCGTGCGGGGGCGGGAGGGCGTGGGGAGACAAGACTCACCCCGGTCGGCGGGTCGGTCACCGGCAAGAGGTTAAAATCGCTGTTGACCAGCGAGGACGGGCTCCTCTGCGGTCCTGCGGCAAGGCGCGTGATGCGGGCGGCGTACCGTATGGCCGAGGAAGCAGGTACCGTTAAAGCCACGGGCGCGGTCTCTCAGCCGAGAGTCCGTCCTGAAACATGAACGCGTGTCAAGACTCTGGGGCCGTCGAGCCCCGTCACCGAGGGGGTCGAGCCATGGGGCGCGGCCGGGCAAAGGCCAAGCAGACCAAGGTCGCCCGCCAGCTGAAGTACAGCAGCGGCGGGACTGACCTGTCGCGTCTGGCCAATGAGCTGGGCGCATCGCCTTCGAGTCAACCACCGAACGCCGAGCCGTTCGAGGACGACGACGAGGAAGATGACCCGTACGCACAGTACGCGGATCTGTACAACGACGACGAGGATGCGGACGAGGACGGCCAGTCCGGTCCGTCGTCACAGCGCCGCGGCGCTTGACCTCGCGCTGACACAGAACCCGGTCCGGGCCTGCCCGGACCGGGTTCTGTGCTGTCCCCGTCCGGACGGGCGGTGCGGCCCTCGCGTCCGCCGGCCCGGTGCACGGGGCCGGCGGACGTGTCGTCCTTCAGCTACCGGGCGTAGCCGCCGGTCAGAGCGGCGCCTGTCACGTGGTCACCGCGGTCGGTGATCTCACCGGCGACCCAGGAGTCCACACCCCGGTCGGCCAGCGTCGTCAGCGCCACGTCCACGGAGTCGGCCGGCACGATCGCGATCATGCCGACACCCATGTTGAGCGTCTTCTCCAGCTCCAGCTGCTCGACCTGTCCTGCCTTGCCGACCAGGTCGAAGACGGCCCCGGGCGTCCAGGTGGACCGGTCGACCGTGGCGTGCAGTCCCTCCGGCACGACCCGGGCCAGGTTGTTGGCCAGGCCGCCGCCCGTGACGTGGCTGAAGCCGTGCACCTCGGTCGTACGCGTCAGTGCCAGGCAGTCCAGGGAGTAGATCCGGGTGGGCTCCAGGAGCTCCTCCCCGAGCGTCCTGCCGAACTCCTCGACCTGGCGGTCCAGGGCCCAGCCGGCCCGGTCGAAGACCACATGGCGCACGAGCGAGTACCCGTTGGAGTGAAGACCGGAAGAGGCCATCGCGATGACGACGTCACCCTTGCGGATACGGTCCGGGCCGAGCAGCCGGTCGGCCTCGACCACGCCGGTACCGGCACCCGCCACATCGAAGTCGTCCGGGCCGAGCAGGCCCGGGTGCTCGGCCGTCTCGCCGCCGACCAGGGCGCAGCCCGCCAGGACGCAGCCTTCGGCGATGCCCTTCACGATGGACGCGACACGCTCGGGATGCACCTTGCCGACGCAGATGTAGTCGGTCATGAAGAGCGGCTCGGCACCGCACACGACCAGGTCGTCGACGACCATGCCGACCAGGTCATGGCCGATGGTGTCGTAGACGCCCATCTGCCGGGCCAGATCGACCTTCGTGCCGACACCGTCGGTGGCGGAGGCGAGCAGCGGGCGCTCGTAGCGCTTGAGCGCCGAGGCGTCGAAGAGGCCGGCGAACCCGCCCAGGCCGCCGAGGCCCGCGACCTCGGGGCGCTGCGTCTTCTTCACCCACTCCTTCATCAGCTCGACGGCGCGGTCGCCGGCTTCGATGTCGACGCCCGCCGCCGCGTAGGAAGCACCTGTTGTCTCAGACATTGCCCGGGATCTTTCGTGTGGGATTACTGGGCCGGTGGGGACGGAGCCGGTCGGTCCGGGTCACGGACGACGCAGCGCGTCGGCCGCCGCGGTCTCGGCGGGGCCGGCCGCCAGCTCGGTCTCCAGCAGCTGCTTGCCCAGCAGCTCCGGGTCCGGAAGCTCCATCGGGTATTCGCCGTCGAAGCAGGCGCGGCAGAGGTTCGGTTTGGCGATCGTGGTCGCCTCGACCATCGCGTCCAGCGAGATGTAGGCGAGGGAGTCCGCACCCATGGAGGTGGCGATCTCGTCGACCGTCATGCCGTTGGCGATCAGCTCGGCGCGCGTCGCGAAGTCGATGCCGAAGAAGCAGGGCCACTTCACGGGCGGGGAGGAGATCCGGATGTGGATCTCGGCGGCGCCCGCCTCGCGGAGCATCCTTACCAGGGCGCGCTGGGTGTTGCCGCGGACGATCGAGTCGTCGACGACCACCAGGCGCTTGCCCTTGATGACTTCCTTGAGCGGGTTCAGCTTGAGGCGGATGCCCAGCTGGCGGATGGTCTGGGACGGCTGGATGAAGGTCCGGCCGACGTAGGCGTTCTTGACCAGTCCGGCGCCGAACGGGATGCCGCTGGCCTCGGCGTAACCGATGGCGGCGGGGGTGCCCGACTCCGGCGTCGCTATGACCAGATCGGCCTCGGCCGGAGCCTCGGCCGCCAGCTTCCGGCCCATCTCCACCCGGGAGAGGTAGACGTTCCGCCCGGCGATGTCGGTGTCGGGGCGGGCCAGGTAGACGTACTCGAAGACGCAGCCCTTGGGCTTCGCTTCCGCGAAGCGCGAAGTGCGCAGTCCGTTCTCGTCGATGGCGACGAGCTCGCCCGGCTCGATCTCGCGCACGTAGCTGGCGCCGCAGATGTCGAGGGCGGCGGACTCGGAGGCCACCACCCAGCCACGCTCGAGCCGGCCGAGGACCAGGGGGCGGATGCCCTGCGGGTCACGGGCCGCGTAGAGCGTGTGCTCGTCCATGAAGACGAGTGAGAAGGCGCCCTTGACCACGGGGAGCACCTTTGCGGCGGCCTCCTCGATGGTGAGCGGCTTGTCGTCGTCGTCCCGCTGGCCGGCGAGCAGCGCGGTCACCAGGTCGGTGTCGTTGGTCGCCGCGACCTGGGTGGCCCGGCCGTCCTTCCGGGGAAGGTCGGCCACCATCTCGGCGAGCTGGGCCGTGTTGACCAGGTTGCCGTTGTGTCCCAGGGCGATCGAGCCGTGCGCGGTAGCACGGAACGTCGGCTGCGCGTTCTCCCACACCGAGGCACCGGTGGTGGAGTAACGGGCATGACCGACCGCGATATGGCCCTGGAGCGAACCCAGAGACGTTTCGTCGAAGACCTGCGAGACCAGTCCCATGTCCTTGAAGACCAGGATCTGCGACCCGTTGCTCACTGCGATGCCCGCGGACTCCTGTCCACGGTGCTGCAGGGCATACAGTCCGAAATAGGTGAGCTTGGCGACCTCTTCGCCCGGAGCCCAGACACCGAAGACGCCGCAAGCGTCCTGGGGGCCTTTCTCTCCGGGGAGCAGGTCGTGGTTGAGTCGTCCATCACCACGAGGCACGCCACCGAGTGTAGGCGAGATCGACCACCGGTCCGAATTGGGTGACCACCCCGAAGGGGTCCAGGCACCGGCGGGAGCGAGTCCGCGGGGCGGTTTCCGCGGGAGCGGAAGGGTGCTCCGGGCGATCACTCCGGGTGATCATGGGCGGATCCTCCCCCCGCGCCCCGGACCCCCGCAGGACGGCCGATGCCGGGATGGGCGGCGGTTACCGGCGGGTCCGGGCCGGCTTCGGCCCGATGCCCGCGCGGGCCCTCGTCGTGGCACTCGGTGAGCCGGGGGCGAGACGGGGCCGGGGGAGGCCGAACGCTCGTTTCGTGGCGAGCCTCACACCGGCGAGGGCCGGACGGGGAGCGCCGGACGCCTCTCTCGAACCTTCGTACCCCTCTGAGGGCATCCCGCCTCCCGCCCCGGCGGCCCCGAAGGCGCTCCCCTCTCGAAGCACCCGCCCCCTGGAAGCGTCCCCAGCCCGGAGGCTCCGGATACTGGGACTCCCGTCCGCGATTCGAGATCAGCGTTGACAGGCGCATGGCCTGTTGGCAGGCTCCTGGCTCATGCAGCCTCTCGGTGACCACTCGGTCACGCTCGTAGCGCGCCGCCACGTCGATCTCGGACGTGTCGCGAGCGCCATCTGTCGCCGCGGCTGAGTCTGCCCCGCTCCCGAAGCCTTCCGTAGGACTTCTCTTCGGTAGAGCCGTGCCTCTTCTCCCTGTGTGCCCGCTCACGGCGAGGCGTGCCTCCAGGCACGCCCCTGTCCGGCGGGTCCCGTCGCGTTCCCCTCTCTCGCGCGTCGCACCGACCGGCGCCCGAGGCCCGCCCAGGAGACCTCATGCCCTCTCGCGAATCGAATACCAGTGCGAGCACAACGTCCGGTACACGCCCGTCCGGCACCCAGCCCTTGAGCCGTCGCACGTTCACCACCGCCGTGGGGGCGACCGCCGCCACGGCCGCCGTCGCCCTGCAGGCCGCCTCCCCCGCGGTCGCGGCGGCGTCCGACGGCGTGACGCGGGAGCGGCCGTTCCGCGCCGCCCGGGGCAGGCACGCGCGCCGTCCCAACATCCTGTTCATCCTCGGCGACGACCTCGGGTGGGCGGATCTCTCCTCCTACGGGGCGCCGCACATCCGTACCCCCCACCTGGACGCACTCGCGCGTCAGGGCGTGCGGTTCACGGACGCCTACTCCGGGTCCGCGACCTGCTCCCCCACCCGCTTCAGCCTCTACACGGGCCGCTACCCAGGGCGTACGAAGGGCGGGCTCGCGGAGCCCATCGCCGACAAGTCGGCGGGACTCGAAACGACCCACCCGACCTTGGCGTCCCTGCTGCGTGGCGCCGGCTACGCGACCGCCCTGATCGGCAAGTGGCACTGCGGATACCTGCCGGACTACAGCCCGACCAGATCCGGCTGGGACGAATTCTTCGGCAACTTCGGCGGAGCCCTGGAGTACTACTCGAAACTCGGCCTGGGTGGGGAGTACGACCTCTACGAAGGGGACGCCGCGTACAAGGACCTCCGCTACTACACCCGGATCCTGACGGAACGTGCGAGCGAGTACGTGCAGCGCGACCACGACAAGCCGTGGCTGCTCAACCTGAACTTCACGACCCCGCACTGGCCCTGGATCGCCGACGGGGACACGGAGGCTTCGGCCGAGATCGTCCGCCGGATCAAGGCGGGCGACCGGGCCGCCCTCTGGAATGCCGACGGTGGCTCCGTCGAGAAGTACACGGAGATGGTGGAGGACCTGGACCGCTCGGTCGGCGAGGTGCTGAAGGCCCTGAAGCGGTCGGGTCAGGAGGAGGACACCCTGGTCTTCTTCGCCAGCGACAACGGCGGAGAGCGCTTCTCCTACAACTGGCCGTTGTCCGGCAACAAGAGCTCACTCCAGGAAGGCGGCATCCGGGTCCCCTCGGTGCTGCGCTGGCCCGCGCGCATCGACGGTCACCAGGTCAGCGATCTCCCCGTGTTCTCGCCGGACTGGACGGCGACCCTGCTGGAGCTCGGCGGTGCACGGCCGGACCCCGCCTACCCCCTGGACGGCATCAGCCTCGCCGGGTATCTGCTGCGGGACGAGAGGCCGAAGGAGCGGGACCTGTTCTGGCGGGTGCGCGGCGAGCGGGCGCTGCGGCGCGGCGACTGGAAGTACTACCGGGGCGGTAGCGGGACCGACCAGCTCTTCCGGCTGACCGAGGACCAGCGCGAACAGGCCGACCGGGCGGCTGCCGAGCCTGAGCTGCTGGCCGAGCTACGGGCGTCGTGGGAGAGGACGAACGCGGGCCTGCTCCCCTATCCGACGGCTTCCTGAGCCGCCACCGCCGCGCGTGCCCGGTGCGGGTCCCGGCCGGTCGGGTGCGGGTCCCGTCCGATCGGGTGCGGGTCCCGGCCGGTCGGGTGCGGATCCGGGCCGGTCGGGTGCGGATCCGGGCCGGTCAGAAGCCGGTCGGCCCGGCTCCGGCACGCGGTTCGGCCCCCGACGGTTCGGGTCGACGGTCAGTCCTTGGCCGCCGGGGCCGTCGCGCGGAGCCCCCTGCCGCTTTCCGCCGTGAGCGAGAGGGAACGGTGACCGATGCTGTACGCCGTCTTCCCCTCCAGCACACCGAGCAGTGCGCGCTCCAGCTCCATCCGCGGCCCCGGGCACATCTTCCGGGTGGAGGCGAGCGGTCCGAAGGTGATCGTGGAGCCGGAGACCGCCGCCTTGCCATGGAAGGAGTTGCAGCCGAGGCCGCCCTCCACCGAGCCGCCCTTGCCGAAGGTGAGGTGGGCACGGTTCTCCGTCCCCGCGGGCAACGAGGTCGCGACCTTGCCGGAGACCAGCCCCGTGACCTTCCAGGCGGTGCCGGTGAGCGGCGCCGGGGGCTCGGAGGTCAGGGCGATGGAGTCACCCTCTGCCGTGGTCAGGGTCAGTTCCTTGTGCTCGCCCCCGCCCGTCACAGCGGCCTCGAGCTCTCCGCTGAAGGCGCGCCCCAGCGCCGTCTCGAACTGCTGGACATCCTCCTGGCACCCCATTTCCGTGGTGGTGCCGGACCCGACGGTCACCTTGTCGCCGTCCACACGGACGTCGGCGGTGAACCGGTTACATCCCAGACTGCCGGTGGCCTTCCCGCTCGGATCGATCTCGACGTGGGCGTCTGCGGGGGCGGTGGTCCTCCTCCCGTCGACGGTCAGGGAGGAGACGTTCCAGTGGACACCGGTCACGGGCAGCTCTGTCCGTACGGCGCCGCTGCCGTCCCCGGAGTCCCCGGATCCTGCTCCGGAGCCCGATTCCGTACCGCAGGCGGCAAGGGTGAGGAGGGCCAGGACGCTGACGGCCATACGTGGTGTGTGCATGGCGATGGGACGGATCGACCCGGCGATCCGGTTCCCCTTCAGCCCATCAGCGGGAGCAGCGGGGCGAGGTCGGCCCGCTCGCCACTGGCACTGACCCGCGCCTCGTCCAGTGCCTGCGCCCACCGCGTACGCCCGGTGGCCAGGCGGATCCAGGTGAGCGGGTCCGTCTCCACGACGTTGGGAGGCGTGCCCCGGGTGTGCTTGGGCCCGCCGATGCACTGGACGACGGCGAAGGGCGGGACACGCACCTCGACGGAGCCGCCGGGCGCCCTGTCCGCGAGCGCGTCGGCGAGCAGCCGGGTGCAGGCGGCGAGAGCCTGGCGGTCGTACGGGACGTCGAGGCCGGTCGCCCGGTGCAGGTCGTCGGTGTGGACGACGAGTTCGACGGTGCGGGTGACCAGGAAGTCGCCCAGGCGCATCGTCCCCGCCCGGGTCGTGACCAGCCGGTCGCCGGCGCCGGCGGGCACCAGTTCGGCGAACCGGGTGGCCGTCTCCGCGTACAGCGCGTCGAGGTCGGGGTGGGCCGTGGCCAGGGCGCGTGTGCGGTCGGCGATCCCCGCCGCGTTCCCCGCGGTGGAGAACGGCCACTCCAGCAGGGTGATCTCCGGCCTGGGCCCACCGGCCGGCTCCGGCAGTTCCATGGCCCGGCTGACCTGCTCCAGCGTCATGGCGACGTGCGCCACGAGGTCGCGTACGGTCCACTCACCCGGCCCGGGCTGCTCCAGCTGTTCGGGCGTCAGGCCGGTGACGCACTCCCGTACGTGGGCGAACTGGGCCAGGACCGCGGTCCGGATCCTGGCGACGTCGTAGGCGCGGGGGCGCTTCTTGGCCGGTGGCATAGAGGCGAGAGTAACCGGCGCCACCGACAGCGCACGGGGCACCGGCGTGTGCACCCGCCCCCCGCTCCGGTCGTCCTCCGCCGCACCGCGGAGGACGAGCCACGGAGGACGACGCGCCGCAGTCCGGGCGGTCAGCCGTGACCGGGGGCATCGGCGGCCGTGAAGGCCTCGCCGTGGGCCGGGACGCCGATGCCCCGCCAGGTGAACGGGATACCCCGCGCCACGTCGAGGTCCGGGTGGTCCATCAACTGGAAGTGCACATGCGGCTCCGTGGAGTTGCCGGAGTTGCCACACTGCGCGAGCTGCTGACCGGCCCGGACGGTGTCCCCCGCCTTCACCTGGAGCGAACCGCGCCGGACGTGGGCGTACGCGGCGTAGGTGCCGTCGCCGAGGTCGAGCACGACGTGGTTGCCGACGATCGCACGCGCGCCGGCCATGTCACGGACGGACGCCTCGGCCAGCATCAGATAGGCCAGGGCCGGTCCCGAAGTCCGGCTGAGGTGGTCGCGCTGCCCGTCGCTCGCGTGCACGACGGTGGCGTCCGCCACCGCGACGACGGGGGCGCCGAAGGCCGGGAAGTCACGGTTCGGGCGGGCGAGCGGCCACAGCCACCGGAAACCCGGGCGGCCTCCCTCCTCCGGTTCGGCGACGATGTCGATCGCGTACGTCTGCCCGTACCCGTGGGTGCCGTGGCTGGGGACCTTGTCGGCCGGGCTGCTGAGCGCGACCCAGCGTCCGGTCACCGGGGGGCCGATCTCGACGGCGGGCCGGGCCTTGCCCCGCTCCGCACGGCTGCGCCGGCCCACCAGGAGACCGATGACGACCGCGAGCGCCGCGGGGACGAAGGTCACCCCGTACGGGACCAGTGGATCGGCGAGGACGCTCACCACCACCAGCGCGACGAAGGCGAGCCAGCAGCAGCGGTACAGGATCATCGCGCCTTTGCGTACGGACATGCCTTTGCGTACGGACATGTGTCCCCCTCGATCTCGGCGTGCGGGTTTCAGGGCCGGGCGGCCGTGAGCACCACCAGCAGCGGCACGACCCGCGCGCCGGGCACCTCGTAGCGCCCGCGGCCCGCGGCATGCAGCCAGCCCGCAGCCGTGAGCAGGCGCAGGTGGTGGTAGATCTGGCCGGTCGTGCCCGTCTCGTCCAGCTCGGCCAGTTCGGCGGCCGTGCGGCGGCCGCCGAGGATCTCGCGGAGCAGCCGCAGCCGTACCGGGTGGCCGAGCGCGGCCAGGGGCTCGGCGGCCTCCGACCAGTCCGGGCGGTCCTCGCCGTTACCCAGCAGCCCCGCGGTGAGCGCGCCGTACTGCCACTCGTACCGCTCGCCGGCCGGCAGCCGGACCGCGCCCGTGAAGAGCACTCCGCCGTCGGCGGCGGCGTCCCCGACCCTGCCGAGCTGGTCCTTCAGCCCGTCCAGCGCCCAGAAGTCGCCGTCCCCCAGCTCGGGCGCCCCGCGGTCCGCGACCGACTCCAGGGCCGCGATCCGGCGCTCCAGCTCGGCCACACGCTCCTCGAGCTCCATGCCCACCACCTTACGTAATTACGTAATATCAATCAACGGGTAGCGCACCGCATGCCGAAGCCCCCGCCCGGGCAACCCGGACGGGGGCTTCGGCGAAGGCGGAACTAGGCGAACAGACCCTTCAGGGTCCCCTCGTGCGCCGTGCGCAGCTCGCTCAGCGGAATGCTGAACTCGCCCTGGACCTCGATCTCCTCGCCGTCCACGACACCGATCCGGGTGACGGGCAGACCGCGCGCCCCGCACATGTCGTTGAAGCGGAGCTCCTCGCTGCGGGGGACCGAGACGACCGCGCGCCCCGCAGACTCCGAGAAGAGGAAGGTGAACGCGTCGAGACCGTCCGGCACGACCAGCCGGGCACCCTTCCCGCCCCGCAGGCAGGACTCGGTGACCGCCTGGACCAGACCGCCGTCGGAGAGGTCGTGCGCCGCGTCGATCATGCCGTCGCGCGAGGCCGAGATCAGGATCTCGCCGAGCAGCTTCTCGCGGCCGAGGTCGACCTTGGGCGGCATCCCGCCGAGGTGCCGGTGGATCACCTCGGACCACGCCGAGCCGCCGAACTCCTCGCTCGTGTCGCCCAGCAGGTAGAGGAGCTGGCCCTCCTCCGCGAAGGCGATCGGCGTACGGCGGGTGACGTCGTCGATCACACCGAGGACGGCCACGACCGGCGTCGGGTGGATCGCCGTCTCACCGGTCTGGTTGTACAGGGAGACGTTGCCGCCGGTGACCGGGGTGCCCAGCTCCAGACAGCCGTCCGCGAGACCGCGGGTGGCCTCGGCGAACTGCCACATGACGTCCGGGTCCTCGGGCGAACCGAAGTTCAGGCAGTCCGAGATGGCGAGCGGCTTGGCACCGGACGCGGCGACGTTGCGGTAGGACTCGGCGAGCGCCAGCTGCGCCCCCGTGTACGGGTCGAGCTTCGCGTAGCGGCCGTTGCCGTCGGTCGCCATGGCGACGCCCAGATTCGACTCCTCGTCGATCCGGACCATGCCGGCGTCCTCGGGCATCGCGAGCACGGTGTTGCCCTGCACGAAGCGGTCGTACTGGTCGGTGATCCAGGACTTGGACGCCTGGTTCGGGGAGGCGACCAGCTTGAGGACCTGCTCACGCAGCTCGGCGCCGTTCGCCGGGCGGGCCAGCTTGCCGGCGTCGTCGGCCTGCAGCGCGTCCTGCCAGGAGGGGCGGGCGAACGGGCGGTGGTACGTCGGGCCCTCATGGGCGACGGACCGCGGCGGTACGTCGACGATCTGCTCGCCGTGCCAGAAGATCTCCAGCTGCGAGCCCTCGGTCACCTCACCGATGACGGTGGCGATGACGTCCCACTTCTCGCAGATCTCCAGGAAGCGGTCGACCTTGTCCGGCTCGACGATCGCGCACATGCGCTCCTGCGACTCGCTCATGAGGATCTCCTCGGGCGAGAGCGAGGAGTCGCGCAGCGGCACGGTGTCCAGCTCGACGCGCATCCCGCCGGAGCCGGCGGAGGCCAGCTCGCTCGTGGCGCAGGAGAGCCCGGCGCCGCCGAGGTCCTGGATGCCCGCGACGAGCTTCTCCTTGAAGATCTCCAGGGTGCACTCGATGAGGAGCTTCTCCTGGAACGGGTCTCCGACCTGGACGGCGGGCCGCTTGGCCGGGCCGGTCGACTCGAAGGTCTCGGACGCCAGGACGGAGACTCCGCCGATGCCGTCGCCGCCGGTACGGGCGCCGTACAGGATGACCTTGTTGCCGGGGCCGGAGGCCTTGGCCAGGTGGATGTCCTCGTGCTTCATCACACCGATGCAGCCCGCGTTGACGAGCGGGTTGCCCTGGTAGCACTCGTCGAAGACGACCTCGCCGCCGATGTTCGGCAGGCCCAGGCAGTTGCCGTATCCACCGATGCCCGCGACCACGCCGGGCAGCACGCGCCGGGTGTCGGGGTGGTCCGCCGCACCGAAGCGCAGCGGGTCGACGACCGCGACCGGCCGGGCGCCCATGGCGAGGATGTCGCGGACGATGCCGCCGACGCCGGTGGCCGCGCCCTGGTAGGGCTCGATGTACGAGGGGTGGTTGTGCGACTCGACCTTGAAGGTGACCGCGTACCCCTGGCCGACGTCGACCACACCGGCGTTCTCGCCGATGCCGACGAGCATCGCGTCGTTGGCGGGGACCTTCTCGCCGAACTGCTTGAGGTGGACCTTGCTGCTCTTGTACGAGCAGTGCTCGGACCACATCACGGAGTACATGGCGAGCTCGGCGCCGGTGGGACGGCGGCCCAGGATCTCGCGGATCCGGGCGTACTCGTCCTCCTTGAGGCCGAGCTCCTTCCATGGCTGCTCGGTGTCCGGGGTTTCGGCCGCGTGCTTGACCGTGTCCAGGCTCATGCGTTGACCAGCTTCTTGATGATCGAGGTGAAGAAACCGAGGCCGTCGGTGCCACCGGTGCCGACGAGCGGCTCGACGGCGTGCTCGGGGTGCGGCATCAGACCGACGACGTTGCCCGCGGCGTTGGTGATGCCGGCGATGTCGCGCAGCGAACCGTTCGGGTTTCCGTCGAGGTAGCGGAAGACGACGCGCCCTTCGGCCTCGAGCTCGTCGAGCGTGTGCTCGTCGGCGGTGTACCGGCCGTCCACGTTCTTCAGCGGTACGGAGATTTCCTGGCCCGCGGAGTAGTCCGAGGTCCAGGACGTCTCCGCGTTCTCCACCCGCAGCCTCTGGTCGCGGCAGATGAAGTGGAGGTGGTTGTTGCGCAGCATCGCACCGGGCAGCAGGTGCGCCTCGGTCAGGATCTGGAAGCCGTTGCAGATGCCGAGGACCGGCATCCCGGCCTTCGCCTGCGCGATGATCGTCTCCATCACCGGCGAGAAGCGCGAGATGGCTCCGGCGCGCAGATAGTCGCCGTAGGAGAAACCTCCGGCCAGGACCACCGCGTCGACCTGGTGGAGGTCCTTGTCGCGGTGCCAGAGCGGTACGGGTGCGGCACCGGCGAGCCGGACGGCCCGCAGGGCGTCCCGGTCGTCGAGCGTGCCGGGAAAGGTGACGACGCCGATACGAGCGGTCACTTCGGCTCCTCGGACTTCTCGTCCGTCTCGACCCTCACGGTGAAGTCCTCGATGACGGTGTTGGCGAGGAAGGTCTCGGCCAACTCGTCGATGCGGGCGAGGGCGGCGGCGTCGACCGGCCCCTCCACCTCGAGCTCGAAACGCTTTCCCTGACGTACGTCCGCGATTCCGTCGAAGCCGAGACGGGGCAGCGCGCGCTGCACAGCCTGTCCCTGCGGATCGAGGATCTCCGGCTTGAGCATGACGTCGACTACGACGCGTGCCACTGGCACTCCCGGTGGTGTGGTGCGGCTGTGTCTCCGAGGGGTTCCCCAGATCCCCGCGGGTCCACTCAGCGTACCTGGCCAGAAATTCTACGCGGGTAGATATCGGTAGGCCCTGATCACACCGCGATATCGAAGGCCACACCACCGAGGAAAAGTCCTGGGAAAAAATCTTCACCCCGATTGCACCCGGACACGCGGATGTAATTGGCCGGGCTTCACAATGCGGCTCCCACCGCTGTACAAATGATTACCGGGGAAAGCAGGATTGCCCCGGGAACAGTCGACACCAGTCGATCCGCATCCTCAGCGGCCGGAAGGCCGGTCGCATCCCGGACGCGACGGTGCCGTAGGAAAGGACCGATATCCGTGGCTCAGCGTGTAGTGGTTACGCTCTCCGACGACATCGACGGGGGAGAAGCGGCGGAAACGGTCACCTTCGCCCTGGACGGGAAGTCGTACGAGATCGACCTCAATCCCGCCAATGCAAAGAAACTGCGCAAGAGTCTCGCGCCCTACATGGCGGCCGGCCGAAAGCAGACACCCGCCGGCAAGCACGGCAGGGCCCCGGTGGCGTTCCACCACACGTCGGTCGCCCCCGACCCGGCGGCCGTGCGCGCGTGGGCCCGCTCGCACCGGATGGAGGTACCGGCCCGCGGCCGGATCCCCAAGAAGGTCTACGAGGCGTTCCACGCCGCCAGTTGAGGGCCGCGTCCGGTATGCGCCGTTCCGGTACGACCTCCGGGGCGCCGGAACGACTCCCCCGGAGAGCCGACTTGCACAACACCCCTGCAGGTCGGCTAGAGTCTGGAGCACGCCGAAGGGCAAGGCCGAAAGGCCGGTCCCGACGCAGCGTGCGGGTGTAGTTCAGTAGTAGAACATCCCCCTTCCAGGGGGAAGGCGCAGTGTGCAATTCCTGTCACCCGCTCTGCATCGCCTTACCTCATCCCTTCGGGGATCGGGTAGAGTGGTGACCGCTCCACCGGTGAAAGCCGAGTGGCAGCAATGCGGACGTAGCTCAGTTGGTAGAGCGCAACCTTGCCAAGGTTGAGGTCGCCAGTTCGAACCTGGTCGTCCGCTCTTGTTTCGAAGGCCCCGGTCGATATCGACCGGGGCCTTTGTCGTCCTCCTCGGCGACCCATGACGAATGTCATGAGCAGCGATGACAGGGCGCACTGCCCACGGTCGCCGACCGGCGGAAGTCTTACAGGCATGACCAGCGACGATTACCTCCTCGCCGGCGCGGCCATCGAGGCGAACGGCGTCCGCCGACGTTATGCGGGCGGCTTCGAGGCAGTGACCGGAATCTCCTTCTCCGTGGCACCCGGCGAGCTCTTCGCCCTCCTCGGGACGAACGGCGCGGGCAAGACCTCCACCGTCGAACTGCTCGAAGGACTGGCACGCCCGGACGGCGGGACGGTCCGCGTCCTGGGCCACGATCCGTACCGGGAGCGCGCGGTGGTGCGGCCCCGGATCGGCGTGATGCTCCAGGAGGGCGGCTTCCCGTCCGACCTGACGGTCACCGAGACCCTCCGGATGTGGGCGGGCTGCACCACCGGGGCGAGGCCCTGCGGCGAGGTGCTGGAGCTCGTGGGCCTGACCACGCGGGGCGGGGTGCGGGTCAAGCAGCTCTCCGGCGGGGAGCGCCGCCGCCTCGACCTGGCGCTGGCCCTGCTGGGACGGCCTGAGGTCCTCTTCCTCGACGAGCCGACGACGGGGCTCGACGCCGAGGGGCGGCGCGACACCTGGCGACTGGTGCGGGAGCTGCGCGAGGGCGGCACCACGGTCCTGCTGACCACGCACTACCTGGAGGAGGCCGAGGCGCTCGCCGACCGGCTGGCGATCATGCACCAGGGGCGGATCGTCACCTCGGGCACGATCCGCGAGGTGACGGCCGAGCGCCCGGCGCGCATCCGCTTCGAGCTCCCGGACGATGTGGCCCCGGCGCAGCTCCCGCTGTCGCTGCGAGCGGCTGCCGACGGTCCGCGTATCGACATCCGCACCCACGGGCTCCAGGAGTCGCTCCACGAACTGCTCAGCTGGGCCCGGGAGTCGGGCGTGGAGCTGTCCGGGCTCGACGCCCGGTCCGCCTCTCTGGAGGAGGCGTTCCTCGACATCGCCAAGACGCACGTGGAGACGGAAAGGATGGCGACGGCATGACGGGCACCACGGTCGCCGGACGGCTGAACGCACTCGGCCGGGCGGAGCTGACACTCTTCGTGCGGAACAGGACGGCGGTCTTCCTCGCCCTTCTGATGCCGGTGGTGCTGATCTATGTGATGCGCTCCACCCTGGAGGAGATGGATCTCGGCGGCTCCGGACTGACCGCGGCAGGGGCGTCCCTGAGCGGTGGCATCGGGATGGTGCTGCTCCAGGTCGTCTACATGAACCTGGTGGCCGCCTACGTCGCCCGGCGCGAGGAGCTCGTGCTGAAGCGGCTGCGCACGGGGGAGGTCTCCGACCGCGAGATCCTCACCGCGACGGCACTCCCGGCCGGGCTGCTGGCACTCCTCCAGGGCACGCTGATCGTCGTCGTGGGGACACTCGCCTTCGACATGACGGCACCGCACCGCCCCGACCTGCTGCTTCTGGGGCTGCTGCTGGGCATCGTGCTGATGACCGCGCTGGCCGCGGCCACCTCCGCCCTGACGCGCACGGTGCAGACCGCGCAGCTGACCACGCTGCCGCTCTTCCTCGTCTCGTTGCTGGGCTCAGGGCTGTTCGTACCCCTGGACATCCTTCCCGACCTCGCCGCGTCACTTTGCGAACTGCTGCCGCTGACCGGGGTGATGACACTGGTGCGCGCCGGCTGGCTGGGCGGTGTTCCCGCCGGGGACGCCCTGGGTGCGGCACTGACCGCGCTGGCCTGGACGGTTCTCGCGGTGTTTGCTGTCCAGCGGTGGTTCCGGTGGGACCCGCGGCGCTGAGCTCCGCGGATACAGGGGGGTGCGGAGCGGTGTGGGTACGGACGCAGGTGCGCGGATGGCAGAGGCGCGACGGCTTCGCCAAGATCGATCTCTACACGCGTGGCTCCATGCACTCCCTGGTCTGGTCGATGACCCTCTGTCAGACACTCCTGTCCGTCACGCGCCCCGTACGGCACTCCGGCGCACCCGCCCTGCTCATCGCCGCGACGGTCCTGACCGGCGTGGGGCAGGGCCTGTGCTCGGCACCGCTGGTCACCCGGGCCCTCGACCGCTACCTCGGCCGGCAGGCCGTCGACCGGTGGCTGGTCGCCCTCGCGGCCGTCCTGCTGCTCATGAACACGGCAGGCCTCCTGACACTCGGCGGGTACGCCGGAACCGAGGAGTTCCCCGAGTTGCGGCTGGCCCTCGCTGCCGTGATCTGGCCATTCCTGACGTCCTTCGTCCTGATCGCCCCCTTGTGGGCGTCCGGTGTCTGCCTGACGGTCATGGCTGCCGGCATGAGCGGCGGTGCGTGGCTGGCCGGGGGAACCGGTTCCTTCGTACTCGCGACCTTCCTCGGGTCCGGTTTCAGCGGTGCGCTGGCCTCCGTCACCGTGCGGCTGTCCGCCTGGACACTCGGGGTGATGCAGAAGCTCCGTGACGCCAAGGACGTGGAGACGAGGCTGGCGGTCGCCGAGGAGCGGCTGCGGTTCGGCCGGGACATGCACGACGTACTCGGCCGGAACCTGGCGGTGATCGCGCTGAAGAGCGAGTTGGCGGCGGAGCTGGCGCAGCGCGGCAAGCCCGCCGCCGTCGACCAGATGGTCGAGGTCCAGCGCATCGCCCGCGTCTCCCAGCAGGAGGTCCGCGAGGTCGTACGCGGCTACCGCGAGGCCGATCTCCGTACGGAACTGGCGGGCGCCCAGGGCGTCCTGCGGGCGGCCGGGATCAACTGCGCGGTCGAGGGCGGCGACCCGCACGGCGCGGAGCGGCTTCCGGCCTCCGTCCAGTCGGTGCTCGGCTGGGTCGTGCGGGAGGCGGCCACCAACGTGCTGCGGCACGGCGACCCACGACGGTGCACGATCCGGCTCCGGGCGGCACAGGACGCCGTACGTCTGGTCGTGGAGAACGACGGAGCACCGCCGGACGCGGTCGCCGCTCCCGGCGAGGGCTCGGGACTGCCCGGGCTCCGTGAACGGCTGGGCGCGCTGGACGGCAGGCTGGAGGCGGGGCCGGCCGGGGACGGCCTGTTCCGGCTCACAGCGACCGTCCCGCTGCCGTCACCCACGGAACGCACCGCGCCGCTGCTGGAGGAACGATGACCACCGCACCACGGCCCATCCGGGTCCTGCTGGCCGACGACGAGCACCTGATCCGGGGCGCGCTGGCCGCGCTGCTCGCCCTGGAGGACGACATCGTCCTGGTCGCCGAGGCCGCGACCGGCCCGGAGGCTCTCGCGATGGCGCTGGCGCACCGCCCCGACATCGCGGTCCTGGACCTGGAGATGCCGGGGGCGGACGGTGTGAAGGTCGCCACATCGCTGCGCACCGAACTGCCCGGCTGCCGGACCATGATCGTGACGAGTCACGGCAGGCCGGGTCATCTGAAGCGCGCGCTCGCGGCGGGGGTCCGGGCGTTCGTGCCCAAGACGGTCAGCGCCCGCCGGCTGGCCGAAATCATCCGCACGGTGCACGCGGGAAACCGCTATGTGGATCCGGAGTTGGCGGCCGACGCGATATCCGCCGGGGACTCGCCCCTGACCGCCCGGGAGGCCGAGGTACTGGAACTGGCGGCGGACGGGGCGCCCGTCGCGGAGATCGCGGAGCGGGCCTCCCTCTCACAGGGAACCGTCCGCAACTACCTGTCGTCGGCCGTCTCCAAACTCGGAGCGGAGAACCGTCATGCGGCGGTGCGTCTCGCGCGGGAGCGAGGTTGGGTATAGTAGGCACCGCGCCACGGCGCATGCGAACGTAGCTCAGCTGGTAGAGCGCAACCTTGCCAAGGTTGAGGTCGCGAGTTCGAACCTCGTCGTTCGCTCCGTACAGAAGGCCCCGGTCCTCGTGACCGGGGCCTTCTGCTGTCACCTCTTCGGTGCGGCGGACCAGCTGATGCCGGTCAGGTGCGCGTAGGCGTCGAGGTACTTCGCCCGGGTCGCGTCCACGATCTCCTGCGGCAACGCCGGCGGCGGCTGCTCGCCGTGCCGGTCCCAGCCGGAGGCCGGCGAGGTCAGCCAGTCCCGCACGAACTGCTTGTCGTACGAAGGCTGCGGCCTGCCCGGCTCCCAGCTCTCGGCGGGCCAGAAGCGCGAGGAGTCCGGGGTCAGCACCTCGTCCGCGATGATCAGCTCCTCGCCACCGTCCTCGGTGGGCGCGAAGCCGAACTCGAACTTCGTGTCGGCGAGGATGATGCCGCGCTCGCGGGCGATGTCCCGGGCCCGGCCGTAGACGGCGATCGTGGTCTGGCGCAGGGCCGCAGCCGTCTCGGTGCCGACCTCGCGGGCCACCTCCTCGTACGAGACGTTCTCGTCGTGGTCACCGACGGCGGCCTTGGTGGCGGGGGTGAAGATCGGCCCCGGGAGCTCGGATCCGTCGACCAGGCCCTCGGGAAGGCCGAGACCGCAGACCGTACGCGTCGCGTTGTACTCGGTCAGCCCCGAGCCGGTCAGGTAACCGCGCGCCACGCACTCGACGGGGATCATGCGCAGCGACCGGCAGATCAGTGTCCGTCCGGCCCAGTCGGCGGGAGCCCCGGCGGGGATCTCCGTGGACAGGACGTGATTGGGGACGATGTCGGCGAGCTGGTCGAACCACCACAGCGACAGCTGGGTGAGCACCCTGCCCTTGTCAGGGATCTCGGTGGGCAGGACCCAGTCGTACGCGGAAATACGGTCGCTGGCGACCATGACGAGGTCACCCGCCTCGTTCCGGTACAGGTCGCGCACCTTGCCGGCGTGCAGGTGGGTGAGCCCCGGCACCTGCACGGGCTCGGGCTTTTCTACGAAACCGGACACGCTGCCTCCGCGTAGGTTGATCCAGGAGTCCCTCCGATTGTCCCGCATGCGGACGGTCCCCGCCGCCAGGGGTCGCCGCCGCCCGGTTCGCTCGGTGCACCGCCGCCCGGCCGGCTCAGTCGCGCTTGCAGATCCGGTCGAGCAGGTTGGCCGTGGCCCGTTGGACGCGGGCGTCGACGTGACCCGGGCGGTCCAGCGCCGGGGACCACGCGAAGGTGCCGGATGCGAAGACGAGCGCCCCCGAGGGAGCCCGGTAGAGCGAGGTCTCCTGGTGCCGGGTGGCTCCGTCGCCGTCCCGGTAGGGGGAGTGCGCGAGCAGCAGGCGGTTCTCGTGCTCGGGCAGCGTCGTGCGCGGGAAGTAGCGGTCGGCCTCGCCGGCGACCAGCCCGTCGATCTCGTCGCCCTCGGCGGCCCCGGTGGCCTCCCAGAGCCAGTGCCCGGCGTTCCGCACGACCAGTGGGTGCGGCTCGGGGACCCGGCCCGCGTACTGGATGCCGAGGAGTTGCTGCTCGGCGCGGTCGACCTCGCGCCAGAGCGCGGGCTTTCCGGGGCCTCGGCGCTTGCGGCAGGTGAGGAGGCGGTCGGGGACGCCCGAGGGCGACGGGGCCAGGCCGACCTGCCAGTACATGGTGTTCGCGGAGAGGAAGACGAGTGACGTGCCGGTGTCGCGGGCGAGCTCCACGGTGCGGCGCATCGGCACCGACCAGTACTCGTCGTGGCCGGGGAAGACCAGGCCGCGGTAACGGCTGGGGTCCACGCGTCCGGCGTGCAGATCACGGGCGTCGGCGTACGCGAGGTCGTAGCCGTAGCGCTCGGCCCAGCGGATGAAGTCGTAGGCGTGGCCCACGTGCAGGGGCAGGCCGGCGCCCGCGTAGGGGCGGTCGAAGGAGATGGTGACGGCGGCGTCCTCCTCGCCCAGCAGCCGTCCCTGCTCGTCCCACGCGTGGTAGAGGCTGGCACCGGTACGGCCGTCCTCCGGGTAGAGGTTGTACGCCTGCCACGTGATGTCGGGGAGCAGGAGCAGCAGGTCCGCCGGGTGGTCGTCGCGGACCGTGAAGGGGATGTGCGAGCGGTATCCGTCGGCGGTGGTGAGGACGGCGACATACGCGCCGACCGACCAGTAGGTGGGGATCTGCAGACGCCAGGAGAGCCACCAGTGGTGGCACGAGACCGTGCGGTCGGCGGCGAGCGGCGCCGGCTGGACGATGCCGGACAGCCGGGGGCTCGTGGTGATCTTCGCGGCGCCGTCGCCCGCGTAGTGACCGATGCGGTAGATGTCGACCGAGAACTGCTGCGGCGGATCCACGGTGATGTGGAAGTCGATCGCCTCGCCGGGGGCCGCGGCGCCGGGCGACACGAAGCCCTTGATCTGCCGGTGGACGTCGTCGGCGGTACGGGTGCCGCCACCGGCTCCGCCGCGGCCGAGATCGGGGTCGGCGTACCAGGGGACGACCTGGCCCGTGTCGTCGAAGTAGTTCTCGCTGCCGCGCAGCCAGGGCAGCGGGCCCTGCCCGAAGGGGTCGCTCACGGCGTGCGCGAGGGCACCCGATTCCCATCGCCGGATCTGCTCCGCCCCCATGCGGCTCCCCTCCCTCGGCCCCCGGACTTCCTTGCGCCGGATGTCGGCGTCAGCCACCAGCACATCACATAACGCGTGCGGCCCGTCACCGTTCGTTGCTAATCAACGCGCACTGAACCGTTTCTTCCGCATGATTGGTGCCGAATCGCGTGCATCGTGCCGTCCGAGTGGACGGCCGATCGTTCAGACCAGGCGCACGGGCTTGTCCGCGCGGACGCCCACCGAGGAGAGCCAGATCCGCAACGGCTCCGCGTCACCGTCCTCGACGAGGCTGAGGACCGGACCGCTCAGATCCGACCTGCGGCCCCCGTCCACCAGCAGCGCGGGGCCGTCCAGCCAGTCCAGCCCCGGCGCCGCCCCCGCCGTGTCGACGGCGGCGCAGCAGACCATCGCCACGACGTGGTCGGCGAGCAGCTCCGTGCCCGTGCGGGGCGGCTGGAGCGGGAAGACGGGGAGCGGGGCGGAACCCCAGGCGTCCAGGGGATCGGTGGCCGCACCCGCCTGTTTACCGTCCGGCTGCGCGCTGCGCGGCTGGTTTCTGCCCGGCTGCGCGCTGTCCGGCTGTGTACCGCCCCACTGCGTGGTGCCTGGTTGTGTGGTGCTCGGCTGCATGCCGTCGGTCCGGTCGTCGTTCGCCCGGTTGCCGTTCGCCCGGTTGCCGTCCGTCCGGTTGCCGTCCGTCCGGCTGCCGTCCGTCCGGCTGTCCGAGGCTCCGGGGTGCGGCCGGGGGGCCGGGTCCGCCTCGTCACGGGCCACGGCGGCGCCGATCGCGGCCGCCAGCTCCTCGCTGCTCGCGCCGGGCCCGGTGAGGTGGTCGATGACGCGGGCCAGCGTGGGCATCGCGGAGCCGTCCACCGCCGCTGCGCCTGACACTCCGACGGGGACGCTCGTCGCCACCCCCATGGCGTCGAGCACGTGATGGAGGCGGGCGGCCTCGGTACGCCACTTGAGGTCGACGACCTCTTCCGGATACTGCTGCCAGTCGACCGGGGACCAGCCGGGGCCGGGAACCGCCGGGCCGCCGTGGAAGAGCCGCGCGGCCAGCAGGGAGGCCGCCTCGTCGGCCGCGCCCGGCTCCTCGATGAGATCGCAGGCCGGCCGCTCCCCCAGCCGCGAGGTGAAACCCTCGGCCAGCCGGTCCCGCCGGGAGAGCTCCGTCAGCGCGGAGACGACTCCGGCGTCGAGCCGGGAGGGCCAGCGGCCCATCCGCCACGCGGGGAGGGCGACACGGGTCAGCAGCCGGTCCCAGCCCGCGTAGGCGAGGCCCACCTGCTCCTGCGCGGCGATCCGGAGCCCGTAATCCACTTCCTGCGCGCGCACCGAGGCGGCGGCGGCGACGCAGCGCTCCATCTCGGCCGCGTGACCGCGGCAGCCGCGCAGCAGCAGCCGGGCGATCCACCCCACGAAAGCCGCGGGGATCCGGCGCACGGACCGCCCTCCGGACGCGGACGCGTCGGCGACCGCGGCGTCAAGACCGCGTACGAAACGGCGGGCCGCGGCTATGTCGGGGTGGGCCGAGGGGCCGGTGCCCGCGACGACCGGGGCGAGCACCGCGCGCAGCTCGGCGACCCGCATCCACCACAGGAACGGGGAGCCGATGACCAGGACGGGCGCGGAACGCGCACGGCGGCCGTGCCGGTCGCCGCCCAGCCCTTCGGCCAGATCCTTGACGTGCGGCCGGGCCGCCGGGTGTGTGCGGTCCTCAAGCCAGCTGTCGCAGTCCGGGGTCAGCGCCACGGCCGACGGCGCCGGCACGTCGAGCCGGTCGGCCAGGTCCCGGACGAGCCGGTAGAGATCAGGGGCCGCCTCCTCGGTGAGCGGCACCGTGGGGCTGACCGCGGGCCTCGCCCGCGCCACCGCGACGGCCACGCCCACGGCGAGCAGCAGCACGACGGCAGCGCACGCCGTCACCGCCCAGCGGGCAGCGTCCCACCCCGCGCCGCTGACACGCCCCTGGGCGTAGGCGACGAGCAGCACGACGGCCGCGGCCGCGGGCAGGATGGCCACGGCCGCCGCCCTGCTGCGGATGCGCAGCAGAGCCACGGCCCGGGCACGCGCTGCGTGCGCACCGAGCTCCTCAACCGAACCGGTACCGGACACGGCTGGACGTCACCCCCTCTGCCCCCGCGACGGTGTTGGTCACTCCCCCACTGTGGCACCCGCCACCGACAGCGCAATGCCGGTGGGCCAAGTGCCGGAAAGCTTGCGCCGCACCCTAGTTGGGCCCTGGGCGGGCGTCATCCGGATGGCAGAGTCGTCACCCGATGGAATGGCTTTGGGCAAAGCTGCTGACGCGCGGGGGTGCAGGCGTCCGGTGATACGGCGGACAGGGTTCACGGCGGGCGTCAGGCCCTGCCGCAGCCGGTACGGTGCCGGCGATCACGGCAGACCGAGGAGCACGTACCACCCTGCCGCGAGCCGGATCGCACACGAGCGACGGCCCACCGCGAGCCGGCTCGTACACAGCACACACGACGCCCGGGCCGGGCGTCGACGTGACTGTGCCCGGCGCCTCCGGGGAGGGCCGGGCACAGGAACACCGGAATCCGGCCGCGAGGGCTCAGGCTTCCTCGGCGGCCTTGCGGGCGATGTCCGTACGGTGCTGGGAGCCGTCGAGCCGGATCCGCCCGACCGCCGTGTAGGCCCGCTCCCGGGCCTGTGCGAGATCCTTGCCGGTCGCGGTGACGGAGAGGACACGACCGCCTGCGCTGACGACCCTGTCACCGTCCTGCCGGGTCCCCGCGTGCAGGACGAACGCGTGCGGCGCGTCCTGCGCGACCACGTCCGCGAGACCCTCGATCGGGTCACCCGTGCGGGGCGTATCGGGGTAGTTGTGCGAGGCCACGACAACCGTGACAGCGGCGTCGTCGCGCCAGTGCAGCGGGGGGAGCACGTCCAGGGTGCCGTTGGCGGAGGCGAGCAGGACACCGGCCAGCGGGGTCTGCAGCCGGGCCAGGACCACCTGCGTCTCCGGATCGCCGAAGCGGGCGTTGAACTCGATGACCCGTACGCCGCGCGAGGTGATCGCCAGACCCGCGTACAGCAGCCCGGAGAACGGCGTGCCACGGCGTCGGAGCTCGTCGACCGTCGGCTGGAGGACGGTCCGCATGACCTCGTCGACCAGCTTCGGGTCGGCCCACGGGAGCGGTGAGTACGCCCCCATGCCGCCGGTGTTCGGGCCCTCGTCGCCGTCCAGGGCACGCTTGAAGTCCTGGGCCGGCTGGAGCGGCACCACCGTGGTGCCGTCGGTGATCGCGAAGAGGCTCACCTCGGGGCCGTCGAGGAACTCCTCGATGACGACCCGGTCGCAGGCCAGCGCATGGGCGCGGGCTGCCTCGACGTCGTCGGTGACGACGACGCCCTTACCGGCCGCGAGACCGTCGTCCTTGACGACGTAGGGGGCGCCGAAGGCGTCGAGTGCCTCGTCGATCCCGGCGGGTGTGGTGCAGACGTAGCTGCGGGCGGTCGGGACGCCCGCTCCGGCCATGATGTCCTTGGCGAACGCCTTGGACCCCTCCAGCTGGGCCGCCTCGCGTGACGGGCCGAAGCAGGGGATGCCGGCTGTGCGCACGGCGTCGGCGACGCCCGCGACAAGCGGTGCCTCCGGGCCGACGACCACCAGCTCGGCGCCCAGCTCGCTGGCGAGGCGCGCGACGGCGTCGCCGTCGAGCGCGTCGACCGGGTGCAGTTCGGCCACCTCTGCGATTCCGGCGTTGCCGGGGGCGCAGTACAGAGCGGTGACATCGGGGTCGAGGGAGAGAGAGCGGCACAGGGCGTGTTCGCGGGCGCCGCCGCCGATGACGAGGACCTTCACGGGATGCAGCCTAGCCGCCGGGGGCCGCCGGCCCTGACGGGCTCCGCTCCGTGGACAGGGCGGGCGCCGCGGCGCGGACGGGAGGGGCGCCACCGCGTGGAGGGGTGGGGCGCCACCGAGTGGACAGGGCGGGAGCCGACACCGCCCTACTCGTTGCTGAACTCCTCGACCACCGTGGCCCCCAGCTCACGGACGATCAGGTCGTGACCGGAGAGCGCGGAGTCCACCAGGTCGGGGTCGTCCGCCTCCGCGGTGTCGTCCTCGGGCGCGACAGACCGCGGCGGCTCGGGGGCGGACCTGTCGTATCCCCCCGAACGGTCGTGGACCTGCTGACCGGACCGCCCCGGCTGCTGTGAGGGGGGCTGCTGGGCCGGTGACGGCTGCTGCTGGGCGGGGGTGGGCCGGGACGGTTCGTACGGCGCGGCCTGCGGCGCGGAGGGGGGCTGGTACGGAGCGGCTGCCGGAGGGCGGCCCCCTCCTCCGCCGCCACCGGTCTGCGGGGCGAGACCGCCGCCGCCCGACGGATCGACGACCGCGTCGACCCGCCAGGTGGCGTTGAACTGCTCGGCCAGGGCCTGCTTGAGCACCTCTTCGCTGCCACTGCTGGAGAAGGTGTCCCGGGCTCCGGCGTTGAGGAAGCCGAGCTGCAGCGTGGTGCCGTCGAAGCCGGTGACCTGGGCGTTCTGGCTCAGAAGGATCCAGGTGAACCGGCGGCGGTTCTTCACTGCCTCCAGGATGTCCGGCCACATGGCGCGGACCTGGGCGGCACCCTGTGCCAGGTCCTGTCCTCCCGCCGCGGGCGTCTGCGCGACGGGAGGGGCAGGCATCTGGGCCGGGGCGGGCGTGGCTGCCTGCGGAGGCGGTGTCCGGCCCGGCGCGGAGGCGGTCGGCCATCCACCGGGCCGGCGAGTGGTCTCCGAGCCGTTCGCGCCGCCGCCCGGCCCTGCCGCTGCGGGCCAGGCCCCGGGCCGCGGACCGGCGGCCGGATCCGCGGCCGTCGGCTGCTGGACCGGTGCCTGCGGGGCGTGTGCCTGCGGGGCCGGTGCCTGCCGGACCGGTTCCGCTTCGACGTGGGGCTGCTGGGCCGGCGCCGCGGCAGCCGGTGCCTCGGGGGCGGGAGCCAGGTCCCGTGGCACACCGACGGGGGCGCCCCCGGGCGCCTCGCCCCGCGCGGCCGCACGCGCTGCGGCAGGCCCGCCACCGGGCAGCCCGTCACCGGGCGCGTGGCCCTCCGGCCCCGGTACGTAACCCATGGCGGGGCCGGCCCCTGCGGCGGCGAAGGACGCCCCGCGCTCCAGGCGGTCCAGCCGGGCCTGCAGCGAACGCTCGTCGTCGAAGGCGGCGGGCAGCAGCACCCGGGCGCAGATCAGCTCCACCTGGAGCCGCGGCGAGGTCGCCCCGCGCATCTCCGTGAGTCCCTCGTTGACCAGGTCGGCGGCCCGGCTCAGCTCCGCGGCGCCGAAGACGGCCGCCTGTGCCTGCATCCGCTCGACCACGTCGGCGGGGGCATCGATGAGCCCCTTCTCCCCGGCGTCCGGGACCGCGGCCAGGATCACCAGGTCGCGCAGCCGCTCCAACAGGTCGGCGACGAAGCGCCGGGGGTCGTTCCCGCCCTCGACCACCCGGTCCACGACCTCGAAGGCCGCCGCCCCGTCGCCCGCCGCGAAGGCGTCCACGATGGAGTCGAGCAGGGAGCCGTCCGTGTATCCGAGGAGCGAGGTCGCCATGGCGTACGTCACACCGTCGTCACCCGCACCGGCCAGCAGCTGGTCCATGACGGACATCGAGTCACGCACGGATCCGGCACCCGCACGCACGACGAGCGGCAGCACACCGTCCTCGACGAAGCTGTTCTCCTTGCCGCACACCTCCGCGAGGTAACCCCTGAGCGTCCCGGGCGGAACCAGGCGGAAGGGGTAGTGGTGCGTACGCGACCGGATCGTCCCGATGACCTTCTCGGGTTCCGTGGTCGCGAAGATGAACTTGAGATGCTCCGGAGGCTCCTCGACCACCTTCAGCAGGGCGTTGAACCCGGCCGGGGTGACCATGTGCGCCTCGTCGATGATGTAGATCTTGTACCGGCTCGACGCAGGACCGAAGAAGGCCTTTTCCCGCAGGTCACGAGCGTCGTCCACGCCACCGTGGGAGGCGGCGTCGATCTCGATGACGTCGATCGAACCCGGTCCGTTCCGCGCGAGGTCCTGGCAGGACTGGCACTCCCCGCACGGTGTGGGCGTCGGGCCCTGCTCGCAGTTCAGGCAGCGGGCCAGGATGCGCGCGCTGGTCGTCTTCCCGCAGCCACGCGGCCCGCTGAACAGGTACGCGTGATTGACCCGGTTGTTCCTCAGGGCCTGCTGCAACGGGTCAGTGACATGCTCCTGACCGATGACCTCGGCGAAGGACTCGGGGCGATAGCGGCGGTACAGCGCAAGGGACGACACATCTACGAGGTTATCGGGGCGGACCGACAACCGGACCCGCTGCGCATGTGACGCCGGGCGGGACACCGCACCCCGGACACGCAAGGGCCCCCCACGCACCCGCCAGAGCCGACCTACCCTTGCTGCCTTCCGGCCCTGGGGGAGTTCAGTCAGATAGCGCCACGTGAGGGGCTGACGCCCACCTTAACCGATCCCTGCCCCCCGCCGTCCACCCGCTCCCCGCCGAAGCCGGCCCGGGGAGCACTCCGGAACGATCTCCGGGGAACGTGTTCGCGAGCACCCTCCAACGTCTTGTATTGTTTGCGGCGGAGGATTCGCCTAGTGGCCTAGGGCGCACGCTTGGAAAGCGTGTTGGGGGCAACCCCTCACGAGTTCGAATCTCGTATCCTCCGCCATTGCTCTCACCGGGCAATACGTCGAAGGCCCCCGCTGCTTGCAGTGGGGGCCTTCGACGTTGAGGGTTGCAGTTTGGGTTGCAGTCGTCACAGTCACCGCCGATCCGACGCCTGCTGCACGCACTGCGGAGATGATCCCCGCGCTAGCCACCAGCGGCTGCCATCACCTGCTACCGCCCCATGTCGCGCCGAGAGGCACCACCCGTGGACTCTGGCGCCATCTGTCCGACCGCTCCACGGATGTGAGGCGCTCAGTCACCCCACGAGACGGTGCGGCGCCGAGTAGCATCATCTGACCGATATGACGGGTCATCAAGCACATCAGGGCCATAGGCGTGAAAGGTGGCAGTCGAGCCCGTGTCCATGAAGCCAATCAGTCCGGCCGCGTACGGTGCGCTGGAGGCCGCCCTCAAGCACATTTTCTGGTACAAGAACGACCTGGAGGGCTTCATCCGCCGGTGGGCGAAGGGCCACCCGGAGCTGGTCGCCGGGATCAACTTCTCCGGGTACAAGTGGCAGACGGCCGAGGACTTCGTGGATCGTCTCCATGCAGATGAGTCGCGCTATACGGAGCTTGCCCTACGGCTCATGGTCGAAGTCTCAGAGATGACCAGTTTTCCCAAGCTGCGGCGACTGCCGGACGCCGACGCGCTCATAGCCGAGGCGCGGGAAGCCGTTTTCGAGCTGAAGAAGTGCATCGACCGCCACCGCGGCCTGATCGCTGATGATGCCAAGTTCGCCAACGACCTCGCGGCTCACCAAGCGGTCACGGACAGCCGGCGCAGCTTCTCCGAGCGGCTGAGCGAGCTGAAGGGCGAGTTCCTGCGCCTCGAGGCGGAACCTAACCGCCAGAAGGCTGGACGCGAGTTCGAGCCCTTCCTCAACCAGCTCTTCCGCCTGTTCGACCTGGACCCAAGGCTGTCCTACAACCTGCCCTACGAGCAGATCGATGGATCCATCACATACGACACTGACGTCTACGTCGTAGAAGCGAAGTGGCTCAAGGAACCAGTCGAAGTCCACTACCTCGGTAGCTTCGTCGAGAAGGTGCGGCACAAGACGACGAACACGCTCGGGCTGTATATCAGCGTCCGTGGCTTCACCAAAGGTGCCAAGGCGCGCTACGCCGACGGGACCTGCTTCATCACGATGGAAGGCGTCGACCTCTTCCTTGTGCTCGATGGCCACATCACGCTCGACGAGCTCCTCAGCCGCAAGAAGCGGCATGCCAACGACACCGGAAGCTGCTACTTCCCTGCGTCACTGATCCTGAACGAATAGCCAGTGCACGAGAGATCGACGACGAGTAGATGGCTGCGTCAGTGGGTGACGTGAAACCCACGCGTGGGGGAGACCTTGGGGCTCCCCCACGGCCTCCCCTCACACTTGATGTCTCTCGCCGCTACCGATACCTACCGGCAGGCGGCTCCTCCGGTAGTGGCCAGAGCAGGCCGCCAATCTTGTCGGCGGTGTCCGTGAGTACCCGGTTGGTGAGGTGCTGGTAGCGGCGACGCATCCGGGCGGACTTGCCGGGCTCCCAGCCCATGATCGCGTCAACGACCGTGTCGGGAACGCCAAGGATCAGCAGGACGGTCGCGGCCGTGTGGCGGGCGTCGTGGAGGCGGCCCGCGCGCAGACCGGCCGCCTTGAGGAGGTCCTTCCACTCGTGGTGGTCGGTGTTCGGGTTGAGGGGCTCGCCGGTCGTGGAGGCGAAGACGTACCCCTTCTCCGTCCAGAGGCCGCCGGCCAGTCGGCGGTCTCGCTCCTGCGCACGTCGGTGCTGAAGCAGAAGCTGCACCAAGGGCTCGGGAATGCCGATGGGTCGACGTCCGGCGCGAGACTTGGTGTCCTTCGTCTCACGGCGGATGTTGACCTTCTGAGGGCAGTAACCGGGCTTGCGCCCGCAGCGGTTGCCGCAGCCGTGCTCGTACCGGGGCCCTAGCCGGTTGCGGTGGACCGTCATGACCCGAAGTTCGAAGTCCATGTCTGTCCACTTGAGACCGAGGACCTCACCCTGACGCAGCCCCAGGGCAAGAGATACGACCCAGCGCGCCGGGTGCCGAGTCTTGTTGGCCAGGTCCAGAAGCTTGTTCCGGCCCATCCGGCACGCGGCGCCGGGCGGCCGGCCGGTGGAGAGCTGCACGAGATGGAAGCTGCGGTGCTTCTCGCCGACAGCGACGTCCTGCTGCGCCCCGGAGGTCCGCTGGAACCCGTCGCCGAGTGGGTCGCCGCGTTTCACAGCGTCGGCCTAGCCCTCGCCGATGGCGTCCAAGACGGAACACTCAACCGCGGGCTGCGACAGGTGCTCAGCTACCACGTGATCTTCCACTGGAACCGACTCAGTTTGTCCATGCGAGGGCAGAGCATCCTCGCCTGGGCCGCCAAGGCAGCGATCCTGCACCGCGACGGGCAATAAGCTCGCCCTTTCGGTTGCGGCGATGAGGCGTCGTTGGGGGGTAACTAGCGGGTGGTCGAGGCGGTTTCGGTCTTCGGACAGGGCGGAGACCCGGCGCGGTGGTCGGGCTCTCCAAGGTCCTTCGGGTCGTGGGCGGTCAGGGGTTTGCCGGTCAGTCGGCCGAGAGTGCCACAAATCCCACTGCCGTGTGGCTCCCTTGGGCCCATATCTCTCGAACGGGTGGAGATAGCTGGCCCTAGCTCTCGGCGGGCCGTTAGGAAGGCAGGACAGCCTGCGTCGGCCTGGAGCCGGCGCTGGGATCTCCGCTGCTGACCGAGGAGAAGAACGATCAAGCCCTTCATAGCCCCGGAAGAATCCACGACGGTGCCACCAGGAACACGCGTATCCAGCGCCGATATCGACCTCGACGCGCTCCCTCCACATACCCTCGTCGTCAAGGACGGCCAGGTGACGCCGATAGGTAAAGTGGTCATCGCGAAGGTGGCCAACGACCTGACCGCCGCCTGCCTGGGGGCTGACGACCCGCAGGCCGCGATTCAGCTGGTCCTGCAGCTCATCCCCAAGCACATGGCAGAGATCGCCAGCCGACACAGCAACGTCGAACCCAGCCCGCTGCGCGGTGCCCTGAACAGCATCGTTTGGTCCGAGTGTCTGGAGCGACGCCCGGGCCGCGATGCACTGACAGGTGACCGAGCGGACGGCCAGCCGGACACCGACAACACCTGGCACGACCGTCTGCCGTGCACCCACCAGCACGGCCACATCGACCACCACCGTGACGCCCTCGGCCGGGACTGGCAACGAACGGAGATTCTGGGATGACGCTCCTGACCCGCGAACGCCTTTCCGCTACCTCGGTCCACATCTACCGAGGAAACACCGGGCAAGCGAAACCCTTTCTGCTGCGTCGTGACGGTGACCGCTTCATCACCACCTACGATCCCAAGCGCGCCGACGTAGGCACAGCAGCCGTGCTCACTCGTGCGCTTCTCTCCTCCGAGGGCATCAGTGTCTCCGAAGTGGTCCTCGAAGACCACGACCCCGCTCTGACGAACCTGTACCACGCTGCCTCGAAGCTCCTTCTGGACGTCGAGATCACCCGAGGGCCGCGAATCACGACGCCCGTCGTGAGGGTCGTCAGCCAGGACCCCATGCAGGCGACGTACTTCATCCCCAAGAAATGGGATCTGCTCGACGCACTCGACATGCTGCCCACCGCCTTCGCCGACGCCCGACCTGAGGCGGCCCGCCAGCTGAAGATGCTCGAACAGGCCAAGAAGGACTCCGAGGGCAATATTGACCATGCTCTCGACGTGATGGCCAGGCTGATCCTTGAGACTGACGACCCGGACAGCGTCTACGACGAAATGCTGCGCCTGCTCGATCAGTACCGCACCGAAGAGACGTCAATCGACACCCCCGCCACGGCTGCCTGACTCAATCGACGAGTACACACGAGCCGGCAGCAGCCGAGCGCAAGAGGCGGCTCCGGGGTTGCAGTTTGGGTTGCGTTCACCGGCGTACAGCGCCGTTCAGAAGCTCCATGTGCCTCTGCTGCTCCGCAGGTAAGGACGTTCCCGCACCTCCCCGAACCCCACACGAACATTTGGAAAGCGTGTTGGGGGCAACCCCTCACGAGTTCGAATCTCGTATCCTCCGCCATTGCTCTCACCGGGCAATACGTCGAAGGGCCCCACCGTCCGCGGTGGGGCCCTTCGACGTTGTCCTCGGACCCCGTTGTCCTGGTTTTCGTTCACAGTGGGTGTCTCCAGGGCCCCAGATGGTTTTGCTGATCTCCACGTCCTTGAGCATCGCGCCGGACACATGCAGATACCGAGCCCTCATACTTGCGGACGTACCCGGCTCCCACCTCAGATCTGGTCGATGACGCGGGCCGGGACATCGAGCAGCATGAGCACACGGTGGCGGCCGTGTGCCGAGTGTCTTGCAGCCGACCGTTCCGGACCCCCCCCCGTCTTCGAGTAGCCGCTTCCAGTCGTGGTAGTCCGTGTTCGGGCTCAGCGGGCCACCCAGCGGCTGAGCGAACACGTAGTCCGACTCGACCACAGGTCACCGGCCGCCTTGCGCTCGCGCGCCTGCGTCTCGGCATGCGCCCGGAGCATCGAGACCAGCGGGCCGGACAGGGGCACCGCACGCCGGCCCGCCCGGGACTTGGTGTTCTTGGTTTTGCGCCGGACCTGCACCTTGTCCGGGCAGTACCCCAGCTTCCGGCCGCAGGGTGAGGCTTCCGGGCACCCGTGCTTGCACCAGTGGCAGCTTCAATGTGGTCGGCGGCGGTGTTGGATCCGGCGTTGCCGGACCGCAGCAGGGCAGTCACCGGTTCTCCGAACCCAGTCTGGCCATGGTCGACGAACGCGACGAGCGGATGACAGCCGAAGGCCTTCTTCCGGACCGCGATGGCGTCCTGCTTCCCGGAGTGTGCAGGGACCAGCACGCCGTCGATGTCCACTATCACCTGGCCGTCAGCGGGTCGGCGATCCGGCACATGGCGACGCCGGACGGGTAGGCGACCTTGCAGCCTGCATAGCGGGCGACGGTGGGCGGTAGATCTCCGACAGAGGCGGCTTGGTCCACGATCACCAGCACGGTGCCGAACTTCGCGGTCAGCTGGCGAGCGGGGCGTGGGCCGCAGCCCCGCCTCCTCGATGTGAGAGGAGGGGCATGGTGAAGCGTCTTGCTGCTGGCTGCGGCCGAGATAACCCTGTCAGCCCCTCGCCCGGCTGTGCGGTAGAGCTGGTGCTTACGGGTCGACCCGCCCGGAACGAGCTACTGTTGAGAAGTGGGCTTCTCGGACCCGGATATCTGCGAATGTCGCACCAGCGGTTGCGCCGCTGCTAGCGTGGACCTTGGTCAAAGTGGTGAACGTCGCCCAGCCTCAGCGGCTGTGTCCCGGGATACAGCTATGCCCCGAAGTCCGCCTGATCGCTGCGGGCGGACCTCGGGGCAGGGAGCCAAATCATGCTTCTTGCCTCGGGCTGTATGCAACCAGGTGCAGTGACAGAAGTTCCAAGGCGTACGCAGAAAATCTAGCACAGCCATCTGCCATCTGCGTCGGACACAGGGGGCGCAGTGATGCGGAGCGATGAGCAGGAACTGGTACGGGCCATGTCGGCCGAGCGCTTTCAGCCGTTCCTCGCGGTATGCGGGGGCGACGCCACGGTGGCACTGCGCCTGTATGCGTGGGACGCCGAGGTCAGCCGAGCTTTACACAGCATCTTGCGGGACCTGGAGATCTGCTACCGCAACGCCGTCCACCGGCAGCTCGCGGGCAAGTACCGCCGGGACGACTGGTGGAACGAGGGGCGCATCCGACTGCACCGGGTCGGCCAGAGCAACATCGCCGATGCCCGGGAGAAGCTGCGCGCGATGTGCAAACCGGACGCTCCCTGCGACATCGTGGCGCAGTTGTCGTTCGGCTTCTGGGTCGGACTCTTCGCCAGAGGCGAAGGGCGCCACTACGAGATGCAGCTGTGGAACGCTTCGCTTCAGTACCTCTTTCGGCCGCACGGCGTCCGCCGCAATGAACTGCACCAGGAGTTGAAGAAGCTTCTGCAGCTGCGGAATCGGGTCGCCCACCACGAACGCGTCTTTCACATGGAGTTGGAGGACCGCTTCGCCGCCGCGCTCACTCTGATGGACTACATCAGCCCCGAGACGGCCGCGCTGCATGAGAAGTTCGGCCAAGTGCCGCAGGTGCTGGCTCGCAAGGAACGAGTGCTGTCTGGAGAGGAGGAGATTCGGCTGTGAGCCAGGGGAACCAGCAGACGCGTACGAACCGGACCCGGTTCAAACCGGTGACACTCGGCGAGATCAAGGAGCTCGCCAGGGTGGGCCGCCCCACCGTGAGTAACTGGCGCCGCCGACACGCGTCCTTTCCGGCCGCAATGGGCGGCACCGAGAACAAGCCACTGTTCGACGCCGAGGAAGTCGCCGAGTGGCTGGACACCCGGCCCGTCCCCGACGCGGAACAGCGGGAGGACGGACATGTGCCGACGTACGGAGACCGGTTCCGGGCGGCTCTCCGGTTGCGGCGGTTGGTCGCGCTGAAACACGATGGCATCTCGGCGGAGACGCTGATCAGGTCCGCCCTGTCGCTGATCGCCGATACGGCCGCGGGCAACCGGCGGGCTCCGGCCGCGAGCGGACAGCTCGAACAAGCGGTGCATGAGCTGCTGGACAGCACGGAGACGCCGGGTGCCGCCGCCGACGCGGTGCTCGGCTTGGCCGGCCGGCTCGAATCCGACCTGGCCATGGACGCCACCCCGGCGGTGGTGGCGGAGCTGATCGGCGCCCTGGTCCGCCGCCGCGAGACCGCCGGTGAGGCCGAATGTGCCCGCCCCTCCGTGATCAACCTGTACGCCGGCACGGGAGACCTGCTCTTCGCCCTTGACCGTGGCCGGCACGGCCGGATCACCGCGATGGAGGCGGACACGCTGCGCCGTGAACTGCTGGGCTACCGCCTGCTGGCGCACGGTGAGCGGGGCGTCGAACTGTATGCCGACGTCGCGGCGCTGCGGGCCGACGGGCTCACGGCGGCCGACGTCGTCGTCGTCGACCCCCCCTTTGCGGCGGGCGAGCGCGAGACGGACGAGGACGGGCCGCTGAGCCGGGCCGCCGAGGCATTGGCTCTGCTCGGGCCCGGTGGCACCGCGTACGTGGTCGTGCCCTCGTGGACACTGGCCCGTCAGAGGACGGGCGTTCCCAGCCCGAACGTCCGGCTGCGGGAGCACCTCCTGATCGAGGACGCGGTGGCTGGCATCGTCCAGCTCCCGCGCCGCATCCATCCGTTCCGCACCGGTGCGGAACTCGCCCTGCTGGTACTGCGCCGGGACGCCGGACCGGCCGAGCGCGGCCTGACACGGTTGGTGGACGGCGACCGGATCGCGCTGCGGACGGGGCTAGGGCAGCACTGGGCCGAATGTGTCACCGACGCGCTGACCACGGCGGACCTCCCGGCGTCCGAAGAGGTCCGTGACATCCCCGTGACGGCCGCGAGCCCGCGCGGGGAGCAGCTGCTAGACGGCCGGTCCCTGCTGCCCGCCCACCGGCTGGCCTCCCCCGAGCCGGGACTCGACCACTTCGGGGCATCCCTGGACGCCCGCCGGGAGGCGGCGGCGGCGCTGCCCGCCCTGCGGGAGTGGATCGGCGGCCTGGGCATCGCCAAGCGGGAGAGCCCGGTGCCGCACCGCCGGCTCGACGAGCACGTGCGGGCCGGGCAGTTGAAACTACTCCCGGGGCACCGCATCCACTCCGAGGACATCGCCGACGGGGGCCTGGTCGTCGTCGGCCGGGAGGAGATGCTGGGCACACTGCCGATCGGTCGGCGGCGCATCGCGCCGGAGGCTCTGGCCGACTACCCGCAAGCGGCGGTGACCGAGCGCGGCGACGTCCTGCTGCTCGCCGAGCACGGGGTGCGCACCCATGTGGACGGCCTGGGCGGCTGCGTCCTGCTGGCGCCGGTGCAGGGCCTGCGGATCACCGCGTACGCGCAGCACCAGCAGCAGCGGGCGACCGGCGGCCCGGTCGGCGGCCTGTGGATCGGCCCGTACCCGCTGGCCCGACTGCTGGCCGCGCCCAGGAACCAGCTGCGCAGCAGCGGGTCGCTGGTACGGCGGGTCAGCGTACGCGACATGGACCTGCCACAGCTGCCGCCCGGAGAGATCACCGAACTGGAGGCCGTCCTCACCGAGATCGACCGGCATCGCACCGAGGTGCGGCGCCAACTGGACGCGCTGGACACACTGGCCGAGCGGCTCGCCGCCGGGGTCGCCGACGGCGCGCTGGCGTTGCGGCGGCGGCCGAGCCGGTAGCCGGTGGCCCGATGGGGGAAGCACGAAGTCGAACATGAGAGAAGCGAGGCAGCTGTGCCGCCACGGAAGAAGCGGTCCCCGGAGGAGATGAGGGACATCCTCTGGCGCGCCGTCGACAAGCTGCGCGGCAGCTTGGACGCCGCCGCCTACAAGCACTATGTGCTGGGCCTGGTCTTCCTGAAGTACGTGTCTGCGGCGATGGCCGAGCGGCGACGGCAGCTGGAGTCCGAGCTGCGCGCGGAAGGCGGATGGGACGAGGCCGGACTGCTCGCGACCCTGGAGGAGCGCCGCGAGTACACGGGCTCCGGCGTCTACTACGTGCCCCCGGCCGCGCGTTGGGAGAGCGTCGTGGAACTGGCGCGGGACACGGGAGGCGGGGCTGACATCGGTGAGGCGATCGACTCCGCGATGCGCGCGATCGAGGGCTACAACCCGGCCCTACTCGGGACTCTCCCGCAGATCTACGGCGACAGCAGTGTGGACGGGCGGCGCCTGGCCGACCTCGTGGAGCTGCTCGACCGCGTGGTGTTCCCGGAACGGGCCAGCGGGCTCGGCGCCCCGGACCTCGTGGGCGAGGTCTACAAGTTCTTCCTCGCTCGGTTTGCCGCCTCCGAGGGGCGCAGGGGCGGTGAGTTCTTCACCCCGGCCAGCGTCGTCCGGCTGCTGGTGGAAACCCTCGGCCCCCAAGAGGGTGAGCGGGTGTACGACCCGGCGTGCGGCTCCGGCGGCATGTTCGTCCAGACGGCGCACTCGATCAGAGCTCACGGCGGCGACTGGCTGAACGTGGCGTTCTACGGCCAGGAGTGGAACGCCACCACGTGGCGGCTGGCCCACATGAACCTGGCCGTCCACGGGATCGAGGCCGGTCTCGGCACAGGGCCGGCCGACGTCTTCCGCGACGACCAGCACCCGGACCTCAAAGCACAGGTCGCTTTGGCCGCCCCACCGTTCAACCTCTCCGACTGGGGTGGCGACTTTCTGGCGATGGACCGGCGCTGGGTCTACGGCACCCCGCCGGTCAACAACGCGAACTACGCGTGGCTCCAGCACACGGCAAGCAAACTCGCCCCGGGCGGGCGGGCGGGCGTGGTGCTCGCCAACGGGTCGATGAGCAGCAGGCAGTCCGGTGAGGGGGACATCCGCCGGGCGATGCTCGAAGCGGACTTGGTGGCCTGCGTGATCGCGCTACCAGGCCAGTTGTTCCGCACCACCGCCATCCCGGCGTGCGTGTGGCTCCTCGCCGACGGCAAGGGGCGGGGCTCCGGATGGGCACGGGAACGCGGCGGCGAGGTGCTGTTCGTCGACGCCCGGGAGCTGGGGTTCATGGCGGACCGCACCCTGCGAGAGCTGAGCGACGAGGAGATTGTCCGCATCGGAGACCGGGTCCGTGCTTGGCGCGGCCAGCCCGGCGCCGACACGTACGAGGACGAGCCGGGCTTCTGCGCGAGTGTACCCCTGTCCACCATCGCCGAGCAGGACTTCGTCCTGACCCCAGGCCGGTACGTCGGCACGGCCGAGCCCGCAGCGGCCCCGGACGCCGAGCCGCCGGACGCGAGGGTCGCGCGACTGACCGCCCTGCTCCGCGAGCAGTTCGCCGAGTCCGAGCGCCTGGCGAAGGCCGTCGACGCGCAGTTGCGGAGAGTGTCGTGACGGCCGTCCGCACGCGACCCCTGAAGGACTTCGCCGTGGCGGGCGGCCTTGTCGGCGGACCGCTCGGCTCCCGCCTCGCAAAGCGGGACTTCGTCCCGGAGGGGGTCCCGGTCATTCGCGGCCAGAACCTGGCTGGCGGCGGGTACTTCTCGTCAGCCGGTCTCGTCTTCGTCCCGGCGGGCCGCGCGGACGACGCGTTCGCCCGCCACCTCGCCGTTCCGGGCGACCTCGTCCTCACCCAGCGCGGTACGCTCGGCCAAGTGGGAATCGTGCCCGCCGGGATCCATGACCGGTACCTCCTGTCACCGGCCCAGGCTCGGATACGGGTGGACCCGGACCGGGCGGACGTCAGGTTCCTCTACTACTGCCTCTCGGACCCGGGCATGGTGGCGCTGATCCGTTCGCGTGCCGTGACCACAAGGGTCCCGCACGTCACCCCGGACATCCTCGGCGATCTCCCGGTCCCCGCCCGGCCGCTGCCGGAGCAGCGAGCCGTCGCCGAGGTCCTCGGGGCACTGGACGACAAGATCGCCGCCAACGAGCGCACGGCCGAAACCTGCCTTGAGCTGGCCAGCGCCTCGTTCGCGGCGGCGCCGGCGGGCCCCCCGCAGCGATTGGGCCAGGTCGCGGAGCTGCACGACGGGCCGCACGCCACACCGGTCAAGACCGCATCCGGCCCGTGGTTCCTCAGCATCAGCAGTCTGGACGCCGGCCGCTTGGACCTGGCCGCCTCCGCCCACCTGTCCGAGGAGGACTTCGCCAGCTGGACCCGGCGCGTCCGGCCGCGGGCCGACGACGTGCTCTTCTCGTACGAGACCCGGCTCGGCCATGCGGCGCTCATGCCGCCCGGTGTCCGCGCGTGCCTGGGCCGCCGGATGGCACTCCTACGGGCGAAGAACCCTGAGACGGGCGGCGCGCTGCTCCTGCACGCCTACCTCAGCCCCGTGTTCCAGGACGAGATCGCCCGCCGTAGCGTCCACAGCACCACCGTGGATCGGCTTCCGCTGGGGGACATGCCCAGCTGGCCCCTTCCCCTTCCGGCCGTGGGCGAGCGGGCCGGGTTGTCCGCGAGGCTGGACGCCCTGCACGCCAGCGCGGCACAGACCGCTGCCGAGAGCCGTACGCTAGCGGCACTGCGCGACACGCTGCTCCCCGGGCTGGTCTCCGGCCGGCTGCAGGTCGGGGACGCTGCCCGCGCGGCGGAAGAGGCCGGATGAACGAGCGCGTCGCGGGCACCGCAGGGCCGACCGAGCGGGAGCTGGAAGGGCACACCCTCGAACTGCTTCGCGAGTACGGCTGGCGGCTGATCGATGGGGCCGCGCTCGGGCCGTCCTCCGGGGAGCGGAGCGACTGGGACGACCTGGTCCTGCGGCCGCACCTGAGCAAGGCAATCGGGCGGCGCTACCCGCACCTGCCCGAGCGGTCTGTGGACGACGCGGTCGCCCAACTGCTGGAGCGGGCCACCAGGGACGATCTCCGTGAGAGCCACCGGTTCCACCAGCGGCTGGTCAGCGGCGTCGGCGTCACGTACCCGGACGCCGCAGGCGGCAGGCAACGACATATGGTCGTCCGCCCGGTCAACTTTTCCGACCCGTACGCGAACGACCTGCTCGCCGCCCGCCAGGTCAAGGTCCGCAGCGCCCGGAACCGCGTCGCCGTCTTCGACATCGTGCTGTACGTCAACGGCCTGCCACTCGCGGTCGTCGAGCTGAAGCAGGCCGGCGGTCGGGACGGCACCCGCGACGCGTACGAACAGGTTCAGGGCTACCGCCGCGATCTGAAGGAGACATGCACGTTCGCGAACGTCCTGGTGACCCTCGTCTCCGACGGCACAACCGCCCGGATGGGCACCCCGTTCACCGCCTGGGACCACATGGCGCCCTGGCACGCCGGCCCCGACGGTGCGCTGCTGCGCCGGAGGGAGCGGCAGGACGGGCACGCCTTGAAGCGGATGCTCCTTGGCGCCTTCGAACCCGCCCGGCTCCTTGATCTTGTGGCCAACTTCCTGTCGTACTCCGCGCGCCGGACGGGCGCGGTGGACACCGTCACCCTCGCCAGGCCCCACCAGTTCTTCGCCGTCAACGCGGCGGTCCGCGCCACCGAGACCGCAGTCGCGACGGACGGCCGGGCCGGAGTCGTCCGGCACGCGCCGGGCGCGGGCCGGAGCCAGGAGATCTTGTTCTACGTCGGCAAGGCCGCGCGGGCGCCCGAACTGCCGCACCCATTGTTCGTCGTCCTCACTGACCGCGTCGACCTCGGCAACCGGCTCTACGAAGCCTTCGCCGCCAGTTGCACCCTGCCGGCGGCGATCGGCGGCGGCGTCGAATGGGCCCGGGATAGTACGCAGCTGCGGCAGTTGCTGCGGCGCGACGCCCACAGCGGTGTCGTCTTCGCGACCGTGCAGAAGTTCCGCCTCACCCACGAGGAACGTGAAGCAGGTGCCCGCCATCCGCTGGTGTCCGCACGCCGCGACGTCATCGTCGTGGTCGACGAAGCCCACCGCGGACAGAGCGCCCGGCACGCACTCAACCTGCGCGAGGCGCTGCCGAACGCCACCTTCATCGCGTTCACGGGCACCCTGACGGACGCCCGGAACGGCCGCACGCACGCCGTGTTCGGCAACACCATCCACACCTACGATCTGGAGGAGGCTGTGGACGACGGCACGGCCGTGCCTGTCTTCTACGAGTCGCGCTCGATCCGGACTCAGCCCGAGGACGTGGGCTTCGACGTCGGCTTTGTTCCCGATGCTGCTGACCCGGCCGCTTCCCCCGCGCGAACCGAGGCGCTGGCCCGGGACATCCTCGCGCACTGGGACGTGCGGCGCACCGAGATGGCCAAGCTCACCGGTCGGCCCGGCAAGGGCATGGTGGTGACCTCGTCGCGGCTTGCGGCGGCGCGGCTGTTCGAAGCGCTCGCGCGGCTGCGGCCGGAATGGGCCAGCGGCCGGGACCCTCGGACGGGACTGCTGGCCGACACCGACGGGCGAATCCGGGCGGCCGTCACAGGCCACATCGGGGACTCCGCCGAGGTCGCGGACCACGTCCACACCCCGGAGGGGCTGAGGACGATCCAGCGGCGGATCGTGGATCCCGACGACGAACTGGAACTGGTCATCGTCCGGTCGCTGTGGCTGACCGGCTTCGACGCTCCGCCGCTGCACACTCTCTACCTGGACCAGCGGATGCGCGGCCCCGCGCTGCTTGAGGCCGTCACTCTCTTGAACCGCACGTGGGACGGCAAACCGTCCGGCCTGGTCGTGGACTATCAGGGCGTAGGCCCCCAACTCGCCGAGGTGCTGGCCGACGCCACTCGGCAGGACGGGGACGGCGGCGCACCCGTCACGGACGTCGCGTACGCGGTGGGCGCCGTACGGGACAACCACCGGCGGCTCTTGGACGTCCTGGCCGGCTGCCCGTGGCGGGAGATTCGCGACAGCAGCGGCCCGGACGCGTACCGGGAGGCTGTGACGGCGGTATTGGATCACCTCGCCGCTCCCGATCCCAGCACGCGGCCGGGAACGGCCCGACGCGGCGACCGGTTCACGCGGCATGTAAACCTCATGCGCGACGCTTTCTCGCTCTGCCCGACGGACACGGGGGTGCGGGACCTGCTCGCGGACATCCGCTTCTTCGAGGCCGTGCGGACCGCGCGGGAGAAGCTGGACGCGTCCTCCGACGACACCGGCGGCTCGGCCGACCTGTACGACGCCGCCGGTTTGGCCGAAGCGGCCTTCTCCCGCCCGGACGACAACCTGCTGGACCGGCTTCGGGCGAGCCGCCGCCCGCACCTCGCCGTTGAGGCGCTGCGCCGCACGTTGGTAAGGCACATCCAGCAAGCGCAGCCGAACAATGTCGTGCGCCAGGAGGCCCTCACCGCGAGGACGCGGCAGGCCGTGGACCGCTACGACAACGGCCTTATGACGGCCTCCGAGGTCATGGCGTCCCTGGTCGCCTTGGCCCACGAGGTGTCCGACGACCGTTCGCGGGCGCAGCAGCTGGAATTGACCGAGGACGAACTCGCCATCTACGACGCGCTCGTAGTCGATCCGCTCGTGCCCAACATGATGGGGACGGCAGTCCTGACCGGGCTCGCGCGTGAGCTGTACGTCCAGGTCAGGGGTGTCACCACGGTCGACTGGCGGCTGAAGAACCAGGCCCGAGACCGCGTCGTGGCCCGTGTGCTGCGGCTGCTGCGCAGGCACGGTTATCCGCCCGACGAACTCCAGGCGGCTGTCGAGCGGGTGCTAAGGCAGGCGGAAACCAACAAGTGGACGTGACGCATCGGTCGGGCCGGTGAGGGCGCGCCAGGCCGCGTGCCATCAGTTCCACCAGAAGTGCCAGACGTGGCGATCCAGGACCACATCGGCGGCGTAGGTACGGAGGGTTTCGTGGTGACCTCGGGCGATATCGTCTGGGCAGAGGGCGTGGTGCTCGGCAGCGACCGCCTCAGCCCTCGCAGCCCCCGACGTAGCCGAGTCGATCTGATTCCCCTCCGCACCCTGAGACGAGGGCCCGGAGGGTTGCATTTGGGGTTGCATTCATGGCCGTTCAGGAGTGTCCATCCGAGTGATCCAACACCACTGGGTCGCAGGTCGGGACGCGCGCGAACCCATCCGGACCCCCATACGAACATTTGGAAAGCGTGTTGGGGGCAACCCCTCACGAGTTCGAATCTCGTATCCTCCGCAGTCGCCTGACCAGGCGAAACGAAGAGCCGGGCCGCTGATCGCGGTCCGGCTCTTCGGCATGCCCTGGTCTCGGTTTTGGTCTCATTTATTTCGGACATTTTACAACCGCCCCGGCCAGGTCGGTGTCATCCGTGACGCACTGGCCGAGGCCGGGCACAAGGACGGATCCGTCCTCGCGTACACCGCAGAGTGCTCGTCGGTCTTCTACGGGCCCTTCCGCGGGGCCATCACCTCCGCCCTCCAGGGCGACCGCAAGGCCAACCAGGAGGCCCGGCGTACGCGCGGGAGTCCCTGCGGGAGCTTGCCCTCGGCGTGGAGGAGGGCGTCGACACAGTGATGACCAAGCCAACCGGGCCCTACCTCGATCCTGTACCGAGTAGAGCAGGCGATGGACGTCCCCGTGGCGGCGTACCAGATCAGCGGTGAGTTGGCGGTGATTGAGGCCGCGGCGGAGAAGGGTTGGATCGAGCGGGACCGGGTCATCCGGGAGACGCTGCTGGGCATCAAGCGGGCCGGCGCCGACACGATCCTCAGGCCATCGGGGACGGCCCGACGAAGAAGAACGTGACGGCCGCGAGCAACAGTCTCAGCAGGGTGGAGACGAGTGGCGCGAAGAACGCACGGGGGCGCGGTGTCCGGAGGCATAGATCCAGTCAATTCCCGGGGAGAAGCTGGAACATGAGTGCGCGCACTCATGTGACCGCCTTGCTGACCTGCGAAACTTTCAGGCATACGTACGTATGCGGTGCGGCGGCGCCGAAGAGGGGTGGACATGACGGACGGCGATCTCAATGTTTCGGAGGACAACCTCACGAACCTCGCGGACGACCTCGATCAGATGCAGGGTCATCTGGAGCGGCAGATCCGCGACATGGACCGGGTGGTCGACAGCATCGCGGCGGGCTGGCAGGGGCCCACGGCCGCGGCGTACCGCGCCCTGCACCGGGGAGCCGCCGAGGACGCCGTGCGTATCCGGCAGGTGCTCTCCCTCCTCGAACGGGCGACCAGGGCCTCCCGTGACGGGTTCACAGCCCAGGAGCTGGAGGTGCTGGCCGCGTTCAGGCGCGTCCAGAGCCAGGAGGACGTGTCGGCGTCCGCCGGGGAGCTGACCGTGCCGGACCAGCCGCCCGCCCCGCACAGCCGTTTGCAGGACATCTGAGAGCAGCGAGGAACAGCCCCACTATGTCGGACGACGACCGGATAACTGTCGATTTCGCCACCCTGCAGCGCCTGTCGGGGGATCTGGAGGAGATCCTCAAGGACCTCAACGAGAAGCTGGAAATGTTGTACGAGCGTGCCAAGAAGGCCGTTCTGAGCTGGGACGGCGAGGCCCGGCAGGCCTTCATCGACGAGCTGGACAAATGGGACCGCTCGGCCCAGGACCTCAAGGCCGCACAGGCCTGGCTGCACGAGGTCGTGGTCAAGGGCCACCTCAACTACGCTGCGGCGAACAGGTCCGTGCTCCAGGGCTGGGGAGGCGGCGCCTGATGGCCGGACCCACTCCGGGCCCCGGCCCGGCGCAGCCGCCCGCCGGGGGCGGCAACATCGACGTCAAGCCGTCGAGCCTGTGGACCGTCTCCGGCCAGGTCGCGGGTCAGCAGGATCCCATGATGCGTGGTGGGAACACGCTCGTGCAGGAGCTGCAGAAGTACCCGGACGCCGGTGGGGCGGGCACCAGCGCCGAGCAGTTCGCGCAGGCCTACAAGAAGATTGGCAACCGCTGGCTGGAGGTGCTGGGCAAGAGCGTGGTCAGCATCGGCGGTGTCGCCGTCGGCTTCACGGAGACCGCCAACGCCTACACCAAGGCCGACGCGGCGGCCCACCCCAAGCCCGGGCAGGCCCCGGAGCAGCGCCCGCTGCCGACGGTCATCGACAAGGACCCCAAGTTCGCCAGCGTCCCCGACATCAAATGGGGTGACGACGACGGCGGCGACGACCTGATCCGCGGTGCTATGGAGGGCATACCGGAGATCGTCCGGGACGTCCTGCAGCCCGTCGCGAAGCACGTCTTCCGTGTCGGCAAGGTGGCGGACGTACACCCCTTCCCGCAGCAGCACTACCTCAACTCGCACTGCCACAGCTGGATGAACGCCTCGGTCGTCCCGAGCAACACGGCAGCAGAGCTGACGAGGATCATCGGCACCATCACCAACCACCAGAAGGCCGACTGGGAAGCCGCCATGCGGACGTTCTGCAGCGCGCTGTGGGGCGCGACGGACTGGGGTCAGTCCGGTCCGTCCCGGCACGGCTACCAGTGGGCGCACACCACGGGCCCGCACGGCGCCAAGGTGGCCACGGGCAGTCAGCCGGTGATGACCGTCCTGAACGACGTGGCGATCAAGATCAGCGACTGCCTGCGCGAGTACGCGGAAGCGGCCGTCGAGCTGAACCGCGACGTCTTCCAAGAGCTCAAGCGGGCCATGCGGGAGGCCGCCACGAGCATCATCGACGACATCGAGAAGGCCAAGGAGAAGCCCAGCCTCAAGAACATCGTGGGCGCCGTCACCAGCGTGGCCAGCGGTGTCGGCGGGGTCACCGGAATGCTGCTGAAGTTCGACGTCAACACGGTCCTGAAGCTGGACAAGGCCAAGCTCAACCGGATCGTGGACAAGTACACCGGCATCGTGGACGGCCTCACGACACGCATGAACGCGCTCCAGGACGTCTTGGACGAAGCGCACCGAAGCGCCCCGAAGTTCGAGGCCGGCGTGGCCCGCGCTCACGGTTTCGGCGCGCGTTCGCTCAACGACTTCAAACACGAGCAGCAGTGGACCGTTCCGGGTGCGAACGGCAACATCGCCTTCGACCTCGCGGCCAACGAGTACCTAGGCGGCGGCCACACCCTGGACAAGCACGTCGGCAAGACCGACGAGCAGCTCGCGCAGCGCCTGCGCGACCAGTCCAACCCAGCCGCCTCGTGGCCCGAGAACAGCAGGCCCACCATCGGCGGTTCGTCGAGCTTCAAGACGATCGCGGACGCGCAGCGGCTCACCGAGCAGAACCTGCGGTTGACGCAGTCGGAGATCGACGCCTGGCTCGCCTCCAACCCGCAGGACGGCCAGAACAAGGCCTTCGTGAGCAAGACGCCAAACGGCGAGGCCAGCGGCAGCTACGTTTCCAAGCAGCCCACGCCCAACCAGGACGGGTCCACGGGCACGATCCCCGGGACGGGCTACAAGGACCACGGCCTCAATGCGAAGGCGATCGACGTCAACTACGTCAAGACCGTCCTCAAGTACGATTCCAGCCTCGATCCGCCGTACATCATTTACACGTCGATGCCCGCGCCCCGACCGATCCTGTAGGGACTCTGATGAACCCCCTCGACAGAAGCACCTGGGACGCTGCGCTGCTACGGCTCCTGGAGGACGTCTTCGTCTTCGCCAGGAGCGGTCCGCGGCTGCACGGGGACTGGGCCGAGGACGTCCTCGCCGTCATGGAGCGGTCCGTCGCCGACCCGCGGGGCTGGTTCGCCCTGGATTCGGAGACGTTCCAGGAGGGCTGGGAGGCCGGCTGCCCCGGCTACCCGTTCCGTGTGACGGCCGCCCAGGACCTCCGCGCCGGGCTCCGGCCGATCACGGCCGGCGCCGCCGTCGAGCTGCTCGCCTCGCTCTCGCAGGAGTGGTTCTTCGAGGGCTCCCCGGTCCGGTCGCGGGAGGACCGCGACGCGGTGCTCGCGGACGCCCGGACCGTGCTGGACCGCTTCGGTCCCGAGGCGGCGTTCTGGACCTCCTCCGGCCTCGCCCGTACCTGCGACGCGCCCGACTTCCTGGCGGGCGACCTCGAAGGCGGCCACCCCTTCACCGGCTACATGATGGATCTCGGCCTGATCGCGGTGTCCGCGGACGAGGTCGGGGTCTTCTGGTCGTTCAACGCGAATTGAGACAATGATCCGATGCTGACCCGATCCGCCACCTACCCTGACCGGGAGACCGCCCAGTGGGCCACCCAGCAGGTGGTGACCGCCAACGAGCAGGTCATCCACCGCTGGCTCGCCCAGGGGACGCGGGCCCGCCTCACCATCGAGGCCGCCTGGCCGTCCCGGGAGGAGCCCGTCGGGCGGGTGCTGCTGGAGGCGATGCTGCTCGCCGGGCAGGAGCCGCTCGACGTCCGGGCCGCCCGCGTCGTCCTGCGGCGGGAGCCTGACAGCCCGTACGGGTTCGTCGTACAGACCACCGTCCCGTTCTACCCGTAGAGGCAGTGCGACCGTGTCCATGAAGCCCCTTGAGCACGACCGCCGCTACGGCGAGCTCGATCAGGTCCTTCGCGCCTACCTCGGCCAGAGCGCCGACGACACCGCCGAGCGGCGCAGCCGAGCCCTGGACGCCTATCTGCGCCACACCTGGCACACCCGGCCCTGGGCCATCGCGGAGGCGGAGCGGCAGCTGCGCGAATACAGCCGCAACCCCCCGGGACGCCTGCGGATCGACCTCGGGGAGTTCTACGCGGTCCCCGACGTGGGGATCCCCCAGTCCGCGATCGGCGACTGGCTGCTCCTGCTCGCCGACCACCTCAAGCAGAGCATCGAGGACGGCGAGGTGCCGCCGCCCACGAACCCGCAGACGCACTGGGAGTGGCACGCACGGTTCCCGGAGACCGCGCAGCTGCTGGGCGGCTGGTTCTCGCAGGACATCGTCGACGAGTTCCCCGACCACGAGGCCGCGGTCGCGGACTACGCCGCCACCACCGACCCCCAGCTCGTCGCCCGCCTCGTCGGTGAGCTCCACGAACTGATCGCCCTCCCGCTGGACGAGGGCGACTACGCCGTGGCCGCCGCGAAACTCGGCATGGAGGTCAACCCGCCCGAGCCGTTCTCGTACGGAGCGTGGTTCCAGGCGGTGGCGACGGTTCTGAGCGCCGACTGACGGCGTGGAGCGCGTGGGCGCCCGGCTCGCGCCCCGCCTGGTCTCAGTTCTGGTCTCATTCGCCCCTGTCCGGGCCCGTCCGGACAGGGCCACCCTGGACGCTCCGCCGCAGGTCAGGACGGGTACACCTCCGCCGGACAGCCGTACGAACATTTGGAAAGCGTGTTGGGGGCAACCCCTCACGAGTTCGAATCTCGTATCCTCCGCCATTGCTCTCACCGGGCAATACGTCGAAGGCCCCCGCAGCTCGCTGCGGGGGCCTTCGACGTTGGTGGTCTCAGTTCTGGTCTCATTTATTTCGGATATAAGAGACATTTCATTCCGCCGACTTGCCGTCGCCAGGTCGAGTCACAGGACATCGCCTTCACTCAGAAGCGGGTTTCTGCCGACTCAGGACGCAAGCGTCCCCCGCGATCCGCCATTCTGGGTCTGTGCAGGACCGATTCCGGTCGGAGACCACCGGTACCCGTCTTTGTGAGGTGTCCCCATCGGCAAGCCCAGTGGATCAACTCTGGCCGCGTGGCTGAGTGATCTGGAAGTCGACCGGCTTGAGCGGGTCCTGGCAGCTCGCCCGGATGCCGTGTCCCCGCCAGAACCACGCTCGTTCGGCGAACTCGCGGACCGCCTTCAGCGCCCGGCGTCGGTGGCCCCGGTGTTGACCGGACTCGCGCTGCCACACCTGCAGGTAGCCGAGACACTGGCGGCATTGGGGCCCGTTCCATGTGCCGCCCTGGCCGATCTGGTGGATGTGACCGGAACGGAGAGCGCTCGCGGGCTGGGCGCGGCCTTGGAGGTGCTGGCCGACCGCGCACTCGTCTGGACGGACGGCGAAGGGCTGCTGCGCATGGCGGCGCCGTTGCCGCAGGCGTGGGACTCGCCGCTGGGGCTGGACGCCCCGCTCACCCGGCTACTGGCGGACACGACCTCCGAGGAACTGCGCCGCATGCTGGTGGCCCTGGGCATCCCGTCACCCGGCACCACCAAGAAGCATCGGCTGACGGCCCTCCTGGAACACCACAGCGATCCGGAGCGGGTGGCCGCGGTGATCGCTTCGGCACCTTCGTCCACCCGGAATCTGCTTGAGCGGCGAGCCTCTCACCGGGGTGAACAGGCTCAATCACAGGCGCATTTCCTCACGTTCAGGACCCCGCCGGCCGACTCCGAGCCGAGTGTGCGCTGGGCACTGGAGCGCGGACTGCTGGTCCAGGACCGGCACTCCGGGTACGGATCCACACGCATGCCCGCCGAGGTGGCGCTCGCACTGCGCGGAGCCGGCTGGCGCGCCCCCTTCGAGCCCGTCCCGCCCGTCGTGCGGACGGTGTCCGTCACCTCGGCGGAAGTGGACCGGGAGGCGGCGGCCGCCGCCACGGCGTTCGCCGCACATGCCGCGTCGGTTCTGGCGACGTGCTCCGCGGCTCCGCCGGTCCTGCTGAAGTCCGGCGGGGTCGGAGCACGTGAGTTGTCCCGGATCAGCAAGGCGGCACAGTGCGACGACATCGTCGTACGCCTTGTTCTGGAGACGGCGTACGACGCCGGGCTGCTGGCCCGGGACGGCGACCAGGTCGCGGCAACGGACGGATACGACACCTGGGCGGAACGAGAACCGGCGGAGCAGCTCACCGCGCTTCTCCACGCCTGGCGGACGCTTCCGCTGACTCCGACCCAGGCGCGCGGCGAGGACGGCAAGGCGCTGCCCGCGCTCGCCGGAACACCGCCCTGCGGCGGCTGTCTACAGGCCCGGGAGGGGCTCCTCGCCGCCGCGGCACAGCTCCCGGCGGACCGGGGAGTGCACAGCCCCGCGGAACTGGGGGCGCTGGGCGCCTGGCATCGCCCGCTCGCCGAGCAGCTCCCCCAGGACACCACGCCTTTCGCCACCGCGATCCGGGAAGCGGAACTGCTCGGGGTCGTCGCCCGCGGCGCCCTGTCCCCCATCGGTGCCGCTCTGCGGACCGACGACGCCGAAGCGCTGGCCGCCGCCTGTGAGCGGCTGCTGCCGACGGCCACCAGGGCAGCCCGTTTCGGCGCGGACCTCACCGCCGTCGTCACCGGCACACCGTCCGCCCGCCTCGCCGCACTGCTGGACACCGTCGCTGACAAGGAAGTCGGTGGCACGGCATCGGTGTGGCGGTTCAGCCCCACAACCGTTCGCCGTGCCCTGGACACGGGCCGCACGGCGGTTGCCATCGCGGCAGACCTGAGCGCCGTCGCGGTCGGCGCCCTCCCCCAGTCGCTGTCGTACCTGATCAACGACTCCGCACGCACTCACGGCCGTGTGCGCATCACCCCCGCTGCCTGTGTGATCCACGGCGAAGAACCCGCTCTCCTCGCCGAACTCGTCACGCACAGAAAGCTCGCCGCCCTCGGCCTGCGCTTGCTGGCACCGACCGTGCTGGTCAGCCGAACCTCACTCGACAAGACCCTCGCCACGCTTCGGGCCGCCGGCTACGCCCCCGTTGCCGAGAGGGCCGACGGAACCGTGCGCGTCGAAAAGACCCGGCGCCGACGTGCCGCCGCACCGGTCCCGCCCCCGCCCCCACTCCCAAGCCAGCGGCGGCGGTCCGTGCCGACGGTGACTCCGGTGACAGTCGGCCTGAGCACGCTGGCCGCCAGGCTGCGGGCCGCCCCGCCGATACTTCCGGCTCCCGACCCGTTCGGCACCGGGGTCCCCTACGGCACGGACACCGAGGAGATCGTCGCCGGATGCGCGAAGAACCTGGCGTACAGCGATGTCCGCCAGCTTGCCCATGCCATCGACGCCGGCACAGCCATCACGGTCGAGTACGTCGCCGCCTCGGGCAACCGGACCGTACGTACCCTCAGCGAGCTCGTGCTCGACCCGCCCTACTTGTATGCGTGGTGCCACCTGCGCGACGACGAACGGGTCTTCACCCTCTCCCGCATCCACGGCGTCATGCCTGGGTAGCCGGGATCCGCGTCGTGGCTCGGTGTTCGGCCGGCCACTGCGGCGATGCCCCACGACCAAGCGCTGCGACGAGCCGCCACTACGATCGCCGACCATGGACTGGGTCGAGCGCACCGCGCAGTTGAGACAGTGGACGAGGAGCGGGACGCGAGCTCCGCACAAGCCGCTGCTGTTCCTGTACGCGCTCAGCCGGTTCCAGCAGGACGCCGATGACGAGCTGCGGTACAGCGCCGTGGAGGAGGACCTGCGGGCACTGCTCGCCGAATACGGTCCCGGTAACCGGACGACTCCCGCCTACCCCTTCCATCACCTGGTAAGTGACGGCGTGTGGGAGGTGCGCACCGAGCGCGGGCCGGGCAGCCCCGGGACCGGGGTCAGGGAGCTGCGCGCAACCGGCGCCACTGGGCGGCTGACCCCGAAGCTACGGGCCGCACTACGGAGCCGTCTCTGCTCGGCCGGATGACACGGGTGCTGCTCGATCTGAACTTCCCGCCCTCCCTCCACGGCGAACTGTGCGAAGCCGTCGGCCTGGCGCTGGAGGAGGCCGAGACCGGACCGACATCGGCCACGCGCAGGCAGCGGGACCGGCGGATGCGGGAAGCGGTCCTGACGGCGTACGAGTACCAGTGTGCCTTCTGCGGATACGACGGCAGGATCGGCGGTGCCGGTCGGGCTTGAGGCCGCCCACGTGCGCTGGTGGGCGTTCGGCGGACCGGACGACGTCGAGAACGGACTGTGTCTCTGCTCGCTGCACCACAGGCTGTTCGACAAAGGCGTACTCGGTCTCGGCGAGGGGCACCGCATCCTGGTCTCGCAGAGCTTTGTCGGCCACAGCGCCGCCGCCCGCGAGCACGTCATCACGCTCGCCGGCCGTCCGGTCATCGGCCCCCAACCGGGCGTCCGTCCCATCACCGCCGCCCACCGTTCCTGGCACACCAGTCAGGTCTTCCACGGCAGCCCCCGTCCCGCCACGGCCGTCTGACCGCCGACCTGGCAGTCGCAAGCCCATACTGGTAAGGAGTGCCATACCGGGAGTATGGTCGCTTATATGGCGACGAAGAAGGTAACGGTGACGATTCCCGAGGATCTCCTGGACGAGATCCGCGCGGAGGCGGCAGAACGGGGGATGTCGGCGTACGTCGCCGAGGCTCTGCGCTTCAAGCGTGACCGGGACCGACTGCGGGAGCTGTCGGACTGGCTGCAGGAGGAACACGGCCCCCTCACCGACGAAGAGCGCACCACAGCGTTCGACGAGTTGGAGGACCTGGACGCAGAGCACGAGCGTCGACGTGCCACCGGAACGCACGGCGCCGGAGAAGCCGCGTGAAGAAGCGGTCCGGTGAGCCCGGGCAGCGGCCGCTGCGCGTCTTCGTACTCGACTGCGAAGCCCTGTCCCTGGCCGTACGCGGCGACCGGAAGATGATCGCTTGGCTCGACCTCGCAGCCCGGGGCGAAGCCGAGGTGGTCACGTCTCCGATGACGCTGGTCGAGGCGTACGACGGCAGAACCACCGAGCAGCGCTGGGACTGGGTACTCTCCCGGCTTGAAGTCGCTGACATCGGGAAGCACGAGGCTCGCCAGGCCCGCCGCCTGCTGACAGATACCAAGCTGCACGGCCACAAGTACGCGATCGACGCGATACTCGCCGTCATCGCGCGCCGGCAGAAGGGGCAGGTCACCGTCTTCACCTCGGACGTAGACGATCTGGAGAGGCTGGTTCCGGAGTCGATCGTCGTCAAGAAGGTATGACCCGGCGCTCCGGTCTCAGTCCTGGTCTCATTCGCCCCCGTCCAGTGCCGTTCACCATCCCTCCGACGCGCGGCTCCGTCCCAGGTCAGAACAACCCCGCCCCTCTCCGAACCCCCGGACGAACATTTGGAAAGCGTGTTGGGGGCAACCCCTCACGAGTTCGAATCTCGTATCCTCCGCCATTGCTCTCACCGGGCAATACGTCGAAGGCCCCGACCGGGAAACCGGCCGGGGCCTTTTGCGTTCCTCCACGCCCTCGCGCCGGGGACACGGCCGCAGGCCGACACCTCAGATCCGCACCAGGTGCACGTCCTTGGCGTCCAGTGCCTTCAGGTAGGCATCCAGGTCGGCCGGATCGCTCGTGAAGACCACGGCGCTGCCATGTCGGGCCGCCGTCAGGGCCACCAAGGCGTCCACGGCGTCCGGCCGCTTCTTCAAGGGCAGCTCTGCCGCGCCGGGGCGCTTCCATCAGCGCCGGCAGCGGCTCAGCGCAGTTCCTGGATGCGGATCTGGTTGCCGGCGGGATCGCGGAAGACGCAATCGCGCACGCCGTACGGCTGCTCGGTCGGCTCCTGGACGACTTCGGCGTCGCCGGCCCGCAGCCGCTCGAAGGTGGCGTCGAGGTTCTTGGTGGCCAGCAGGATCCAGCCGTAGGTGCCCTTGGCCATCATCTCGGCGACGGTGCGGCGCTCGTCGTCGGTGATCCCGGGATCGACGGCCGGCGGCGCCAGGAGGATGGATGTGCTGGGCTGGTCGGCCGGGCCGACGGTGATCCAGCGCATCGTGCCGGATCCGACGTCGTTGCGGACCTCGAAGCCGAGGGTGTCGCGGTAGAACGCCAGGGTGGCTTCCGGGTCGTCATGCGGGAGAACGCTCGTGTGAATGGTGATGTCCATGGCATTCTCGCTAAAGCGGACGCTCGGGGGGCGCTTCTCGATTCCTGACCGGTCTTGTCACCTGTTTCGCCACGCACGAGGGGAGCCCCTCGGTCGCCTGCGCCGCGAGGCGCCGGTAGGTGCTGGGCGGCATCCCGACCAGCTCGGTGAAACGCGTGCTGAAGGTGCCCAGGGACGAGCAGCCGACCGCGAAGCAGACGTCGGTGACGCTGAGGTCACCACGGCGCAGCAGCGTCATCGCGCGCTCGATGCGGCGGGTCATGAGGTAGCTGTACGGCGACTCGCCGTAGGCCAGGCGGAACGCGCGGCTGAGGTGCCCGGCGGACATGTTCGCGCCCCGGGCGAGTGCCTCGACGTCCAGCGGCTGCGCGTACTCCCGGTCCATCCGGTCACGGACGCGGCGCAGCCGGGCGAGATCGCTCAGGCGGTGCGCCGCGCCGGGTCTGCTCGTCACCTGTGCGATCGTGCCACGCGGCGCCGGGGTTGCCCAGTCGTACTGATCACACGGTCCCGTCAGCGCGAGGGGCGGGGCCGCCAGGGTGGTCGGGCGCATGTCACCGGGAAGCCGTCTCCCAGACGAAGCCGTCCGGGTCGGTGAAGGGCCCGCCGTCGCCTTCGATCACGAGCCGGTGCGATCCGGTTCCGTCGGGAGCGACGCCGGCGTCCTTGGCGAGGGCCCGCCTGCCGTAGAGCGCCAGCTTGACGGAGTTCGGCGGCGTCGCGAACTCGGTGTACTTGCGGCCGTAGCTCTTCCCGACGACGAGCCCTCGGCCGACGTAGAACTGCTTGCTCGCGGCCATGTCCTCGACGCCCAGGAGGAGCACCACCTGGTCGATCTGCCGGGTGGCCGGTCCCGTGTCCTTCTTCGCCGAGGACGCGATCTTCCAGAGCGCCCCGTCCGGGGCCTGTACGACACCGCCGTAGCCCCAGAAGGACTTCTTGGCCGGCTTCACCGTCGAGGCGCCCGCCTCGAGTGCGGAGTCGATGAGGCCGTTGACGGTGGCGGGCTGGGACACGGTGAGCGACAGCGTGAAGCCGCGGAAGCCGGTCGTCGGTGTCTCGCCGGCCCGTACGCGCACCTGGGTGTCCAGGCCGAAGGCGTCGGTGTAGAAGCGCTGGGCGGCGGTGGGGTCGGCCGCTTCGAGGATGACGGAAGTGATGGAAGCCATGGAACGAAGCTATGCGCGGTGCTGCGGTAGCGCTTCTCGATTCCTGACCGCTTCCGGCCGTCCGCCCGCCGGACGTCCGTCGGGCCGCTCGCGGAGGCACCCGGGAACCTGCGGGGCCCGGCCTGTCCACGGCCTTCGTCCCCGGGCCGGTCCGGACAGCGGCACCGCCCGGACAGCGGCACCGCCCGGACAGCAGCGCTGTCCGGGCGCAGCGCCGTCGACCGGACGGGCGAAGCGGACCGTCCGCGACCCCGCTCATGCCGACGGGCCCGACACCGTGCGGTGTCGGGCCCGTCGGTCGCTCAGGGCGTGGACCGGGATTCCCGGCCGGTACCCCCTGTGCGTCAGGCGTCGGAGCCCACCTTGCGGCGGCGTACGACGAACAGCGCGCCCGCGCCGATCGCCACGGCCGCACCGCTCGCGAGGGCGAGCTGCGAGGTCGCGGAGGAGGAGCCCGTCGCCGCGAGGCTGCCGGTCACCGGGCGGGCCGAGGCGCCGCTCTGCGGCTTGACGCCCGAGGTGTTCGGCTTGTTCGTGCTGGGCTTCGCGTCATCGACCTTGCCGGGCTTGCTGCCCGCGGCGGCGATCAGGAACTCGTAACCCTCGAGGTCCGGGCTCCCGCCGCAGGAGCCGTTGTCGTTGAAGTAGTCACCGGCGACGAAGGTGACGCCGTTGCCCGCGGGGGCCGAGGCGTCGATCGCGAGGCGCATCTTGATGTCGGCGTGAGCATGGGCCTTCAGCGGGCTGATGGCGTCCATGTAGTGCTCGTTGTCGACGGTCTGCCACTTGGAGGACGAGCCGTTGGACCACTGCAGGTGGACCAGCTTGTCGATGTCCTTGAGGCCGCTCTCGTCGGTCGCGTGGATGTAGGCGAACGGAAGCACCTCGTCCATGGTCTTGTCGGTGCCGTTGGTCACCCGGAGCTTGAAGTTGACCTTCGTACCGGCGACCACGGTGGACGGCAGGCCCGTCACGACCGTGGTGAGCTTGGCCTCGGGGACGCAATCGTCGTCGTCGCCCTCACCTTCCTCGGCTTCTTCCTCCACGGCCTTGGCCAGTGCCGCGTCGGCGGCGTTCTTGTCGGCGAGCGCCTGCTTGACCGCCTTCTGCGCCGTGCCGATCTTCCGGGCCAGGTTCACCCGCTCGTCGTCGAGCGCGGTCCCGGCTTCGGTGGCCTTGGCTTCGGCGGCGGTCTTGGCCTCGCCTGCGGCTGCGGCGGCGGTCTGCGCCTCGGCGAGCTTCGTCGCCGCTGCGGTCTTTTCCTCCTCGGTGGCGGTCTCCGGAAGGGCGTCGATCGCAGCCTGGGCGTCGACAACCGCCTGGTCGGCGGCGGTCTTCGCGGCGGCGGCCTCTGTCGCAACCTTCTTGGCAGCCTCGGCGGCTATGCGCAGAGGAAAGGTATCGAGATCGGTGGCTTCCAGTGCCGCCTCGGCGGCGCTCTCCGCCGCTACGGCGTCGTCGTATGCCGTCTGTGCTGCGGCCGCGGCCTTCTCCAGCTCCGCGATGGACGGCTTGTCCTGCGTCTGCGCTGCCGGCTTTTCGTCGGCGAACGCGGGGGTGACCGAGAGCAGGAGTGCGGGAGTGGTCACGGCGGCGGCAACAGCGGTGGCAAGAATCCGGCGAATCTTCACAAGAGCCCTTCAGGGTCCGAAAAAGAAGAAGGGGCCGCAGCGGAATGGGACACGCACGTGCGACCTGGGGTGATCGTATGGCTGGAGCGACGATCGGCCCGCACGAATTCTTCACCCGTTCCGCCCGGTACCGCGCCGTCACGGCAGACAGAAAAGACGAAAAGGTGCAGTTGCTTTCAGCAGCTGTGTTTTCGCTGTGAGGAATGCCACATGCCTGACGAGCCGGCCATCCGCATATCCCTCTCGATGCCTGTCCCGGCGAGCGCCTGCACCTGCGCGTATGTGAAGGCCTCCCCGCTCACCGGCCGGCCGGAGCGGACGTCCACCGCCGCGGCCACGGCGGCAGCGAGTGCGCGGCGGTGGAGGAGCGACCCGAGGCTCACCCGCCGTACGCCCAGCGCTGCCAGCTCCGGGACGGTCGGGCCTCCGGGTGAGTACAGGATGTTGAGAGGCACTTCGAGCATGCCCACCAGCTCGGCGATGCGCGCGGGGTCGGTGAGTCCCGGTACGAACACGCCGTCGCAACCCGCCTGTTGGTAGGCCGTGAGGCGACGCAGTGTCTCCGCCCCGCGACCGCTGCCGGGGAGCCAGTGGGTGTCGGTGCGGGCGTTGACGAAGAGGGACGGCACGGCCTCCTTCACGGCGGATATCTTCGCCGCGTGCAGCTCGGCAGGGGCGAGACCGCCGTCCGCCCTGCCGTCCTCGATGTTGATGCCGACCGCGCCGGCGACGGCGAGCTCACGGGCCAGCTCGGCCACGCCCGCCGGGTCGTCGCCGAAACCGCCCTCGACGTCCACGGAGAGCAGGAAGCCTCCCGCACCGAGCCGTGCTGCCAGCCGCAGCGTCTCGTCCCGCGTCGCCCCACACCCGTCCGGCAGGCCGGCCGCGGCTGCGACGCCGAGGCTCGTCGTGCCGATGGCCGGGAAGCCGTGCGAGGCGAGAGCCGCCGCCGAGGCGTGGTCCCACGCGTTGGGGAGCAGCAGCGGCGCACCGGTGCGGTGCAGTGCGGTGCAGTGCGGCGAAGGCGTTCACGCCTGGCTCCCCCGGTGTGCGGTTGGTGCGAGCTCGCCCAGGGCGTCGGCGTAGTAGACGGACTCCGCCACGTGGAAGGCGAGGCCCCGGAACGTCCATCCGGTGCCGGGCGAGTGGTCGAGCTGCTCGGCGGTCAGGGAGCCGAGGCGCCGGGCCCAGATGCCGGCCAGCCGGACGAGCCGGCTGCACGCCTCCTCGAGGTCGTCCTGGGTGAAGGGGGCGAGGTCGGCGGGGGTCGTGACCGCCGACGCGCGCCAGTGGTCGGGCTCCGTCTCCTCCCCGGCGAGACGTGCCTCCAGCTCGGCGAGATGGTCGACCAGGTGGTCGGCCACCCGGCGGATCGCCTTGTGCGGGGTGTAGTCGCGGCCGTCGGTGTGGACGGGGCATCCGTCCCAGGCCGTCCATGTGGCGGCGAGAGCGAGTACGTGGTCCACCATCGCCGTGACGACCTGTGCGGGATCACGGTCGTCGGTCACCGGTCCGTCCCCCGCCGGGGTGTCCGTTGCCGGGGTGTCCCCCACCAGGGTGTCCGCCGGGGTCGCTGTGACGGGTGGGGTGTCCGGGGCGAGCTGCTCGATGTCGGTCATGCGGGCCACGCTAGGGGCGTGATCCTTCGGCATCCGCCGAAGGATGCCGGTGCACGGACCTGATGCGGGAAGCCCTCAGAAGCTGAGCGTCAGACCGCGCGTCACCCGGCCCGCCGAGGACAGCAGCATCTCGCGGGCCTGACTGGTCCGGTACATCCTGTCGGCCCGGAAGGAGATGCCGAGCGAGCCGAGCGTGTCCCCGTTGAACACGGGCACCGCGATGCAGACCGTGCCGAGGGCGTACTCCTCGCGGTCCATGACGGAGGGGGTCGGCAGTGAAGCCTCGAGCTGCCGTATCAGCTCCTCGCGGTGGGTGATCGTACGAGGGGTGAGGTCGGCGAGGGAGTGCCGGGAGAGGTACTCGCCGCGCGCCTCTTCGTTCAGCTCGCGCAGGACGCACTTGCCGAGGGCGGTGGCGTGCCCGGCGTCCTCGAAGCCGACCCAGAGGTTGGCACGGGGAGCCAGCGGCCCGTCGACGATCTCGGCGACACGGATCTCGCCGTCCTCGTAGAAGGTCAGGTAGGCGGCGGCGGACATCCCGTCCCGGAGGGCCGCGAGGGCGGGCCGGACGGCGGCGAGCAGGCCCTCCCCGCGGCTCGCGGTCCGCAAGCGGTTGGGCATGTCACCGATGACGTACCCGCCGTCGTCCAGCTTCCGCAGATACCCGTCCTGGGTGAGCGTGCGCAGGAGGTGGTTCGCGGTCTCCGGCTCCAGGCCCGACTCCCGCGTCAGCTGTTCGGCGAGGGCTCCGCCCTCATGGGCACCCGCGACTTCCAGCAGGCGGTATGCCCGCCGGACGGAAGCCAGGAGCGAGAGGCTCGGCTGATCACCCATTCCCCCAGCGTGGACCCGGCGCGGGGAGGCAGCAACGCAGAGCCCCTCCCCGCACCGCGCCCTGTACGCCGTGCCCGGCGTACGCGGGCCGTCTACTGCTTGATGAAGTCGAGCAGGTCGGCGTTGAATGCCTCCTCGAACGCGCCGGTCAGGCCGTGCGGGGCGTTCGGGTAGACCTTGAGGGTGGCGTTACCGACGATCCGGGCCGCCTTGTGGGCGGAGTCGGCGATGGGCACGATCTGGTCGTCGTCACCGTGGGCGATCAGTGTGGGGATGCCCTCGAAGCGCTCCAGGTCCTGGGTGAAGTCGGTCTCCGAGAACTGGGCGACGCAGTCGTACGCGGCCTTGAGCCCTGCCTGCATGCTCATGAGCCAGAACGCGTCGCGCTCACCCTGCGAGACGGAGGAGCCGGGCCGGTTGGCACCGTAGAAGCTCTCGCTCAGGTTCCGGTAGAACTCGGAGCGGTCGCTCCGTACGCCCTCGCGGATGCCGTCGAAGACCTCGACGGGCAGTCCCTCGGGGTTGCTGTCGGTCCTGAGCATCTGCGGCGGCACGGCTCCGAGCAGCACGGCCTTCGCGACGCGGCCGGTGCCGTGCCGTCCGATGTAGCGGGCGACTTCGCCGCCGCCGGTGGAGTGGCCCACGAGGACGACGTCCTCGAGACCGAGGTGTTCGATCAGCTGCGCCAGGTCGTCGGCGTAGGTGTCCATGTCGTTGCCCTGCCAGGGCTGGTCGGAACGGCCGTGACCGCGCCGGTCATGGGCGATGGCGCGGAAGCCGTTCTCCGCCACCAGCCGCAGCTGGCCGTCCCAGGCGTCGGCGTTCAGGGGCCAGCCGTGGCTGAACACGACGGGCCGGCCGCTGCCCCAGTCCTTGTAGTGGATGCGTGTGCCGTCGCTGGTGGTGAAGTCGCTCATGGGATGAACCTCTTTCGATCCGTTGCCACAACGGGGACAGGGGGACAGGCGGCCGGTCCTGCGCGGCGAGCGTGCCACACGCAAGACAGACCGTTCTGTCTTGTATAGCCTGCGGCCGGCCCGATGCGTTGTCAAGACGGCAAAGAGACAGACCAGTCTGTTAACGTGACGTCCATGTCCGCGCAGACCCCGCCCGCACCCGCCTCACGCTCGGCGGCCCGCGACCGGCTCGTCACGGCCGCGGCCGGCATCTTCTACACGGACGGCATCCACTCCGTGGGCGTGGACCGGCTGATCGCGGCGGCCGGAGTGACCAAGGCGACGTTCTACCGGCACTTCCCCTCGAAGGAAGATCTGGTCCTCGCCTATCTGCGGCTGCGGGACGAAGCCATACGGGCCGAGATCGACCGCGCCGCCGCTGCGGCGTCCGATCCGCGCGGGCAGGTGGCCTCCGTGATGGAGTGGCTGGCCGCAGAGGTGTGCGGGCCCGGCTTCCGCGGCTGCCCGTTCATCAACGCGGCAGCCGAATACCCGGAGCCGGACCACCCGGTCCGTCAGCTGGTGGCCGAGCACCGCGCCTGGTTCCGCGAGACCCTCGCCGGACTGCTGCGCGCGGCCGGACACCCGGCCCCGGAGGCCGCAGCGGCCTCACTGCTGCTGGCGCGCGACGGGGCGATGGTCGGGGGGTACCTCGACGGCAGTGACGCCCGCGCCACCCTGCTCCGCACCGCCGACGCCCTGATGGCCCACGTCGGCGACTGATTTCGGGCGGCCCCCAGGCCCCCGGGCCCCGGCCCCCAGGCCCCCGAGCCCTCGGCCGGCGCCGACCGCCTCCGCTGCCCCTCGTCGGACGCGCCCCTCGTCGGACGCGCCCCTCGGCAGACGCCCCTCGCCGGACGCCCCCCGTCAGACGCCCGTCGCCTGCGCTGTCGCCGTCGCCAGCTCCTCCGGGTCCAGGACGGTCAACTGCCGCTGCCGGGGACCCGTCCGGAGCAAACCCTGGACCGACAGGCGCTTCAGGTGCCGTTGCACCGAGGCACGGCTCACCCCGCACCACTCCGCCAGATCCGTCTGGGCGACCCCGTACAGGATGACGCCCGCGGAGCCGGGGACGGCGACCCCCTCCGTGCGGGCCAGTCGCGCGAGCAGCCTGTTGAGCCGCACCTCGGTCGCGGCCGCGGCGATCTCCGTGCGACCGCGGTCCGCCTCCTGGAGCCGGTTCAGCGCGACGGTCAGCAGGTGCTTCGTCACACCGGGATGCGTCTCCATCAGCTGCTGGAACTTCGAGGCCGGCAGGACGTGGACGAGGACCCGCGTCACCGCCGTCACCTCGGCGGTCCGGCGCCCCTCCCGCACGGCCGCCATCTCACCGATGATGTCGCCCGGCCCTCGCGCCGCGAGATAGGAGCGACTGCCGTCCTCACGACCCCCCGTGACACGGCACGTGCCCTCGGATATGACCCCCGTCCAGCGGTCCGCGTCGGTTTCGGCCACCAGGCGCTGTCCGGCCCGGTAGGAGCGTCCGCGGCCGAACCTCATGAGCGCCGACTTCTCCGAATCGTCCAGCATGTCCCAGAAACGTAAGACTGTCATGAAGTAACTATGGGCTCAGGCGGGCCAACTAGGCCTCAGATGACGCTTTTTGGTCGCTATCGACCTGCTTCGATGCTTGCACTTGCAGGAGCGGCCCAGGAGAAACACGTGACAGAGCAGCCGGGTGCACAGGGCAGTCACACCGTCAGAGGCGATAGCAACATCTCGTTTCAGGCCAACGGCGACATACGGATGAAGAACGCGAACATCGCCGGGCGCGACATCAACATCACCAAGGTCAAGCAGTACGTCAGGAACCATCCCGTGGTGTCCCTCACCGCGATCGCCACCGTGCTCGCGGCGTCCGTGTACGGCGGTGTCCAGGTGGCGACGTCCGACAGCGGCGTCGACCTCTCCGTCGTGAGCGAGCCCGGCGCGGCGGGCGCCTTCCACACGTCCGAACAGGTCCGTGTCGCGGAACGGATCGGGGACGCCGCGGCATGGTGCACGCTTGTCGCGCCCACCGACGGCGGGTGCGAGAAGAGCCTGTCCGGCGCGTTCGCGGGGCGCAGCCAGGCGTACCGGGACAAGGTCGGCCACGTCTCCATCGGCAAGGCCACCGCGAGCGCCACCGAGGCCCAGGTGCCGCTGAGCTGGGACGGTGAGAAGCAGGGGACCATCCCGCTCGAGTGGTCAGGCGGACGGTGGCAGCTCAGCGCGTCCGACTACGGGCTGGTCAAGCTGGGAGGCGGTGTCTTCCTCTCGCTCGTGGACGCGCAGGAGGGCAACCTGAAGCTCGGCGGAATCCCGATCCCGTCATGAGTGCCGACCGGTCCCTCCCGCTCTCCCCCGAGGGCTCGGCCACCGTGGGCCCGCCCGCGCACGCCACCCTCCTGGTCGCCGACATCGAACGGTTCAGCTCACGGGACGGCGCCGACCAGATGCGCACCCGCGAGGCGATGTACGGCGAGTTCCGTGCCGCGTTCACCGAGTCCGTCTGGTCCTCCTGCCTGCACGAGGACCGTGGTGACGGCCTGCTGGTGGTCATTCCGCAGCAGATCCCCAAGTCGGTGGTGCTCGGCGAGTTCCTGCCCCGCCTCGACGCGGCGCTCGGGCGCCGGCGTCGGGACGACCCGCTGCTGAGGATGCGGATCGCCGTCCACGCCGGTGACGTCCACTTCGACGAGCACGGCATCGGCGGTCACGCCGTGAACCGGACGTTCCGGCTGTGCGACAGCGATCCGCTGCGGAAGGCCATCGGGGTGACCCGCGGCGATCTCGCCCTGCTGGTGTCCGAGGCCATCCACGAGGACGTGGTCCGCGGTGGCTACCCGGGCATCGCCCCGCAGACGTTCCACGCGGTCGACGTCCGCGTCAAGGAGACGGCGGTACGCGCCTGGCTCCATGTCCCCGGGGACGCGGACGCGGCCCGCCGGGTCGCCGCCGAGGCCCCCCGGAGCCCGGTGGACGACACCCGGGACGCACCTCCGCGGGGCGGCGTCTCGCTCTCCGCGGGCGGCGATCTGCGCCTCGGACCCCGCAACAACATCGCCGGACGCGACCTGCGCATCGACGGGGAGACCCCTCCCCGGCGCTGGTGGCGACGCTGAGCAGGAAGAGGACCACCCTCATGACAGGCATACGTCCGGCACCGCTCAGCGCGGTCGGCGCCGCTCTGCTGATCCTCACCACAGCCGCCTGCGGCAGCTTCGGGCCCGTCGGCAAGGAGGAGGTGTGCACGGGCTTCGACGAACTCAGCGCCCAGTTCGTGCAGGGCAACGGCGTCATCGGCAACCCGCTGTTCCGCAAGGCCGAGGAGATGGCCGACCTCGCCGACCGGTACGACGGGACGCCGGACCTCTCCGAGGACGCCGACGGACTCCACAAGGTCGCCGACTCCGACTCGATGTCGGGTCAGGACCTCGCGGAGAACACCACCCGGATCGCCGGACTCTGTGATCGGCCCATGGGCTTCGGCACCGGCTTCGACTTCTGAACCACGCGTCGCTCCACGGCGCCCACCCGACCGCCTCGGAAGGACACCACCATGCAATGGACCGCGTACGAAATCTTCTCCGTGATCTCCGGACTGATCCTGATCGGGGCCGCCTTCGCCCCCGGTCTCTCCACGAAGTATCGCGCCTACGCCCTGCTGGGCGGCGCGTTCTTCGCGGGCTACGGCTTCTACGTCGCCAACCAGGCGTCCGGCACCTACGAGTTCCCCGTCTTCATCTTCGTGATCCCGGCGTTGGCGGTGCTGTACCTGCTGTACAGGCTGTTCGGCGGGGCCGGGGGTTCGTCGGCGGGCTGAGGGGCGCAGCCGCGCACGGGAGTGAGGGGGACGGGCCGCGGCCCGTCCCCCTCGGCGCTCAGTCCTCGCCCTCCAGGTCACCCTCCGTCTCGAGGAAGACCTGGCGCAGGGCTTCGAGCACGGCCGGGTCGGGCTTGGCCCACATGCCGCGGGACTCGGCCTCCAGGAGGCGCTCGGCGATGCCGTGCAGGGCCCACGGGTTGGCCTGCTGGAGGAACTCGCGGTTCACCGGGTCCAGGACGTACGTCTCGGTCAGCTTGTCGTACATCCAGTCGGCGACCACGCCCGTCGTCGCGTCGTACCCGAACAGGTAGTCGACCGTCGCGGCCAGCTCGAAGGCGCCCTTGTAGCCGTGGCGGCGCATCGCCTCGATCCACTTCGGGTTGACCACCCGGGCGCGGAAGACGCGGGACGTCTCCTCGACCAGGGTCCGGGTGCGGACCGTCTCGGGGCGGGTCGAGTCGCCGATGTACGCCTGCGGAGCCGTTCCCTTCAGCGCTCGTACCGTCGCGACCATGCCGCCGTGGTACTGGAAGTAGTCGTCCGAGTCCGCGATGTCGTGCTCGCGGGTGTCGGTGTTCTTCGCCGCGACCTCGATCCGCTTGTACGCGGTCTCCATCTCGTCCCGGGCCGGGCGCCCGTCCAGCTCACGGCCGTAGGCGTAGCCGCCCCACACCGTGTACACCTCGGCGAGGTCGGCGTCCGTGCGCCAGTCGCGGGAGTCGATGAGCTGGAGCAGCCCGGCGCCGTACGTACCCGGCCGGGAGCCGAAGATGCGGGTGGTGGCCCGCCGCTCGTCGCCGTGCTCGGCCAGGTCGGCCTGGGTGTGGGCGCGTACGAAGTTCTGCTCGGCGGGCTCGTCGAGTGAGGCGGCCAGGCGGACGGCGTCGTCCAGCAGGCCGATGGTGTGCGGGAACGCGTCGCGGAAGAAGCCGGAGATGCGCAGGGTGACGTCGATGCGGGGGCGGCCGAGCTCCTCGTACGGGATGGCCTCCAGGCCCGTCACCCGGCGCGAGGCGTCGTCCCAGACGGGGCGGACACCGAGCAGGGCGAACGCCTCGGCGATGTCGTCGCCCGCGGTGCGCATCGCGCTCGTGCCCCACAGGGACAGGCCGACGGAGGTGGGCCAGTCGCCGTTGTCGGCGCGGTAGCGCTCCAGGAGCGAGTCGGCGAGGGCCTGGCCGGTCTCCCAGGCGAGGCGGGAGGGGACCGCCTTCGGGTCGACGGAGTAGAAGTTGCGGCCGGTCGGCAGGACGTTGACCAGGCCGCGGAGCGGGGAGCCGGACGGGCCGGCGGGGACGAAGCCGCCGTTCAGCGCGTGGACCGCGTGGTCGAGCTCGTCGGTCGTCGCGGCGAGGCGCGGCACGACCTCGCGGGCGGCGAAGTCGAGGATGTCCGCGACGGCCTGCGGGTGCCCCGCTGCCACGCCGGCGACGGCGGCGGGGTCCCACTCCGCGTCGTCCATCGCCTGGACGAGCGCGCGGGCCTGCTCCTCGGTCTCGTCGGCGGCGGTGCGGGTGGCCGCCGACTCGTCCAGGCCGAGCGCCTCGCGCAGTCCGGGCAGCGAGGCCGTACCGCCCCAGATCTGGCGGGCGCGCAGGACGGCGAGGACCAGGTTGACGCGGTCCTTCCCAGCCGGGGCGCTGCCCAGGACGTGCAGCCCGTCGCGGATCTGGACGTCCTTGATCTCACAGAGCCAGCCGTCGAGATGCATGATGAACTCGTCGAAGCCCTCGTCCTCCGGCCGGTCCTCGAGCCCCAGGTCGTGGTCGAGCTTCGCGGCCTGGATGAGGGTCCAGATCTGGGCACGGACCGCCGGGAGCTTGGCCGGGTCCATGGCGGCGATCTGGGCGTGCTCGTCCAGGAGTTGTTCGAGGCGGGCGATGTCGCCGTAGCTGTCGGCGCGGGCCATCGGCGGTACGAGGTGGTCGACGAGCGTGGCGTGCACCCGGCGCTTGGCCTGTGTGCCCTCGCCCGGGTCGTTGACCAGGAACGGGTAGACAAGCGGCAGGTCGCCCAGCGCGGCGTCGGGTCCGCAGGCGGCGGACAGGCCGGCGTTCTTGCCGGGCAGCCACTCCAGGTTGCCGTGCTTGCCGAGGTGGATCATCGCGTCGGCGCCGAAGCCGTTGTCGTCGGCGGACGCGGCGATCCAGCGGTAGGCGGCCAGGTAGTGGTGCGAGGGCGGCAGATCGGGATCGTGGTAGATCGCGATCGGGTTCTCGCCGAAGCCGCGCGGCGGCTGGATGAGGATCAGCAGGTTGCCCCGGCGCAGGGCGGCGAGCACGATGTCGCCCTCCGGGTTGCGGGACCGGTCGAGGAACATCTCGCCGGGGGCTGGCCCCCAGTGCTCCTCGACGGCCTCGCGCAGTTCTGCCGGCAGCGTGGCGAACCAGCGGCGGTAGTCGGCGGCCGGGATGCGGACCGGGTTGCGGGCCAGCTGCTCTTCGGTGAGCCACTCCTGGTCGTGGCCACCGGCCTCGATGAGGGCGTAGATCAGCTCGTCGCCGTCCCCGGAGACCAGTCCCGGGATCTCTTCCACGGGACCGAAGTCGTAGCCCTCGGCCCGGAGCCTGCGCAGCAGGGCGACGGCACTGGCGGGGGTGTCGAGGCCGACCGCGTTGCCGATGCGGGAGTGCTTGGTCGGGTACGCGGACAGCACCAGCGCGATCCGCTTCTCGGCGGCCGGGATGTGGCGGAGCCGTGCGTGGCGTACGGCGATTCCGGCGACCCGGGCGGCCCGCTCGGGGTCGGCGACGTACGCGGGCAGGCCGTCCTCGTCGATCTCCTTGAAGGAGAACGGCACGGTGATGAGGCGGCCGTCGAACTCGGGGACGGCGATCTGGGTGGCCGCGTCCAGCGGCGAGACGCCCTCGTCGTTCTCCTCCCACGCGGCGCGCGGGCTGGTCAGGCACAGCGCCTGGAGGACGGGCACGTCCAGGCCGGTGAGGGCGCCCGCGTCCCAGGACTCGTCGTCACCGCCTGCCGAAGCGGTGGCGGGTTTCGTCCCGCCCGCGGCGAGGACCGTCGTCACGATGGCGTCGGCGGCGCGGAGTTCGTCGATGAGTTCGGGTTCGGGCGTGCGGAGCGAGGCGACGTACAGCGGGAGGGGGCGGGCGCCCGCGTCCTCCACGGCCGTGCAGAGCGCCTCGACGAAGGCGGTGTTCCCGCTCATGTGGTGCGCACGGTAGTAGAGCACCGCGACGGTCGGGCCGGTGACGTCCCGGGCCGTGCGCTCCAGCGGGCCCCAGGCGGGGGCCGGGGCGGGCGACTCGAAGCCGTGGCCGGTGAGCAGCACCGTGTCGGAGAGGAACCGGGCCAGCTGCTCCAGATTGGCCGGACCGCCGTGCGCGAGGTAGGCGTGCGCCTCGGCCGCGATACCGATGGGCACGGTGGAGGCGGCCATCAGCTGGGCGTCGGGGGCCTGTTCACCGGTGAGTACGACGACGGGCCGGCCGGTGGCGAGGACGTGGTCGAGCCCCTCCTGCCAGGCGCGGACACCACCGAGGAGCCGCACGACGACGAGATCCGTGCCCTCCAGGAGCTGCGGCAGGTCCTCGACGGAGAGCCGGGACGGGTTCGCGTAGCGGAAGCCGACCGGGCCGCCGGAGGCACGGGCGCTGAGCAGGTCGGTGTCGGACGTCGACAGGAGCAGGATCATGCGGCGTCAGTCCTTCCCCGGGGTGTCCACGCCCCGGGCGGTGTCGGATTGGGGTCCTGGCCGGGCCGGGACCTCGGGGATGGGAGTTCCTGACTCGCACGGCCGGATGGCCGGGCTCACAGTGGCGGGACCGCGCCGGAATCTCACCGGGCTTCCTCCCATGTCGCCGTATGGCGATGGCGGACCCAACGGACCGCCGCTAGGCATAGTAGGCGGCGGGTGGGGGGTCCTGACCAGACGGCCCCCGCCCCTGCCGGGACCGCGGGCGGTGTCCCGTACGTCACAGTGACCGTAGGGGTGCGCTCCGGTCACGGTCGGTATGCTCGCCGCCATGTCCGCCTCCCCCCTTCCACCCCGGTCTCCGGGCGATGCGTGCGCCCGGAGCAGCGGTGACGCGTGCCCCGGCGCACTGCGTCTGCACCGGGCGGACGACGGTGCGCTGGCGCGTATCCGCATACCCGGCGGCATTCTGACGATCCGTCAGGCAGATGCCCTGCGGCAGGTCGCCGAGCGATTCGGTGACGGTGAGTTGCATCTCACCTCCCGCGGGAACGTGCAGGTGCGCGGGCTCCCCGCGGACTGCGGCGCGGAGCTTGCCGGGCTGCTCGGACGGGCCGGACTACTGCCCTCCGCACGCCACGAGCGGGTACGCAACGTGGTGGCGTCCCCCCTCTCCGGGCTGGACGGCCTCGGGGCCGCCGACGTCGGACCGTGGCTGACCGGACTGGACCGTCTCCTCTGCGCGAGCGACCGGCTGACGGCGCTCTCCGGGCGCTTCCTCTTCGCCCTCGACGACGGCCGCGGCGATGTCGACGCCCTCGGCGCCGACCTCGCCCTCCTGGGCCGCGGCGACGGCAGCGCGCTGCTGCGCGTCGGCGACACGGACGCCGTCCTGCGTGTACCCGCCTCCGACGCGCCCCGCGCCGCGCTCCTCGCCGCCGGAGCCTTCCTGGACGCGGCCCGGGACACCGGCGCCTGGCGGACGAAGGACCTGCCGGGTGAGGTGGCGTCCGCGCTCCCCGACGACGTGCTGCGACGGCTCGGGCAGGCCGGCATCGCCGTCGCCCCCGGGTCCCACCCCCGCCCTCCCGAAGCTCTGCGCCCGGCTACCGGACGCCTCCCGGGCAGCCGCGGCGAGGCCGCGCTGTCCGTCGGCGTACCGCTGGGACGGCTGAACCCGGCGCAGTGGCGCCTCCTGTCGAGCGCCGGCGGACTCCGGCTCACCCCATGGCGCGGAGCCGTCGTCACCGGAATCGCTCCCCACCGCGCGGACAGCCTGCTCGGCGCCCTCACGGAGGCCGGACTGATCACCGGGCCCGGCTCCCCGTGGGCCGGTGTCGGCGCCTGCGTCGGGCAGCCCGGCTGCGCGAAGTCACTGGCCGACGTGCGGGCCGATGCGGGGGCCGCCGTCGGGCCGGCCGGGCGGCTCCCTGTGTACTGGTCCGGCTGTGAACGCCGGTGCGGCCATCCGCACGGGGAGTGGATCGACGTGGTCGCCACCCCGGACGGACACCGGATCTCCCATGTACGGGGGGATCGGACCACCGCGACGTCCACGGTCCGGGACGACCCGGCCGCGCTCGCCGCGGCCGTGGCGGCGGCCCGGGGCACGCACACCGCGGCGCCCCGGGGCACGCACACCTGACCACCACGACCACCTCCTGTACGACCTGTTCGACCTGTTCGACGAAGAAAGCGACAGCACTGTGCATCAGTACGAGAAGGACGGACCGGCGATCTACCGCCAGTCCTTCGCCACCATCCGCGCGGAAGCGGATCTGGCAGGGCTGCCCGCCGACGTGAGCCAGGTCGCCGTCCGCATGATCCACGCCTGCGGCATGGTCGACCTCGTGCGCGATCTCGCCTTCTCGCCGAACGCCGTGGCCGACGCCCGCGCGGCGCTGCGGTCCGGTGCGCCCATCCTCTGCGACGTCGCCATGGTCGCCAGCGGGGTCACCCGCAAGCGGCTGCCGGCGGACAACGAGGTGATCTGCACCCTGTCGGACCCCGCCGTCCCCGAGCTGGCCGCGGAGCTCGGCACCACGCGCAGCGCCGCCGCCCTCGAGCTGTGGCGGGACCGGATGGAGGGTGCGGTCGTCGCCGTCGGCAACGCCCCCACCGCGCTGTTCCGGCTGCTGGAGATGATCGAGGCGGGCGCGCCGCGCCCCGCGGCCGTCATCGGCGTGCCGGTCGGCTTCATCGGGGCCGCCGAGTCCAAGGAGGCCCTGGCCGCCCACCCGTCCGGCCTGGAGCACCTCGTGGTGCGGGGCAGGCGCGGTGGCAGCGCCATCGCGGCCGCCGCCCTCAACGCGATCGCCAGCGAGGAGGAGTGAGCGTGCCCGAGCAGCAGCAGACCGGCGGCACGGGGAACGCCGGAGACACGGGCGGCCCCCGCACCGGCCGGCTGTACGGGGTCGGGCTCGGCCCGGGCGACCCGTCCCTGATGACGGTGCGGGCCGTGCAGGTCATCGGCGAGGCCGACGTCGTCGCGTACCACTCCGCCCGGCACGGCCGCTCGATCGCCCGCTCCATCGCGGCGCAGTACCTGCGCGCCGACCACATCGAAGAAGCGCTGGTCTACCCCGTCACGACGGAGACCACGGACCATCCGGGGGGCTACCGGGGCGCGCTGGACGAGTTCTACGCCGAGGCCGCCGCCCGCCTCGCGGCGCACCTCGACGCCGGACGCACCGTCGCCGTGCTCGCCGAGGGCGACCCGCTCTTCTACGGCTCGTACCAGCACATGCACAAGCGGCTCGCGGACCGGTACGACACCGAGGTCATCCCCGGCGTCACCTCGGTAAGCGCCGCCGCCGCCCGCCTCGGCACCCCGCTCGTCGAGGCCGAGGAGGTGCTGACGATCCTGCCCGGCACGCTTCCCGAGGAGGAGCTGACAGCCCGTCTGGCGGCCACCGACTCGGCGGTCGTGATGAAGCTGGGCCGTACGTTCCCCGCCGTGCGCCGCGCGTTCGAGGCGTCAGGGCGGCTGCCCGAGGCACGGTACGTCGAGCGCGCCACCATGGCGGGCGAGCGGACCGGCGACCTCGCGGACATCGACGCGGACTCGGTGCCGTACTTCGCGGTCGCCGTGCTGCCCAGCAGGATCGACGCCCCCCGGCCCGAGCGGGCCCCCGGCTCCGGCGAAGTGGTCGTGGTCGGCACCGGGCCCGCGGGACCGCTGTGGCTGACCCCCGAGACGCGCGGGGCGCTGGCCGCCGCCGACGACGTGGTCGGCTACACGACATACCTGGACCGGGTGCCGGTCCGTCCCGGGCAGCAGCGCCACGGCTCGGACAACAAGGTCGAGTCGGAGCGCGCCGAGTTCGCCCTGGACCTGGCCCGCCGGGGGCGCCGGGTGGCGGTGGTGTCCGGGGGTGACCCGGGAGTCTTCGCCATGGCGACGGCCGTCCTGGAAGTGGCCTCGCAGGAGGCCTACACGGACATCGCCGTACGGGTGCTGCCCGGGGTGACGGCGGCCAGTGCCGCCGCCGCCCGTGCGGGGGCCCCGCTGGGCCACGACTACGCCACCATCTCCCTCTCGGACCGGCTCAAGCCGTGGGAGGTCATCGCCGAGCGGCTGCGCGCGGCGGCCACGGCCGACCTCGTGATGGCGCTGTACAACCCGGGCTCGCGCAGCCGGACGTGGCAGGTCGGCAAGGCCCGTGACCTCCTGCTGGAACACCGCTCGCCGGACACCCCCGTGGTGCTCGGCCGCGATGTCGGCGGTCCTGCGGAGAGCGTGCGTACGGTGCGGCTGGCCGACCTGGACCCGATGGAGGTGGACATGCGGACGATCCTGATCGTGGGGTCCTCGCAGACCCGCTGGGTGCGCCGGGGCGACGGCCGGCAGATCGTCTGGACGCCGCGCCGCTACCCGGAGACCTGATCCGGGGCCGGCCGACAGGCGACAGCGGGCCGGCCGGCGACAGCGGGCCGGCGGGCGGCAGCGGGCCGGGCCGCACCTGCTCGCCCTCGGCCGCCGGACCCCGGCGGCTGCCTAGGCGTTCGCTCCCGTCACGCCCCGCAGCCAGGCGACGGCGTCCTCCGGGGTCCCGGCCACCGGTACCCCTTCCGGGGCCGGTGGCCGGCGCACCACGACCACCGGGATGGCGGCCTCGCGGGCGGCGGCGAGCTTGGGGGCGGTCGCGGCGCCGCCGCTGTCCTTCGTGACAAGGACGTCGATGCGGTGACGCCGGAGCAGCGCGCGCTCCCCGTCCAGGGTGAACGGGCCCCGGTCCAGCAGGACCTCCATGCGCGCCGGGTACGGGGCATCGGGGGCGTCCACCGATCGCATCAGGAACCACAGCGCGTCCAGGTGGGCGAACGCCGCCAGCCCCATGCGGCCCGTCGTGAGGAAGACCCGCCGGCCCAGTCCGGGCAGCAGCTCGGCGGCGCCGGCCAGGGAGCCGGTGGCGTGCCACAGGTCACCGTCCGAGGGCACCCAGCCGGGCCGGCGCAGAGCCAGCAGGGGAACATGGACTGCGGCGGCGGCCGCGGCCGCGTTGAAACTGATCGTCCCGGCGAAAGGATGGGTGGCGTCGATGACCGCATCCACTCGGTGCGCACGGAGCCACTCGGCCATGCCGTCGGCTCCGCCGAATCCCCCGACGCGTACCTCCCCCGGTGGGAGCCGGGGCCGGGCGACGCGTCCGGCGAGCGAGCTGGTGACTCTGATCCACTCCTCGGCCACCAGGAGCTCCGCGAGCCGACGGGCCTCCGTCGTGCCGCCGAGGACGAGCAGGTGCAAGGGCATGGGACCGGTCCATCCATGAGCAGTGAGGCGCAGGGCGGGCGCAACGCCCAACTCAAGCACACCGGTCTGCGACCGGGCTGGACGACCGGCGCCTGCGCGACGGCGGCAGCCACGGCCGCGTACACCGCGCTGCTCACCGGCGAGTTCCCCGACCCGGTGACCATCACGCTGCCCCGGGGCCAGACCCCCGCCTTCGCTCTCGCGGTCGAGGAACTGGCCGGCGGCCGGGCCACGGCGGGAGTGGTCAAGGACGCGGGCGACGACCCGGACGTGACGCACGGCGCGCTGGTGCGCGCCACCGTACGGTTGCTGCCGCCCGGCTCGGGGGTGGTGTTCCGGGCGGGCCCCGGGGTGGGGACGGTGACGCTCCCGGGGCTGCCTCTCGAAGTCGGGGAGCCCGCGATCAACCCCGTCCCCCGCCAGATGATGCGGGACCACATCGCACGTGTGGCGGCCGTGCACGGGGGCACCGGTGATGCCGAGATCACGGTCTCGGTGGACGACGGCGAGGAGATCGCACGTTTCACGTGGAACCTCCGCCTAGGCATCCTGGGCGGGCTCTCGATCCTCGGCACGACGGGCGTGGTGGTGCCGTACTCCTGCTCGGCCTGGATCGACTCGATCCGCCGCGGGGTGGACGTGGCGCGGGCGGCCGGTCACCGGCACGTGGCGGGGTGCACGGGTTCGACCTCCGAGAAGACGGTCGTCTCCGAGTACGGCCTGCCGGAGATCGCCCTGCTGGACATGGGCGACTTCGCGGGTGCGGTGCTGAAGTACGTACGCCGGCATCCCGTGGACCGGCTGACGATCTGCGGCGGGTTCGCCAAGCTGTCCAAACTGGCGGCGGGCCACCTGGATCTGCATTCGGGCCGTTCCCAGGTCGACAGGCCGTTCCTGGCGAGGCTGGCGCGGCAGGGCGGGGCGAGCGAGGAGCTGGCCGCGGAGATCGAGGTGGCCAACACCGGTCTGGCGGCGCTGCACCTGTGTATGGCGGCCGGGGTGCCGCTGGGCGACCTGGTGGCGGTGACCGCACGGGACCAGGCGCTGTCCGTCCTGCGGGGTGCGCCGGTGACGGTGGACGTGATCTGCATCGACCGGGCGGGGACGGTGGTCGGGCGGAGCGCCGCGCGGTGACGCCTGGCGCGTGGCGTGGTCGGCGGAGCGCCGCGCGGTGACGCCTGACGCGTGGCGTGGTCGGCGGAGCGCCGCGCGGTGACGCCTGACGCGTGGTGCGTAGGTGGCGGCCACCCCTGCCCGCCCCGGCCGCCCGGCCTCAGCAGGAGTGGCGGTCCCGGTCCGGGGAGTACAGGTGGCTGTCGCGGAACTGGTCCGACCCCAAGGTCCGGCCCACCATGATCACGGCCGTCCGGATCACCCCGGCCTCCTTCACCTGCTGCGCGATGGAATCCAGCGTCCCGCGCAGGACGATCTCGTCCGGGCGCGAGGCCATGGCCACCACGGCGGCCGGACAGTAGGCCCCGTAGTGCGGCAGCAGCTCCTCGACCACCCGGTCCACGTACCGCGCCGCCAGGTGCAGCACGATCAGCGCACCGCTGCGGCCCAGCGTCGCCAGGTCCTCGCCCTCCGGCATCGCGGTCGCCCGCTGGGCGATCCGGGTGAGGATCACCGTCTGCCCGACCGTGGGTACCGTCAGCTCGCGCTTGAGGGCCGCCGCGGCAGCGGCGAAGGCGGGCACCCCCGGCACCACTTCGTACGGCACGCCCGCCTCGTCGAGCCGCCGCATCTGCTCGTTGACCGCGCTGAAGACCGACGGGTCACCCGAGTGCAGCCGGGCGACGTCATGGCCCTCCTCGTGCGCGCGCACCAGCTCGGCGGTGATCCGGTCGATGTCGAGCTGGGCCGTGTCCACGAGCCGGGCGTCCGGCGGGCACGCGTCGAGCAGTTCACGCGGCACCAGGCTGCCCGCGTAGAGACAGACCGGGCTGGCGGCGAGGACGCGGGCGCCACGCACCGTGATCAGGTCGGCGGCGCCGGGGCCCGCGCCGATGAAGTACACGGTCATCAGTTGTCTCCTGAGGGGGTCGAAGGGGCCTTGCGTACGGACCACTGCGTGACGGGCATGGCCTGGCGCCACCCCGTGAACCCGCCGACGGGCACCGCGTGGGCCACCGCCAGCCGCACCAGGTCGCCGCCGAGCCGCCGGTACCACTCGGCGAGCAGTGCCTCGGACTCCAGCGTGACCGTGTTGGCGACGAGCCTGCCGCCCGGCGGCAGCGCGTCCCAGCAGGCGTCGAGCAGTCCCGGCGCGGTGAGGCCGCCACCGACGAACACGGCGTCGGGAGCGGGCAGTCCGGCCAGGGCATCCGGCGCCCGGCCGGTGATCACCCGCAGGGCGGGGACACCGAGCCGGGCCGCGTTCCGCGTGATGCGCCCGGCGCGCACCGGGTCACGCTCCACCGTGAGCGCGCGGCAGGACGGATGGGTCCGCAGCCACTCGACGGCGATCGATCCGGAACCTCCGCCGATGTCCCACAGGAGTTCCCCGGGCGCGGGCGCGAGCACGCCGAGCGTCGCGGCCCGCACATGGCGTTTGGTGAGCTGCCCATCACTCTCGTACGCCTCGTCGGGCAGGCCGGGTACGGCTCCGAGGCGCATGGCGTCCGGGGTGCTGCGGCAGTCCACCGCGATGACGTTGAGCGGGTCCCCCGGCGGGTGGGCCCAGCTGTCGGCGGTGCCGTCCAAACAGTCCTCGTCCATGCCGCCGAGCTGTTCGAGCACCCGCATCCGGCTGGGCCCGAAGCCGGACTCCCGCAGCAGGGCCGCCACGGCGACGGGCGTGGCCCCGTCCGCGCTCAGCACCAGCAGCCGGCGGCCGTCGTGGAGCGCGGCGGCCAGCCGTGCCGTGGGGCGGCCGACCAGGGTGACGGTCTCGGTGTCCTCGAGCGGCCAGCCGAGCCGGGCGCAGGCGTACGACACCGAGGAGGGGTGGGGCAGCACACGCAGCGACCCGGCGCCCAACTCCTCGGTCAGGGCCCGGCCGATGCCGTAGAACATGGGGTCGCCGCTGGCCAGCACCGCGATCCTGGCCCCGGCGTCGGCGGTGAGCAGACGGCGAACGGCAGGCCGCAGCGGCGACGGCCAGGGCACACGCCGGCCGGCGCACACGGGCGGGAGCAGGCCCAACTGCCGTTCCGCACCGATGAGTACCTCGGCCTCCAGGAGCGCGGAACGTGCGGTGTCCGGCAGGCCCGCCCATCCGTCGGCGCCGATGCCCACGACGGCCACGGTCGGCGCGGGCAGGGGCGCCGGTGGTTCGGATGGTGCGGGAGACACGGCCGGTACCTCGGAGTTCGTGGGGATGACGCTGCCGCACTCTACTGTCCGGCCCGGTCGGGGCCCCGGCCAGGGCGCCCCCGCGCGACGGTCCGGGCGGCCGGCACCACCCCGGCAGGGGGGCGATCCCCACCCCGGACCGGCCCGGCTCCCCCATGCCTCCTGGCGCGCGGTTCCGCGAGTCCGGGACACGTCAGTCCACACGTCCCCTCTTCCGACGAGGCCGCCATGACCACCAGCACCTTCGGGCCCACCGCAGCACCTGCCGCCGCATCCCGGCCGGCCGAGCGCGCACCCGCCACGGCTCTCCGGCGCGGCCCCTTCGCCGCAGCCACCTACCGGGAGATCGGCTACGCGCTGGTCTCCCTGCCGGTCGCCCTCGCCGGTTTCGTGTGGGCCGTGACGCTGTTCGCCCTCGGCACCGGGCTCTCCCTCACCGTGGTCGGCCTGCCGGTCCTCGCCCTCCTGCTCGCCTCGGCGAGGGGGCTCGGCGCACTCGAACGCGGCCGGGCGGCTGCGCAGCTGAACCTGCACACGACGGGGCCCGCGGCCCTGCCCCGGGCCGAGCGCCCCGGCTGGTGGGCGGGCGTCCAGGCGCGTCTGACGGACGCGGCGGGCTGGAAGGCCCTTCTCTTCCAGGTCGTGATGTTCCCCTGGCGGGTGGCGAGCTTCTGCGTGACGCTGACCTTCCTGATCACCGGCTGGACGGTCGCGCTCTACCCCGTCTACGCCTGGGTCTTCCCCCGGTACGCCGGCCGGCCCGGCTACCGGGTCCTCGACTACACCTCGGACGGCGTCCGCCACCAGTACCACCTCTCCTCGCCGTGGCAGATCGCCGGCGCCTCGCTCGTCGGCCTCCTGCTCGTCCTCCTCACCCCGAAGATCGTCCACGCCCTGACGAACGTCGACCGCGCGGCCGTGCGGTCGCTGCTCGGCCGGGGGACCACGGGCGCCGGCGAGTGATTTCGGAAAGCGTTCCCGCGCGTTGTCGAGAACCCGCACCCGGTTCCGACGTCCCCTGTGAGAGTTGCCCGCAAGGGGCGGCACAGCACCCGAGGAGCGCGTCATGAAGTACCTGGTGATGGTGCAGGGCTCCCAGGCGGACTACGAGGCGATGGCCGGCAAGGCCTCCCCGAGCAGCCCGGCCTGGAACGAGACGGACATGCGGGCGATGTTCGCCTTCATGGAGAGCGTCAACAACGACCTCGCCGAGTCCGGTGAGCTGGTGGACGGCAACGGACTGGCCGAGCCCGCGCGGACCCGTTTCGTCGGCGCGGGCGTGGACGGCAAGCCGGTGATCTCCGACGGCCCCTACGGAGAGACCAAGGAAGTGCTGGCCGGGTACTGGGTGCTCGACTGCGAGAGCATGGAGAGGGTCACCGAGATCGCCGCTCGCATCGCGACCTGCCCGCAGCCCGCGGGCGCCCCCGATCACCCCGTGGTCATCCGGCAGATCATGGGCGAGGGTGTCGGGGAGTCCGCCGGGTGAGAGGTGGCGCGTGAACCCTGCGAGGAACGACATCGAGGACCTGCTGCGCCGCCACACGCCGCAGGTCCTCGGCGCGCTCGTCCGCCGCTACGGACACTTCGACACCGCCGAGGACGCCGTGCAGGAGGCACTGCTGGCCGCCGCTCAGCAGTGGCCGGTGCAGGGGCTGCCGGACAACCCGCGCGGCTGGCTCATCCGGATCGCGTCCCGCAGGCTGACGGACCAGCTGCGCAGCGACTCGGCGCGGCACCGGCGCGAGGAGAGGGCGGCCGAGCTCGCCCCGCGCGACGCGTTCACGGCCCCGCCGCCCGGGGAGAGCCGGGCACCGGCCGAGGACGACACGCTCACCCTGCTCTTCCTCTGCTGCCACCCCGTGCTGTCCCCCGCCGCGCAGATCGCTCTCACCCTGCGGGCAGTCGGCGGCCTGACGACGGCCGAGATCGCCCGGGCCCTCCTGCTGCCCGAGGCGACGACGGCCCAGAAGATCAGCCGGGCCAAGCAGAAGATCAGGGAGGTGCCCTTCAGGCAGCCGGGGGCGGCCGATCGCGAGCTGCGGCTCGCCGCCGTGCTCCAAGTGCTGTACCTGATCTTCAACGAGGGTTACACGGCGACCTCCGGCGGCGCGCTGCACCGCACCGACCTGGCCCGCGAGGCGATCCGCCTGACCCGTTCCGTACGCCGCCTCCTGCCCCGCGACGGCCGGGTGACCGGACTTCTGGCACTCATGCTGCTCACGGAGGCTCGCAGCGCCGCCCGGAGCGGCCCGCACGGGGAGATCGTCCCGCTCGACGAACAGGACCGCACCCGCTGGGACGCCGCGGCCGTCGCGGAGGGCACCGCCCTGGTCGGGGAAGCACTGGCCCAGGGCCCCGCCGGGACGTACCAGCTGCAGGCGGCGATCGCGGCGCTGCACGACGAGGCGCGGCGCGCCGAGGACACCGACTGGCCGCAGATCCTCGCGCTGTACGACGTCCTGGTGCGCCGCGCCCCCGAGCCGATGGCGGAGCTCGGCCGGGCGGTGGCCGTGGCCATGGTGCACGGCCCGCGGGCCGGGCTCGCGGACGTGGACGCCCTGGAGGGCCGGCTGGCCGGCCACCACCGGCTCGACGCCGTACGGGCCCACCTTCTGGAGAGGACCGGGGACCGCGAGGCGGCGCGCGCCGCCTACCGGCGGGCGGCGGGCCTCACGCGCAGCGCCCCGGAGGCCCGGTACCTGCGCATGCGTGCGGCCCGGCTGCTGCCCTGAGGGACGGGCCGGGCGGCGGGCGCGCCTCACGTCCCCGGCCCACCTGGAGTCGCCGAAGCCCGTTGTCCTCGCGATGATCAAAGGTATGACCGACAACAGGACGGGTGGGAACGCCACCGTGCGCATAGCCCAGCAGCCGCAGGCCGACGAGCTCCTGGGGCGCAGCCCGCTGGCCGCCCTGGTCGGCATGCTGCTGGACCAGCAGGTGCCGATGGAGTGGGCCTTCACCGGCCCCTACACGCTGGCCCTGCGGATGGGGTCGGACGACCTGGACGCCCGGGACATCGCCGCGTACGACCCGGACGCCTTCACCGAACTCTTCACCACGAAACCCGCCCTGCACCGCTATCCGGGCTCCATGGCCAAGCGGGTGCAGCAGCTCTGCCAGTTCCTGGTGGCGGAGTACGGCGGCGAGGCGAGCGCGGTCTGGGCGGACGCCGCCACCGGGGCCGAGCTGCTGGAACGGCTGGGCGCACTGCCCGGGTTCGGCACCCAGAAGGCCCAGATCTTCCTGGCCCTGCTGGGCAAACAGTTCGGCGTGCGTCCGACGGGGTGGCGGGAGGCGGCGGGTCCGTACGGCGAAGCCGGCTCGCACCGCTCGGTCGCCGACATCACGGGCCCGGAGTCGCTCGCCGAGGTACGGGCGCACAAACAACGGGCGAAGGCGGCGGCCAAGGCCGCGAGCCGGGCCAAGTGATCGCGAACAAGCCATAACCGGTGACAACCGGCCTCGGCGGTTCACAGACACCGGCCCGCTCGCTAGCTTTCCTGCACATCCGTTCACACCGGAAGGACTCCTGTGCACGCAACTCGTCGCAGAGCCGCAGCTGTCGTGGCCGCCACCGCCCTGGCCACACCGCTCCTCCTCGCCGCGTCCCCGCACCACGGACCTGCTCCCCACGACCCGGCGAAGGAGGCCGCCCAGCTGTCCCGGACGCTGGTGAAAAACGCGTCGGCCAAGGACGCGTACCGGCATCTGCAGCAGTTCCAGGCGATAGCCGACTCGGCCGGCGGACACCGCGCGGCGGGCTCGCTCGGCCACGACGCCTCCGCCGCCTACGTCTACCGGCTGCTGCAGAAGGCGGGATACCAGGTCGGCTACCAGGCCTTCGACTTCGTCTACACCGAGACGCTCGCCGAAAAGCTCTCCGTCGTCTCGCCGACGCCCCGTGACGTGACCGTCAGGGCGATGACCTACACGAAGTCCACCGCCGTGGGCGGCCTCCGGGCAGGGCTCGTGGCCGTCCCCGTCGACGGCACCACCGGCTGCGAAGCGGCCGACTACGCCTCCGCCACCTTCACCGGCAAGATCGCCCTGATCAAGCGTGGCGGCTGCTCCTTCGCCGAGAAGCAGGCGGCCGCCGCCGTCGCGGGCGCGGCCGGCGCGGTCATCTACAACAACACCGCGGGCGTGCTGTCCGGCACGCTCGGGGACGCGGCGTCGGGGAAGATCCCCACCGGCGGACTCACCCAGGAGGAGGGTGAGAAGCTCGTCGCCGACCTGGCCGAGGGCGAGGTGACGGTCTCCTTCGAGATACGTGAGCTCCAGGAGGAGCGCACCACCCGCAACGTCGTCGCGGAGACGCGGGGCGGGGACGCGGCGAGGACGGTCATGTTCGGCGCCCACCTCGACTCGGTCACCGACGGCCCGGGCATCAACGACAACGCGTCCGGCTCGGCCGGTCTCCTCGAGGTCGCCCTGGAGCTGGCGCGCTCGCACAGGGCACCCGCCGACAAGGTGCGCTTCGCCTGGTGGTCGGCGGAGGAGAACGGCCTGCTGGGTTCGGAGGCGTACGTCGCCAAGCTCTCCGAGGCGCAGCGGGACAAGATCGCCCTCTACCTCAACTTCGACATGATCGCCTCGCCCAACGGCGCCCAGTTCGTCTTCGACGGCGACGACTCCGACGGCGTGGGCGCGGGTCCGGGCCCCGAGGGTTCCGCCCAGCTGGAACGCGACATCACCGCGTTCCTGGACCGGAAGGGCAAGCCCCACACCGGCACGGACTTCACCGGGCGCTCCGACTACGGTCCGTTCGTCGAGGCCGGCATCCCGTCCGGCGGCACGGACACGGGCGCCGAGGGCATCAAGACGGCCGCCGAGGCGGAGACGTTCGGCGGCACGGCCGGCGTCGCGTACGACCCCTGCTACCACGCGGCCTGCGACGACCTGGACAACCTCGACATGGCGCACTTCGACACCAACATCGACGTGATCGCCAACGCCGTCGGCACCTACGCCTACGACCTCCGCTCCCTGTCACGTCCCGTGGCCGCGGCCCGCGCCACCGGCGCGACCGGAGGCGGCGCGCTGCGCGAGGGCCACGCGCACGGCGTCACCGGGTAACGGGCCTCCCGCCGCCAGGCACGCCCTCAGGGGCGTCCTCAGGCACGCCCCCGTACGCCGCAGGCGCGCCGGCGCCCGCACGCCGTCTGCGGCGTACGCCCCCGGGAGCACCCGCCCGGTTTCGCGATCTCCCGGCCCCGCGCCCCGATCCGTTCTCACCCATGTGATGGCGCGACGAACGGCATCCCAGTCCCGTGCCATGGCTGCGCCAGGAGGCCCACGCCCGGTAGGCTTTCCGTGTGATCTTCAAGCGCATCGGAAATGGGCGGCCATATCCCGACCACGGCCGGGAAAGCACCCGACAGTGGGCGGATGTGGCGCCGCGTCCGGTCCGCCTGGACCAGCTGGTGACCACCAAGGGCCAGCTGGACCTCGAAACCCTCCTCGCCGAGGACTCCACGTTCTACGGCGACCTCTTCGCGCACGTCGTGAAGTGGCAGGGCGACCTGTACCTCGAGGACGGGCTGCACCGCGCCGTGCGCGCCGCCCTGCAGCAGCGCCAGGTGCTGCACGCCCGCGTCCTCGAACTGGGCTGACCTGCGCCACTCCCACCCGTGGCCTATTTCGGGCCTTTCGGGTGCTTTTATGCACGTACGGGTGCCATCTGCTGATCGTTTAAGTAGGCATCATCACCAGGTCGCATTACGCTGCGGCCATGAGCATGCTGACCCCTCCCGGCATGGGCGGAAAGTACCGCGTCACGGGCAACACGTACCCGCGCATGCGTCGCCCCCGGAACCGCCGCAAACTGGTTCTCTCGGCGGCCGCCGCCGTGGTGGCCCTCGGCCTGGCCGGATGGGGCACGCTCCAGATCGTCGACGTGTTCACCGGGAGCGGCAAGCAGGCGAGCGCCGCGGACGCCCCCAAGGCCTGCCCCACACCGAAGGCGGCGGCACCCGCGAAAACGCTGCCGAAGCCCGCCGCCATCAAGGTCAACATCTACAACGCGACACCCCGCAGCGGGCTCGCCAAGGCAGCGGCGGACGAGCTCGAGAAGCGCGGCTTCGCCATCGGCAAGGTGGCCAACGCGCCGGCCGCGTACGACAAGAAGGTGCCCGGCACCGGGCTGCTGCTCGGCGCCCCGGCGGCGACGAACGGTTCGTTCCCCGTGCTGGCGACCCAGCTGCCGGGGGCCGTGCAGAAGACCGACGCCCGCAGGACGGCGGACGTCGATCTGATCATCGGTACGAAGTTCAAGGCGTTCAGCACGCCCGCGGCGGCGGCCTCCGCACTCACGGCACTGACGAAGCCGGCCCCGGCGCCGTCCACCTGCTCCTGAACACGCCGCCCGGGGGCGTCAGTCGACGGTGCCGTACATCCGGTCGCCGGCGTCCCCGAGGCCCGGCACGATGTAGCCGTTCTCGTTGAGCCGCTCGTCGACCGATGCGGTGACCACCGTGACCGGCGTGCCCGCCAGCTCGCGCTCCATGACCTCGACGCCCTCGGGCGCCGCCAGCAGCACGACCGCGGTGACATCGTCCGCACCGCGCTTGATCAGCTCGCGGATGGCCGCGACGAGCGTGCCGCCGGTGGCCAGCATCGGGTCCAGGACGTAGACCTGCCGGCCTGAGAGGTCCTCGGGCATCCGCGTCGCGTACGTCTCCGCCTGGAGCGTCTCCTCGTTGCGGATCATGCCCAGGAAGCCGACCTCCGCCGTCGGCAGGAGCCGCACCATCCCGTCCAGCATGCCGAGGCCCGCCCGCAGGATCGGGACGACCAGGGGCCGCGGGTGCGACAGCTTCACACCGGTCGTGGGCGTCACCGGGGTCTCGATGTCGACCTGCTCGGTCCGCACATCCCTGGTGGCCTCGTACGCGAGGAGGGTGACCAGCTCGTCGGCGAGCCGTCGGAAGGTCGGGGAGTCGGTGCGCTTGTCGCGCAGCGTGGTGAGTTTGTGCGCCACCAGCGGGTGGTCGACGACGTGGATCCGCATGCCGTCAACAGTAGCCGGGCCCCGGGCCGGCTCTTCGCCGGTCTGCGCTGGCATCAAGCCCCTGTTCGGGGGGAAGGTGGTGGCATACGGACCCAGGCTTGGGGTGGTGTGTCGATTGCCCGACGGGGAGCAGCGGAACCAGGCACGGACGCGACGCGACGCGCGCGAGGTGCCCGAGGCGCGGGAGAGCGTGCCGGACGCGCAGGAGAGTGACGCGGCGCGCCGGAGGCGCCGGGCTCAGTTCCTCCGGGAGCTCCACGAGGCGAAGCAGCTCCGCGACCGGGTCCAGCCGCGCCGCGCCCGTGCCGCCCGTATGCGCCAACAGATGCGGATGCGCACATTCCGCTGGTGACCACCGCCCGCCGGTCCCGCGAAGCACCTGCGGAGTACTGCACGGGAGCTGCCGCCGACCGGGCGCTCCCGGAACTGATGGCCGACGCAACGGCCGAAGAGGTCTCGCAACGCGCTCGTTTCTGCCACGATGCCGATTGGGCGGGGCCCAGAGCAGCCGGATGACCGTCTGCCCTCCCGTCGGACCGATTCGCCTATGACCAGTGGGAGAGTCACGGTGTACTTCGCCGCACTGCTCGCGCGCACCGAAGACGGGTGGGAAGCGAGCGATACAGAGCTCGACGATGTGGAAACCCTGTCCGACCTGACGGATCTGGCCCGTGAGGCCTCGGTGGACGAGGACACGGTCCTGGTCTACATCGAGCAGGAGGACGCCTGGTTCGGCGTCGTCCGGGTGGACGGTGAGGAGGACCCCCGTATCTACGTCTCGGACGCGTCCGCCGCCGCCCGCTCCTCGTACGGGGAGATCCTGCTCACCGACGAACTGCTCGGCCGCGAACCCGGGGCCGATGACGAGATCGCCGCACTCGAGGAGCTCGTCGACCTCGACGGTACGGAGGACGGCGACCCTGACGTGACCAAGGACGGCGCCGACCCGGCCGACGCCGCCGTCCCCGACCTCGATCCGGACCACGACCCCGACGCCGTACCGGCGGGGCCGCTCGGTGATCTCGGGCTCCTGGCCGACCTCGGCCTGTCCGAGAAGGACCTGCTGACCCTGCGCACCGACGCCCTCATGGAGATCGCGGACGCCCTCGGCGCCTCCGATGTCCTGGAGACCGTCCGCTAGGGTCCGCGGGTGACCGCACCACCACCCCCACCCCACACAACCCCTCCCACCGATCCCGTACGGGACCCGTGGCAGGCACCCATGCGCCAGGCCCTCGAAGAGGCCGCGCAGGCGGCGCTGGCCGGCGATGTGCCGGTCGGCGCCGTCGTGCTGGGCCCGGACGGCACCCTGCTCGCCAGGGGTCACAACGAACGCGAGGCGGCCGGCGACCCGACCGCGCACGCCGAGGTGCTCGCCCTGCGCCGCGCCGCCACCGCCCTCGGCGCCTGGCGGCTGACCGGCTGCACGCTGGTGGTGACCCTGGAGCCCTGCACCATGTGCGCGGGGGCACTCGTGCAGTCCCGGGTCGGCCGGGTGGTCTACGGGGCGCGGGACGAGAAGGCCGGGGCTGCCGGTTCGCTCTGGGACGTCGTCCGCGACCGCAGGCTGAACCACCGCCCCGAGGTGATCCACGGCGTCCTGGAGGATGCCTGCGCCGCCCAGCTGACGGCGTTCTTCCGCCACCGCTGACACCACCCCCGGAGCACCGCGCGGGCCTGCCGGGAATCGGATTTCGAACCAGGGCCCGGGATGGTCTAAGCTCTCTCTCGGTAGCGTGTCCGAGCGGCCGAAGGAGCTCGCCTCGAAAGCGAGTGTGGGGAAACTCACCGAGGGTTCAAATCCCTCCGCTACCGCTCTGAACGAAGGGCCCGGCGCAATGCGCCGGGCCCTTCGAGCGTTCCTGGGCGGTTTTCGAGCGTTCCTGGGCGGCTGTGGAGGTACCGGCCGGAAGGGGCCGTGGCCGGGGTGTGAGGTCGGGGGAAGCGGCATCGGGGGGACAAGCCGCTTCCCCCGGTGGGAACAGGGACCGGAAGGCCTCACCGTGGTCGGGGGGGAAGTGCCACGGCGCGGACCTCGTGGAGGTCCTGTCCCTCGGCCCGTGCGGTTCTGACACACGACGCGGGCCGTCTCCCATCCTCCTCCCCACCAGAAGCCCCGCCCGTGGACAAAGGGCCCGAATCGTCGGGTCCTTGGTCCCTAAAGGGGGCGTCAGTGATCAGAAACGGCCCCTGGATACGAGCATGTGTGCGGCTAGAATCACGCGACTGCGCAGGTGATCGAACGGAGGGGCGAGGCTGTGGTGCAAGCGAAGAAGATCGCGCTCTACTTGATTGTGGTCTTCGTGCTGTACACGATCATCACGTCTCCCGCCCGGGCCGCCGACCTCGTCCAAGTAGGGTTCGAAGGCATATCGAGTGCCGCTCAGGGCGTCGGAGACTTCATGTCCGAGCTCGTGAAGTAGGAGAACCCTCATGATCCGCCACCTGGTCCTGTTCAAGCTGAACGACGGCGTCGAGCGGGACGATCCGCGGGTCGTCGCCGGGGCCCGGGCCTTCCGGGAGCTCGGCGGGAAGATTCCCGAACTGGAGTTCTGGGAGTGCGCCTGGAACATCACCGATCGGCCGATCGCCTACGACTTCGCCATCAACTCGGCGGTCGCCGACGAGGACTCCCTGAAGCGCTACATCGAGCATCCGGCCCATCAGGAGGCCGCCGGCCAGTGGCGCGCGTTCGCCACTTGGGTGATCGCCGACTACCCCTTCTGACCTTCGGGCCCGCCGGTCCACCCGCCCCTCACCGTACAAGGGAGGGGCTTTTCCGTATGTTTAAACCGTTTTGCCCTCAACACGACTCCATGCGGTGCTTGCGCATAGTGGATACGTCTTGTGATGCTATGACCGCTTTTGACGGATGAGTTGACCGTAGTTGACCGCAAAGGGGTGGCGACACCGTGCCGGCCAGTACAGCGCCTCAAGTCCCGCCCCAGAACGCCCAGACCGACGACGTCCCGACCGACGACATCCCGACCGATGACATCCAGACCGAGACGCCCGATCCCTCCGTGACACCCGCGAGGACCAGGGGCGCGGACACCAGGGCCCTCACCCAGGTGCTGTTCGGGCGCCTCAAGGACCTCGAGCCCGGCACCCCCGAGCACCACCGGGTGCGGAACGCCCTCATCGAGGCGAACCTCCCGCTCGTGCGGTACGCGGCGGCCCGGTTCCGCAGCCGCAACGAACCCATGGAGGACGTCGTCCAGGTCGGCACCATCGGCCTGATCAACGCGATCGACCGGTTCGATCCGGAACGCGGCGTCCAGTTCCCCACGTTCGCCATGCCGACCGTGGTCGGCGAGATCAAGCGCTACTTCCGGGACAACGTGCGGACCGTGCACGTGCCGCGGCGGCTGCACGAACTCTGGGTCCAGGTCACCGGGGCCACCGAGGACCTGACGACCGCTCACGGTCGCTCGCCGACGACCGCCGAGATCGCCGAGCGGCTGAAGATCGCGGAGGAGGAGGTCCTGGCCTGCATCGAAGCGGGGCGCTCGTACCACGCGACCTCGCTGGAGGCGGCCCAGGAGGGTGACGGGCTGCCAGGCCTGCTGGACCGTCTGGGTTACGAGGACCCGGCCCTGGCCGGGGTCGAACACCGCGACCTCGTGAGGCACCTGCTCGTCCAGCTGCCCGAGCGCGAACAGCGGATCCTGCTGCTGCGCTACTACAACAACCTGACGCAGTCACAGATCAGCGCCGAACTCGGCGTCTCCCAGATGCATGTGTCAAGGCTTCTGGCCCGAAGTTTCGCCCGTCTGAGATCCGCAAACAGGATCGAGGCGTAGCCGGAACGGGTAGACCCCTCACAGGCCGGTGCCGGAGGTGTAAAAGCCGTACACCCCCTGTTTCCAGCGCAGTTTCGCCGCTGACTTGTCGACATGTCACTACAGCGTGTTGCCGACATGTGACATTCTGCTGGAACCGCGTTTGCCGCAGCCCTACCTCCGGTATTCAGGTGGAGGCTGCGTTCCTCCGATGGTCGTGGCCACCGCGACCGTCCGCGACCTCAAGGGGGTGGCATGTCCGCAGAACAGGGCAGCTCGAAGGTGCTCACGCTCACGAAGAGCGTGCCCGCACCTGCCGTGCTCACCAGCTCGCCGGAAGCCATCGACACCCGCACCCTGTCACGCTCCCTGTTCCTGCGGCTCGCCGCGCTGGGCCCCGCCTCGGGTCCCGAAGGAACGGACAGTCCCGAGCGGACCTATGTGCGGGACACACTGATCGAGCTCAACCTCCCGCTCGTGCGGTACGCGGCGGCGCGGTTCCGGAGCCGCAACGAACCCATGGAGGACATCGTCCAGGTCGGGACGATCGGCCTGATCAAGGCCATCGACCGCTTCGACTGCGAACGGGGCGTGGAGTTCCCCACGTTCGCGATGCCGACCGTGGTCGGGGAGATCAAGCGCTTCTTCCGCGACACCTCCTGGTCGGTGCGGGTGCCGCGCCGGCTCCAGGAGCTGCGGCTCGCCCTCACCAAGACCAGTGACGAGCTCGCCCAGAAGCTCGACCGCTCGCCGACCGTGCCGGAGCTGGCCAAGGCTCTCGGGGTCTCCGAGGAGGACGTCGTCGACGGCCTCGCCGTGGGCAACGCCTACACGGCCTCCTCGCTGGACTCCCCGTCCCCCGAGGACGACGGCGGCGAGGGCTCGCTGGCGGACCGCTTGGGATACGAGGACGCGGCGCTGGAAGGCGTCGAGTACCGCGAGTCCCTGAAGCCGCTGCTGGCCAAACTCGCCCCGCGCGAGCGGCAGATCATCATGCTGCGCTTCTTCGCCAACATGACCCAGTCGCAGATCGGTGAGGAGGTCGGCATCTCGCAGATGCACGTCTCCCGGCTGCTGACCCGGACCCTCACCCAGCTCAGGGAGGGGCTCATCGCCGACTGACCCGCGTGGGCCCGGCCGGGGTGCGGACAGCCGCCGCCCCCCGCTCGGGCACACCAGGCAGTCCGGCGGTGCCGGCCTGCGGGACGGACGGCTCCACCGGCCGCCGGGGCACCTTGATCGCCGCCTCGGCGGCCGAGCCGTCCCGGGAGCCCGGGGGGGCGGCCGCCCCACCTGGGAGGGACCCGGCCTCGGGGAACATCGGTACAGCCGTTGGCGCTGAGAACGATCATGGTCGGCCAACACGCCGGCTGGGGCTCCGCTGGGGTTCGCGGAAAGATCGCCGGTCGGGTGCCGGGGCCGGCTACGGTCCGCCTCGTGCCGGTGGAATTTCTGACTGATGAGCAGGCCGAAGCGTATGGCGAGGCGTATGGCGAGTTCGCCGAGGAGCCGACCCGCCCTGAGCTGGAGTGGTTCCTCTTCCTGGACGACGTGGACCGGGATCCGATCGCGCTGCGGCGCTCGACGCACCACCAGTTCGGCTTCGCGCTCCAGATGTGCACGGTGCGCTACATCGGCCGATTCCTCCCGGACGACCCGCTCGACGCCCCCTGGCCGGTTGTCGAGCACCTGGCCGCGCAGCTCGGCATCGAGGACCCGTCGGTGGTGAAGCGGTACACCGAGCGGCCGAAGACGGCGGAAACTGCCCTACTTCGCCTCCGTCCAGCACTACTTGGAATCCGAGCATGAGGCGGGCAACGCCGACGTGCCCGACGCCGAGAGCGCCGCGAACCAGTTCCTCGGCATGATCGCTAACTACGTCCTGTGGCCCCGCATGCTGCTGACCGGCTGGAACCCCGCAGCCTCCGACATCCACAACGCCGTCGAAGAGGCCGTCCAGACCATGCTCGCCAGATACACCCCCGACCCGCCGGCCTGACCCGAAGCCGGAACTTCGACACTGACGCGCAATGCCCAAGATCCGCGACGCCTTCACCCGTGACACCTGTCGGCAAACGGTTTGCCGACAGGCGGCCGAAGCGTCCGGTGAACCCGTGTAATCAGGGGGTTCGAGGCGGCGCGAATCCAATCAGATCCGATGCTGATCGCTGACAGGATGTGACGACAGACAGGGTCCGATCCTCCGTACATGCCCTTCGGTGGCGAACCTGGTCTACAAGCGGGTCTCGACCGACTCGCAGTCGACCTCCCGGCAGAACCTCGTCCTGGCCGAGGCCGGGATCAAGGAGCCCATGGCGTTCGAGGAGGAGTCCGGCACCTCCGGCCGCCTCCACCCGCTCCAGCGCCCGAAGTTCGGCGAGCTGCTGGCGTACGCGCGGCCGGGCGACACCGTGCACCTCTCAGAGATGTGCCGCCTCGTACGCGGCACCGGGCACATCCTCGACGTGCTCGACGTCCTGCACCAGGGCCGCCTCGCCCTGCGCACCCCGAGGCCGGGACCGCCGCGGAAAGGGACGCACCCGCCTCCCCCGTCGGTCGGACGCGGGAGGCGGGTGCGGAAGAGGCCGTACGACGCCTTGTACGGATGCCTGGCGGGTCCTGCGAGCCCTCGGGCTCCGTCGCCCCGGAATCAGCGCCAGGGAACAGGGGGTACGGACAGGGGTCCGGTCAGCCGAGCGCGAGCCAGGCGACGGCACCGAGGACGACGAGGACCGCGACGACGGCCACGATCACCCCGGTCCTCGAACCGGACGAGGCCGCAGCCGGCTGCTGCCTGCGCTGCGGCTCGCCCTCGTCGACGAAGGCGCGGAACATCTGGGTGCTGCCCGCCGGATCGTGAGTGCCCTCGGGGCCCGGCTGCGGGGCGTGGGGGTTGTGTGCCATGGCCCAGGACCCTAGCGAACTCGGCCGTTCCGCCCAACCCCCGGGTCCGCGAAGGGTGATGCCCGTCCGGGATGTCCACCGCCTCTTCACCCGGCCGCCGAAGCGCTCATGGCGTCTCCGCGCGCTCCGTCCCCTGCCTCCGCACGCGTCCCGCACCCTCCTTCCGCCGCTCTCCCCCAGAGCCTGACTGTGCCCAGGGCCACACCCGTACCCGGTCATCCCCTGTGCGCTGGGCGCTTGACCGGGAGCCTACGGAGGCTTTTGGCTTCCTTTACTTATGCAAGCCCCATTTCGTTTGCCTGCAGCAACCAACAGCTTCTATCGTTGCCCTAAGCAACAAGATGAACCGTGAGATGTCTGGAGGGCCGGTGGCCGCACGGAGCCAGTACGAAGAACTGGCCCGGCAGCTCAGCGCCGTCGGAGCCGTCAAACGGGGCCTCGCCCGCATCCTGCCCGCCGAGTGCCCGAGCGGCGCGGCCGCGGTGCTCACGCTCCTGGCCAAGTACGGCGAGATGCGGATCACCCGGCTGGCCGAGCTGCTGGCCGTCGACATGTCGGTGACCAGCAGACATGTCGCTCACGTGGTGGACAACGGCTGGATCGAGCGGTTTCCGGACCCGGCGGACAAGCGGTCCCGCATCCTGCGGCTGACCCCGGCCGGCGACGCACTGCTCGACGACCTGACACGGCGGACCACCGAAATGTTCGCCCACAACCTCATCGACTGGTCCGACGAAGAAGTCGGACAGCTCAACACGTTGTTGTCCCGGCTGCGCGACAGTTTCTCCTGCCGCGGCTCCGGTGGATGCGCCCCCGGACGCCACAGCGGCGACTGCCGCGCCGGGCACTCCGACGACTCGTACACCCGTACACCCGTGTAACAGAAGCAAAGACAAGGATTTTCATGGCTACGACCACACCGACCGGTGTGCGGGGCGGCCACGCCAAGCACGGGGGATCAGAAACCCCCGACGGCACGCCGATGACACACCGGCAGATCATGGAAGCGCTGACCGGGCTGCTGCTCGGCATGTTCGTCGCGATCCTGTCGTCGACGGTCGTCTCCAACGCCCTGCCCGAGATCATCTCCGACCTCGGCGGCGGCCAGAGCGCCTACACCTGGGTCGTCACGGCCTCGCTGCTGGCCATGACCGCCACCACGCCCCTGTGGGGCAAGCTCGCCGACCTGTTCAGCAAGAAGCTGCTGGTCCAGATAGCCCTGGTCATCTACGTCGGCGGGTCGGTGGTGGCCGGCCTGTCGACCAGCAGCGGCATGCTCATCGTCTGCCGTGTCGTCCAGGGCGTCGGCGTCGGCGGTCTGTCCGCCCTCGCCCAGATCGTGATGGCCGCGATGATCTCCCCGCGCGAGCGCGGGCGCTACAGCGGCTACCTCGGCGCGGTCTTCGCCGTCGCCACCGTGGGCGGACCGCTGCTCGGCGGTGTCATCACCGACACCAGCTGGATGGGCTGGCGCTGGTGCTTCTACGTGGGTGTGCCGTTCGCGGTGATCGCCCTGATCGTGCTGCAGAAGACCCTGAAGCTCCCGGTGGTCAAGCGCCAGGTCAAGGTCGACTGGTCGGGCGCGTTCTTCATCAGCGCCGCCGTCTCCCTGCTGCTGCTCTGGGTGACCTTCGCGGGCGACAAGTACGACTGGGTCTCCTGGCAGACCTACACGATGCTCGGCGGTACCGCCGTCCTCATCGCGTTCTTCCTCTTCATCGAGTCCAAGGCCAGCGAGCCCATCATCCCGCTGCGCCTCTTCCGCAACCGCACGATCACCCTGGCCTCGGTGGCCTCGCTGTTCGTCGGTATCGGGATGTTCGCGGGCACCGTCTTCTTCAGCCAGTACTTCCAGCTGGCGCGTGACAAGTCGCCGACGATGTCCGGCGTCATGACGATCCCGATGATCGCCGGTCTGTTCCTCTCCTCGACGATCTCCGGTCAGATCATCACCAAGACGGGTCGCTGGAAGGCCTGGCTGGTCACCGGTGGCTTCCTGCTCACCGCGGGCCTCGGGCTGCTGGGCACCATCCGGTACGACACCCAGTACTGGCACATCGCGATCTTCATGCTCCTCATGGGCCTCGGCATCGGCATGATGATGCAGAACCTGGTCCTCGCCACGCAGAACCAGGTCGCTCCGGCCGACCTCGGCGCTGCCAGCTCGGTCGTCACGTTCTTCCGTTCGCTCGGTGGTGCGATCGGCGTCTCGGCGCTGGGCGCCGTCCTGGGCAACCGTGTCACCCACTACGTCAAGGACGGCCTCGCCGACCTCGGCCCCCAGGGTGCCGCGCTGGGCCACGGCGGTACGGGCGGCGGGGGCATCCCCGACCTGGACTCGCTCCCCGCTCCGTTGCGCACGGTCATGGAGGTCGCCTACGGGCACGGCGTCGCCGACGTCTTCCTGTTCGCCGCACCGGCCGCATTCGTCGCGTTCATCGTGACCATCTTCATCAAGGAGGTCGCCCTGAAGACCAACGCGGGCAACGACACCGCCCCGGCCATGGCCACGGCGCCCGCCGCACAGGCCGTCGACTCCACCGGCACGACCACCGCGCTCGTCGCCGGGGGAACGTCCGGGGACACCTCGGCCGGCACCGACACCGCACAGGCTCCGGCCGTGACCGTGCAGGGCACGCCCGTGCGCGGCGTGGTGCGCGGCGCCGAGGGCGTACCCGTCGCCCGGGCGGCCGTCACCCTCATCTCGCTGGGCGGACGGCAGCTGGGACGCTCCGTGGCCCAGGCCGACGGCGGCTACGTCCTGGACGCCCCGGGCTCCGGCTCGTACGTCCTGATCGCGTCGGCCGACGGCTTCCAGCCGCAGGCGTCCACCGTGGTCGTCGCGGACGAGCCGCTGGCCTACGACATCCTGCTCGCCGGTACGAGCGGCCTCTCCGGAACCGTACGGGCCGCCGAGGGTGCCGACCCGGTCGAGGGCGCGATGGTCGTCGTGACCGACGTGCGCGGCGACGTGCTGGCCACCGGGGTCTCCGGCGCCACGGGAGAGTTCAGCTTCGGTGAGCTCATCCCCGGCTCCGTGACCGTCGCCGTCACGGCCGCCGGCTTCCGTCCGCTGGCCCTGCCGGTGGAGATCGCCGGCCAGGGCGTCACCCGGGTCGACGCGGCGCTGCAGTCCGGCGCCCTGGTACGCGGTGTCGTCCGGGCCGGTTCCGGCCGGGCTCCGCTGTCCGACGCCCGCGTCACGCTGATCGACGCGGCGGGCAACGTGGTCGCCACCTCCACGACCGGCGAGGACGGCGTGTACGCCTTCGCCGACCTCGACGCGGGCGAGTACTCGGTCATCGCGACCGGCTACCCGCCGGTGGCCGGTTCGCTGACCGTGACCGGCAGCGGCGTCGACGGCCACGACATCGAGCTCGCCCACCCGGGCGTGTAGGGATACGGAAGATCCACCAAGACCCCTGGCGGTACAGCGCTTCGAGCGGAGAGGCTGTGGCCGCCGGTGGAAAAGGGCCCCGTGGTGGGAACGGCAGGCAGGGGACGGCCTGCCGTTCCCGCCCGGGGCCCGACTCATTGAGTCACCGAGTCACTGGGTCACTGAGTTACCGAGTCATTGAGTCACCGAGTCGATGGGTGACCGAGCAAGGAGAGAACACGGGATGGGACTTCGCGCACAGGTACGCACGCGGGACGGCTGGGCCGTCCAGCACGCGGTCGTGACGGTGACCGACATGACGGGCACGCAGGTGCTCCGGGCCGCCGCCGACGAGAACGGAGCCGTCCGCACCGGCGACCTCCTGCCGGCCGGCGCGTACACGGTGATCGTGACGGCCGTCGGGTACGCCCCCGCCGCATCCACCGCGCTCGTCACGGCCAGCGGCCGCGTCGAGGCGGGCACCGTCGTGCTGGCGCGGCAGGGCGGCGTGGAACTGCCCCCTCCGGGCACCTGGTCACTCGACCCGGTCCACTCCTCGGTCGCTGCCGTGGCCCAGCACCTGGGGATCTCGAGCGTGCACGGCCGGTTCACCGAATTCGGCGGCCGGATCGAGATCGCCGAGGACGTCCAGCGCTCCCGCGTGGAGGCCTTCATCTCGTCGGCCAGCATCGACACGGGCAACGGCATGCGGGACAAGCACCTGCGCTCGGCCGACTTCCTGGACGTGGAACGGTACCCGGAGATCACCTACCGCTCCCGGGCGCTCACCCCGGCAGGTCCCGACCGCTGGACGGTGCACGGCGTCCTCACCATGCACGGCGTCGCCCGGGACGTTGACCTCGACCTCAGCTACCTGGGCACCGGCCCCGACCCGTGGGGCGGGGTGCGGGCGGCCTTCCACGCGACGGCCGAGCTGCGCCGCGACGACTTCGCCATGAACTACAACCAGGTGGTGCAGGCGGGTATCTCCGCGATCGGCACGACACTGCGCGTGGAACTCGACATCCAGGCCGTGCAGGGGGATTCGCCCGAGGCATAGGCTTGACCGTATGGCACCCAACATCGCGACCAACACCGCTGTGGAGCTCGCCGAGCTGCTGGACTTCGTGCGGCCCCGGCACCGGGCGATCCTGCTGACCACCCGGTCCGACGGCCGCCCCCAGGGCTCGCCGCTCACCTGCGGTGTCGACGACGCCGGACGGATCGTCGTCTCGACGTACCCCGAGCGGGCCAAGACCCGTAACGCCAGGCGGGACGAGCGGGTGAGCGTGATCGTCCTGTCGGACGACTGGAACGGCCCGTGGGTGCAGGTCGACGGCTCGGCCGAGGTGATCGACGCGCCGGATTCCGTGGAACCGCTCGTCGAGTACTTCCGGAACATCTCCGGTGAGCACCCGGACTGGGACGAGTACCGCGCGGCCATGGTCAAGCAGGGCAAGTCCATCATCCGGATCACCCCGGAGCGCTGGAGCCCGGTCGCCACCGGCGGATTCCCCGCCCATCTGGCCACCGGCGGCTGACGGCCCGCATGACGCCTCACCCCGACGTGCTCGCAGGGGCCCGGTTGCTGACCGCCGCGGACATCGGCCCGTCCGTGGTCCGCGCACTCGAGCGCATCGCCGGACGCCCGGCGGGGCGCCCGTACGACACGGAGCCGGACGGGCCCTTCGTGTACGTGGGGGCCTCACTGCCCGAGGCCCTGCGGACCCCTGAGCTGGTGTGGTTCCACAGTGTCAACGCGGGTACGGACGCCCTGCTCGCCGCCGGACGCTGGCCCGGGAACGCCCTGCTGACCCGGACCGTGGGCCGGATGGGTGAGCGGATCGCCCAGTACGTGGCGGCCTGGATCCTGGCCGAGTGCCAGTCGGTCACGGAACACGCCGCACAGCATGCCCGTGCGGAGTGGCGCCGCCTCCCGGCCGAGTTCGTCGGCGGACAGACCGTCCTCGTCCACGGAACCGGACACATCGGAACCGCAGTTGCCGGCCTGCTGCGGAGGTTCTCCCTGCGGACGGTGGGGGTCCGCCGCACACCCGGCGGCACGGCCCCGGGCTTCGACCGCGTGGTCGAGGCCGGCTCCGACGAGGAGGCGGCCGAGCTGACGGCCGCCCGGTGGGTGGTCTCCACCCTGCCGTTGACCGCCGGCACGGAACGTTTCTTCGGCGCCGCCCGCTTCAGCGCGATGGACGGTGCCTCCTTCGTCAACACCGGCCGTGGCGGGACCGTCGACATGGCCGCGCTGGAGTCGGCGCTGCGCACCGGGGCCGTGCGGCGTGCCGTCCTCGATGTCCTGCCCGACGAGCCCGCGGGGCCTGAGGAAGCCGTCTGGCATCTGCCGCGCACCGTGATCACGTCGCACTCGGCCGGCATCACGGCCGACGAGGACGTCGTCACGGACTTCGAGGCGTGCTGGGAGGCGGTGGTGCGGGGACGGACCCCCACGCTGGCCGTGGACACCGCGCGCGGCTACTGACTCGTGCGCGGCCGCTGACTCCGGCCGGCCGGCGAGGCCGGCGATCCGCAGCCGCGCCGGCCCGCCACGACCGCCGGGCCGCCACGACCGCCGGGCCGCCCGTGCGCACGTGGTCCCGGTGCCGGCGGTCAGGATGTCCACCGCGCGTGAGATGTCGCGGTCGCGGATCGTGCCCGCCGTACGGGCCTGCTCCGGCAACCTGCCTGCGGGCACGCGAGGTCGTGGAGCCGCCCGGACTATCCCGGCGTACCGCCGGGCGCCGGGATGACACCGAGCTGCTGGAGGAAGCCGAGGAGGTCCTTGTCCGACCACTTCTCCGCGAGCCTGCCGTTCTCGATGCGGTGAATCACCGTCGCCGTCATCGTGAGCTGGTTCCCGGTGGCGGGAATGCCGGGAAGGTCTCTCTCGTGTACGCCACGGGCCGTCATCCGGGTCACCACCTTGTCGCCTTCCGCGATCTGGTCCTCGATGTCATGGGTCCCGGGAGTGGCCTCCCAGAAGAGGCGGAACGCCTGCTTGAGCCCCTCGCGACCGGACCCGAGCCCTGGAAACGGCGGCGGGGAGTGGTCCTGGTAGTCCTCGGCCACGAGTTCGTCCATGGCCTCCACGTTGCCGTTGTCGATCTCCGCGTAGAAGCGGCGGACCAGCCTCTTGTTCTCTTCGCTCGACACGGGGCTCCTCCACGCGGGTCTCGTACCGCCGGCACCGGCGGCACGACCGGAAGCATGACCCGCCCGGCCGCAGGGCCGCGCCCACGCCACGCCGGGGCTCCGTGTGCGACCACCCGGAAGCAGTCATGTGCGTGACTCGGCACACCGGCTGCAGGGCGCACGTGGCCTGACGCCGCACCAGTACCCGCGAGAGCCGGGGCCCGGGGGCGCCGGACCGGCAGCCGGCGCCGGTTCGGGCCGGGTTCCCGCAGCCGCACGCGCCTGTCCGCGTCCTCCCGCGGGGGCGCGATCGCGTCCCCACACCCATGGGGCACTCCGTGTACGCCGTACGACTCGTTTGGACCCGGCGGTCCCAGGGGTAGCTCTCCGGACGGCCCGGCACGTCATCGAGCGGATGGTGGAGCGGCATGACCCTGCGTCTTCGTACAGTGGGCTTCCTGATCGCGGCAGGTCTGTCGGCGACGGTGCTCGCGCCGCCCGCGGCGGCCGTCGGCCGGGGTCACGGGGTACCGCTCCGCGTCGCGACCTACAACATCCATGCGGGGGCCGGCATGGACAACGTGTTCGACCTGGACCGCCAGACGGACCTGCTCCGGACGCTGGACGCCGATGTGATCGGTCTTCAGGAGGTCGACGCCCATTGGGGAGCACGCAGCGAGTGGCGCGATCTCGCGGGCGAACTGGCCCGGCGGCTGCACATGCGGGTGTCGTTCGCGCCGATCTACAGCCTCGATCCGCCGGCCACCGGCGGGCCCCGGCGCGAGTACGGGGTGGCGCTGCTGTCCCGGTACCCGATCGTGAGCGCCGAGAACCACGAGATCACCCGGCTCTCGACCCAGGACCAGAACCCGGTCCCGGCCCCCGCTCCGGGCTTCGCCGAGGTGGTCCTGCGGGTGGAGGGGCTTCCCGTGCACGTGTACGTGACACACCTGGACTACCGGCCCGATCCGTCCGTGCGGGCCGCGCAGGTGGCCGACACCCGCCGGATCATGGGTGAGGACCGGGGCCGCAAGATCCTGCTGGGGGACTTCAACGCGGAGCCGGACGCACCCGAACTGGCGCCGCTCTGGGAGGAACTGAAGGACGCCGACCCGGGCGCGCCCACCTTCCCGGCGCTGGACCCGGTGAAACGGATCGACTTCGTGGCGGTGTCGAAGGAGGGCCCCTGGGCCGTCCGGGTGAACGGAGCGGCGGTGGCCGAGACGCTCGCCTCGGACCACCGCCCCCTCGTAGCCGACCTGGAACTCCGGCGCCGGCCGGGCCGGGCCTAGGGCGTGTTTCGAAAGTCCCGCCTGCGCTTCGGGCAGGCGACGCTACTTCCGAAACACGTCCTAGCTGCTCTTCGGTCGGGTGAGGTCGTAGAAGGTCGCGCTGCCCGCTGTGACCTCCTCGAAGTTCTCCTCCACCCATGACGCGATCCGGGACGAGGTGCCGGCTCCGCCCGCCCCGCCACCGCCCATGCCGCCCGAGATCAGGTAGTGGATCTTCCCGTCCGCCACGTACTTCTTGAACTCCGCGAGAGTCGGGGACGGGTCGCTGCCGTTGAAGCCGCCGATCGCCATCACCGGGTCTCCGGTGGCCAGCTGGTAACTCGCGGCGTTCTGCGAGCCGATGGCCGCGGCGATCCAGGTGTAGGCGTCGGCGTTCTGCGTCAGGAGCGTCCTGGCCCGGGAGTCGACGGTCGCGCCGTCGAGCAGGCCGCCCATGCCGCCACCGCCCATGCCACCCTCGCCCGTGGCACCTGCCGGCATACCGCCGCCCTGAGGGTTACCAGGAGCCTGCCCCTGCCCTTGGGCCTGGCCCTGGCCGGCTCCGCCCCCGCCGGGGAAGCCGCCACCCGGTGTCCCGCCCGGCGCGTTGCCCGGCGCCCGGCCGCCCTGCTGCGTGCCCTGTCCGGGAGGCTGCGTACCGCCTCCGGGGCCGCCACCGTCACCCCCGCCGGGGAAGCCGCCCCGGCCGCCGCCCGGTCCGCCCATGCTCGCGCCCGACGGTCCCGCGGTGACGATGGAGCCCTGGTGCCCGGTGTTCAGCGTGCTGACCGTGTACGCCGTCGGCCCGGCCAGCGATGCGGTGAGGCCCAGGCCCACCGCGCCGAGGACGAGCGCCCGCCCCAGCCGTGCGGCGAACAGCAGCCCCACCGCGCCGAGGAGACCGCCGATCAGGACGGCCCACCGCAGCCACGGGAAGTAGTCCGGTGTGCGCCCCAGCAGCACGTACGACCAGAGCGCCGTCACCGCGACGGTCACGGCGAGCGCCGTGCCCGCCCACCACCGGGCCCGCTCCTCCCACAGCACCGTGGCACCCATGCCGACCAGCGCCGCGATGTAGGGCGCCAGGGCCACCGTGTAGTACTGGTGGAAGATGCCGGCCATGAAGCTGAAGACCAGCGCCGTCATCAGCAGCGACCCGCCCCAGGCGAGGAACGCCGCCCGGGCCGTGTCGGTCCGCTTCGCCCGCCAGGTCAGCCAGACGCCCGCGATCAGCAGGAGCAGCGCGGCAGGCAGCAGCCACGAGATCTGACCGCCGACCTCGGAGTTGAACATCCGCCCGATGCCGGTCTCGCCCCAGCCGCCCCCCTGGCCGCCACCGCCCCCGCCGCCGACACTGCCGGTCTCCTCGCCGTTGATCCGGCCGAGTCCGTTGTAGCCGAAGGTGAGTTCGAGGAAGGAGTTGTTCTGCGAACCGCCGATGTACGGGCGGGAGGAGGCGGGCCACAGCTCGACGATCGCCACCCACCAGCCGCCGGCGACGACCGCCGCCAGGGCGGACAGGCCGAGCTGGCCGAACCGCCTCCACACGGACACCGGAGCGAACACCGCGTACAGCAGGGCCAGCGGCGGCAGGATCAGGAACGCCTGCAACGTCTTGGACAGGAACGCGAGACCCACCGCGGCCCCCGCCCACACCAGCCACTTCGTGCGACCGCCCTCCAGGGCACGGAGCACGCAGTAGACGGTGACGGTCATCAGGAGCGCGAGCAGGGCGTCCGGGTTGTTGAAGCGGAACATCAGTGCGGCGACGGGGGTCAGCGCGAACACGGCCATCGTGATCAGCCCGGCGGCGGCGCTGAAGCGGCGGCGCACGGCGGCGTTCAGAACTCCGGCCGTGGCGACACCCATCAGCACCTGGGGAGCGAGGATCGCCCAGGAGCTCAGGCCGAAGATCCGTACCGACAGGGCCATGGGCCAGAGGGTGGCAGGGGGCTTGTCGACGGTGATGGCGTTCGCCGAGTCCAGCGAGCCGAAGAAGAAGGCCTTCCAGCTCTGGCTGCCGGCCTGCACGGCCGCCGAGTAGAAGGAGTTGGCGTAACCGGAGGCGCTGAGGTTCCACAGGTAGGCGAGCGCGATGACCAGCAGCATGCCGAGGAACGCGGGCCGCGCCCAGCGCGGGTCCCCGGGCCTGCCCCGGCGGATGCGCCGCGCGAGCGACTCGCCCCGCACCGCGGCGTGCGCGGGAGGCCGGGGATTGTCCGGCGGCGCCGAGAGGTGGTCGGGGTGGATGGCGGTCATCGGACGTTCCTCAGTTCGTGGGCGGGACCCTTGCGGGCGTCCTGGTGGTCCGTGCGCCGGTCGGGGAAGACCCAGGCGCGGAAGAGGAGAAAGCGCAGCACCGTTGCCGCGAGGTTGGCCGCGACCAGCACGGCGAGTTCCCTCCCGTGCGAGGACGAGCCGGAGGCCGTGTCCAGCGCGGCCAGGGAGCCGCTGGTGAGGGCGAGGCCGATGGCGAAGACGACGAGCCCCTGCGCCTGATGGCGCACGGCGCCGCCCCGGCCGCGCACGCCGAAGGTGAGCCTCCGGTTGGCCGCCGTGTTGGCGACGGCGGAGACGAGCAGTGCCGCCGCGTTGGCGATCTGCGGGCCGGCACCCAGCCGGAAGAGGGAGTACAGGGCGAGGTACACGAGCGTGGAGAGCGCACCGACGACACAGAAGCCGACCAGCTGCCGGGCGAGTCCGCCCGGCACCCCGGGCACGGCCCGGTCCCGGGGGTCGTCGCCGAAGGGACGCGCCAGCCGGTCCAGCGGCAGGGCGCCGGTGGCCAGGGCCCGGCCCACCCGCCAGACGCCCTTCAGGTCCTCGATCGCCGTCCTCACGATGTGCACCGTGGAGTCCGGGTCGTCGACCCAGTCGACGGGCACCTCGTGGATGCGCAGTCCGGCCCGTTCGGCGAGCACCAGCATCTCGGTGTCGAAGAACCAGCCGGTGTCCTCGACCATGGGCAGGAGCCGCTGCGCGACCTCCCGCCGTATCGCCTTGAAGCCGCACTGGGCGTCACTGAACCGGGCGGCCAGCGAAGAACGCAGGATGAGGTTGTAGGACCGCGAGATGAACTCCCGCTTCGAGCCCCGCACCACCCGCGAACTACGGGTGAGACGCGAGCCGATGGCCAGGTCCGAGTGGCCGGAGATCAGTGGGGCGACCAGCGGCAGGAGTGCGTTGAGGTCGGTCGAGAGGTCGACGTCCATGTAGGCGAGGACGGGGGAGTCGGAGTGCGTCCACGCGGTGCGCAGTGCCCGCCCCCGGCCTTTCTCCTCCAGCCGGAACGACCGCACCTCCGGGATCAGGTCCGCCAGCCGGGCCGCCACCTGGGGCGTACGGTCGGTGCTCGCGTTGTCCGCGACGGTGATCCGGAAGCCGTAGGGGAACGTCCGCGCCAGGTGGTCGTGCAGGCGCAGTACACACGTTTCGAGGTCCTTCTCCTCGTTGTGGACGGGGACCACCACGTCGAGTACGGGAGCGCCGACCGCTGCGGCCAGGAGGTGTTCCCGGGCCGGCAGGGTGCTCAGAGGAGTGTCGGTTCGCATGGCACCGACATTCGCCAACCCCGCTGTCACGTCCGTGTGCTGCGCCTGTGGCCGGCCTGTGAGTACCCCGGGTGCCCCGGGTACGCGGCGGTGAGGCCGCCGGCCCGGGTGTGTGCCGAGCCGTCGGCCGGATCGCTTCCCGAACCGCCGACCTGGCCGGCCGGCGGGCTCTCGGCCGGACCGGTCCCCGGGCTCTCGGCCGGGCCGGCCGGCGGGCTCTCGGCCGGACCGGTCACCGAGTCGCCGGGCGGATCGGCCTCGGACACGGCGTCCGCGGGCAGATGGACCGCGAACACCGTGTCCCCCGGCACCGAACGCACCTCGGCCAGCCCGCCGTGCGCGGCGACGACGGCCTGCACGATGGCGAGCCCCAGCCCCGTCGACCCGGCGTGGCGCGAGCGCGAGGCGTCCCCCCGTGCGAAGCGTTCGAAGACGTGCGGCTGCAGCTCGGCAGGGATGCCCGGACCGTCGTCCTGAACCTCCAGGGTCACCCAGGGCAGCTCCGCACGCGCCTGGCGGACCCGTACCGTGACGGTGGTCCCCGGCGGGGTGTGTGTACGGGCGTTCGCCAGCAGGTTCACCAGGACCTGCTGGATCCTGGTCGGGTCGGCCGGCACCGTGGCGGGCACGTCGGGCAGCTCCAGTCGCCAGTGGTGGCCGGCTCCGGCGGATCCGTCGGGGGCGCGGTCGGCGGCACGCGCGTCGCTCACCGCGTCGACGACGAGCGGCGAGAGATCGGTGCTCTCGCACGAGAGCGGCCGTCCGGCGTCGAGCCGGGCCAGCAGCAGCAGGTCCTCGACCATGCCGGTCATCCGTTCCGCCTCGGACTCGATCCTGCTCAGGGCGTGCCGGGTGTCGGGGCCGGCGTTCTCCCTGCCGCGCCGGGTCAGTTCGGCGTACCCGCGGATCGAGGCGAGCGGTGTGCGCAGCTCGTGGCTGGCGTCCGCGACGAACTGCCGTACCCGCGTCTCACTCTTCTGCCGTGCGTCCAGGGCCGAACCGACATGGCCGAGCATCCGGTTGAGTGCCGCGCCGACCTGGCCGACCTCGGTACGCGGGTCGGCCTCGGCATCCGGGACCCGCTCGAACAGGGCCACCTCGCCGCTGTGCAGGGGGATTTCGGAGACCCGGGTGGCGGTGGCGGCCACCCGGCGCAGCGGGCGCAGCGCGACGCCGACCATGGCGGCGCCCGCGATGCCGGCGGCGACGAGCCCCGCGCAGGTGACGCAGACCTCGACCAGGATCAGGGTGCTGAGGGCCTTGTCCACCTCGGCCGTGGGGATGCCGACCAGGACGGACGTACCGCCGCCGGACGGCACGGCCTGCACGCGGTAGCCGCCGAGCCCGGGAAGCTCGACGTCATGGGATCCGCCGTCCAGGGGCACCGCGGCGGCGTCCAGGGCGTCCTCCTGCCCGCCGGACAGCGGCTCGGTGTTCCCACGAGCCTCCGGGGCGCCCTTCTTCACCACCTTCGACAGGGTGACGGCACCGTCGGAGACCACGGCAGCGAACGTGTTGAACGGCTGGCCACCGCCCATGCCGACGAAGTCCAGCGGCTCCTCGTCCTCCGGGCCGCCCGGGGCGATCTTGCCGATGCCCGGCGGACGCGCCGCGGCCATTCTGGCGAGGTCGTGCAGCTGGCCGTCCAGCTTGCCGTACATGTAGCTCTGGAAGGCGATCGCGGTGACCGAGCCGATCACGGCGGCGACGACCGCGATGAGCGTCACCGCGTACGCGACGAGCCGGGTCCGCAGCGTCCACGGGCGGCCCGCGCTCCTCCGCTTCCTGCTCACCGCGTCACTCGCCGGGCTTGATCAGATATCCCGCCCCGCGCCGGGTGTGGATCATCGGGGTCCGTCCCGCGTCGATCTTCTTGCGCAGGTAGGAGATGTACAGCTCGACGACGTTCGCCTGGCCGCCGAAGTCGTAGTTCCACACCCGGTCCAGGATCTGCGCCTTGCTGAGCACCCGGCGCGGATTGCGCATCAGGAAGCGCAGCAGCTCGAACTCGGTCGCCGTCAGGTGGATCGAGACGTCACCCCGGCTCACCTCGTGGCTGTCCTCGTCCAGCACCAGGTCGCCGACGACGAGCGTCGACTCGCTGCGGGCCACCGCGGCCGTGCCGGATCGGCGGATCAGCCCGCGCAGCCGGGCCACCACCTCCTCCAGGCTGAACGGCTTGGTGACGTAGTCGTCGCCGCCCGCCGTGAGCCCGGCGATCCGGTCCTCCACGGAGTCCCGCGCGGTCAGGAACAGCACCGGCACATCGGAGAGCTCGCGCCGCAGCCGGCCCAGCACGGCGAGACCGTCCATGTCGGGGAGCATCACGTCCAGGACCACCGCGTCGGGCCGGAAGTCGCGCGCCGTACGGACGGCGCCCGCCCCGTCACCGGCGCTGCGCACCTCCCACCCCTCGTACCGCAGGGCCATGGAGAGCAGCTCGGCAAGCGGAGCCTCGTCGTCCACGACCAGTACGCGTACGGGATTGCGGTCCGGCCTGAGCAGTTCGGTACGCCCCTGGGGCGAGGTCGTCGTCATGCCCCGACCCTCTGGGACGGCCGTGAGAGGGACCTTTCGCTCACCTGTGAATTGCCTGAGAAACGTCAGTGCAGGTCGAACAGGTCACGCGCGTTCCCGTGGCAGACGGCCCGCAGCCACGCGTCACCCAGGCCGAGGCGTTCGAGGGCGTGCAACTGGTGGGCGTACGGGTACGGGATGTTCGGGAAGTCCGTGCCGAGCAGGATCCGGTCCCCCAGGTCCGCGAGCCGCCCGCGCTCCCCCACGGGGAACGGCGTGAACCTCTCCGTGAAGTCCGTGAAGGCCATGGTCGTGTCGAGCCGCACCTCGGGGTAGGCCGCCGCCAGCGCCAGGAACTCCGAGTACTCCGGCATGCCCATGTGCGCCACCACCAGCCGGAGCCGTGGATGCCGGGAGAGCAGCCGGCCGACCGGCTCGGGCCCGGTGTACGCCCCCGGCGCGGGCCCCGACCCGCAGTGCATCACCACCGGCACACGGGCCTCCGCCAACAGTCCCCAGACGGGCTCCAGCAGCGGGTCGTTCGGGTCGTACGCACCGACCTGGAGGTGCGACTTGAAGACCCGCGCCCCGGCGTCGACCGCCTCGCGCACATACCGGTCCACCCCTTCCTCGGGGAAGAAGGTCGCCGTGTGCAGACAGTCGGGCACCCTCGCCGCGAACCCGGCCGCCCAGCCGTTCAGCCAGGCCGCCATCCCGGCCTTGTGCGGGTAGACCATCGAGGTGAACCGCAGCACGCCGAACGAGCGCAGCAGCGCGAGCCTTTCGTCCTCGGCGTGCCGGTAGGTGATCGGCCACTCCATGCCGGTCAGCGGGCCCGCCGAGTCGAAGTACGCCCACACCTTGCGGAGTACCCGCTCCGGCATGAAGTGCGTATGGACGTCGATGATCCCGGGCAGCCCCAGCCGTTCCCGGAACCGCAGGACATCGTCGCGGTCCCGGTCGCCGTCACCCCTGCCCATGCGCCCCACCCACCCTGTCCGTCCCGCTGTTCCCGGTGAGCCTGTCAGAACAGTCCGTCCTGCACGCCGGCGGCCCCTGCGGCGACCACCGGTACGGTCACGCCCGCCCGGGCGTCGGCGACCACGAGATCCCAGCCGGTGATCAGCCGGGTGTCCAGGACGACGACCCCTTCCGCACCGGTCTCCAGGAGCAGATCGGGCCCGGCGGCCGCGACCAGCCGGCCGGCCACCACTCCGCCGTCCACCAGCCCGGTCACCACCCGCGCCACCGGCCCGGCGTCCGGCAGCCCGAACACCCCGCCGTGGTCCACCGCCTCGAAGGGCAGCCGCTCCAGCGCCTCGGGCCACCCGGCGCCCTCCAGGGCCGCGGCCCGCCCGTACAGCGCCTCGATCTCCGCGGCCCGCTCCGCCGGCCCGGGCAAGGAGCCCCGCACCGCACGCTTGCGCGCGTACGGGATCCGATCCGGCACACCGAGCGCCGAACGCAGCAGCTCCTCCGTGCGCCGAGCGGCCATCAGAGGCCCGCGGCCCAGCCAGCTGAACACCACGGCCCCCTGCTCCCGCAGCCGCGCCGCGTCCCTGGCCTCACCGGTGATCCCGACCTTGACCATCCCCGGCCCGAACCAGGCGAGGTAGACGCGGTACGTCCGCGGGTCGTCGGCCATCGTGTCGGCGGCCACCGAGTGCGCCCGGTCCAGCCGGCCGCACTCCGCACACCGCGCCCCGGTACTGCGCACCGGCACCACGGCACCCAGGGGGCAGGGATTGCCCCGCGCGCCCAGACAGTGCCGCTCGCCCTCGGCCCGGAAGCCGAGCTCCGTCCCGTAGGCCAGGACGCTCACCCGCCCGGGCCCCGCCCGGCCGGAGCGTCGCCAGGTCAGCACGGGCCCCGTCGCGGGCCAGCTCATTCCGGCGCACCGCCACCCCATACGCCCACTCCCGGCTCGTCGTCAGGTCGGCATCCCGGCACCGCGGTCCCCGGCACCCGCCGGACCACCGCGCACCCCGGCAACGCGAAAGGCCCCCGGGATTTCTCCTGGGGGCCTTTGGCCTGCTGTGCACTCGGCAGGATTCGAACCTGCAACCTTCTGATCCGTAGTCAGATGCTCTATCCGTTAAGCTACGAGTGCCTACCAGCGGTCTTCACCGCCGGTGTTGCCTCCCGGGCTTTTCTGCCTGGTCGGCGTTGCGGGAACAACATTACATGACCTGCGCCGTCACGCGAAATCCATTAGCCATATGGCCTCTGACCTGCGAAAACGCCCTTCTGGGGCAGGTTCTCGGCGGGACACCCCGATGCCGGCGGAACCGGAGGAGGCACGGGGAAAGGCGCGGGAGGGAAGACGCCGCCGGGACCGGGGAACGGCCGAAGCCCCGCGCCTGGGGCACGGGGCTTCGGGTTCCTGCGGAGGCGGAGGGATTTGAACCCTCGATGGGCTTTAAGACCCAAACCGCATTAGCAGTGCGGCGCCATAGACCGGACTAGGCGACGCCTCCAGCACACCCCACGCGAGCGCGGGTGGTGCGTGCAGATGATGACACAGTCGAGCGCGCTGTCACCAATCGCCGCCCACGGTACTAGGCAGGTGGGCGGCGAGGCAAAGCGCCCTGCGGCGGCGATCCGGTCGGCCCCCCAGGAGTTGCGCAACGTGCGGGCGTGCGGAGCGTTAGAGAGTGCGAGGGCTCCGCCCTCCGTCCGTCACCGCCCCAAGTGCCCGGCGCACGCCACCCCGACCGGCGCGCCTCGGGCAGCCCGGCGCGCGCCCCGTGCGCCAGAACACAACAGGAGCCCCGCATGCTGCGCCGTCTCACTCTCACCGCCGTCGCCTCCCTCGCCGCGCTGTCCGCCGCCGCACCCGCCGCCACGGCCGTCTCCCCGCTCGTACCGCTGCCCCCGCTGCCCGTACTCCAGGACGACTGGCTCGGCGGGCAGGAGACGCAGACCCGTCTCACGGTGACGGTCTCGGAGTCCGGGAATCCGGCGGCCGACGGGGTCTTCGAGCTGGAGTGCGGTCCGGCCGGCGGCAGCCACCCCGCGGCGCAGCGGGCCTGCGACCTGCTGGACGAGGCCGCGGCATCGGGCGAGAACCCCTTCGTGCCGACGGACCGGAACGCCATGTGCACCCTCCAGGCCGGAGGGCCGGCGTCCGCCCGGGTCCAGGGGACGTGGGAGGGGGAGACCGTCGACGCCCGCTTCAGCCGCTCCAACGGCTGCGAGATCTCGCGCTGGAACAAGCTCGTGCCGGTACTCCCTTCCGCGCGGTAACCGGGACACGAGCGGCGTGCGCCGGTGCCCCCACGAGGGCGGCCGGCGCAGGTCCGCGCACGTCCGCGCACGTCATAGGGGGCGCTCACGGTCACTCCACTGCCACCGGCGTACACCGTGTGCACAGAACCTTGGTGAGAGCTCCCCCTCATCCGCCGCCCCATGAGCCGTCCCAGCCTTTAGACTCGTCCCATGACAGCCTGAGGCCCGAGGGGCAGGATGGGGCCCGCTGTCGGCAAGGTGCGGTATTCAGGGAGGAAGCGTCTCGTGAGCAGCAGGCCATCGAGAGGCGCTGCTCGCCTCGCAGCCATACTCGACGCCCTCCCGGACGGGCTCCTGCTCGTCAACTGCAACGGCACGGTCGTCAACGCCAACACCATCGCCCTCGAGATGTTCGAGACCCCGGGCACCGCGCTCGTGGGCCGCGGGCTGCTCGATCTGCTTCCGGAGTTCGACTCCAGGCTGATCCCGGGGTCGATGCGCAGGCCGGATGCTGCGGACGAGCAGGGCAGGACCAAGCCGACGCGGATGACCGCGCGCCGCACCGACGGCAGCGAGTATCCCGTCGAGGTCACCAGCGCGAGCCTGGACAGCGGCCAGGCCGGGTACAACGACATCCACTCCAGCTTCACGGGCGACGAGCTCCTCATGCTCGTCGTACGGGACCTCTCCGGCACCGTCGACACCGAGGCCGAGCTGGCGCGTTCACAGCGTCAGACCGAGATGATCCTGCGGGCCGCCTCCGAGGGCGTCGTCGGCACGGACATGGACGGCCGGGTCGTCCTGGTCAACCCCGCCGCCGCGCAGATCCTCGGCTTCCGCGCCAGCGACCTGGGCGGCAAGGAACTGCACACGCTGATCCTGCACTCGCGGGCGGACGGTGAGCCGTTCCCGTACGAAGGATCTCCGCTCGCCGACACGCTCAAGTCCGGCCGGAAGCACCGGGTACGCGGCCAGGTGCTCTGGTCCAAGAGCGGCGCCCAGGTGCCGGTCGACCTGACGACCGCACCCGTACGCGACGGGGACCAGCTGGTCGGCGCCGTGATGACGTTCACCGACCGCAGGCCGTACGAGGAGCTGACCCACCAGCACACCGACGAGGTCACCGGACTGACCGAGCGGCACGCCGCCGAGGTCGCCGAGCTCACCGAGAGCCACCGGGCCGAGGTCGCCGCACTCACCGAACGGCACGCGGCCGAGCTGGCCGACCGTAGCGAGCGCTATGCCAGCGAACTGGAGGAGCAGGCCGAGCGCCTGGCCGACCTGGGCGAACGGCACACCCAGCTGACCGCCGTGCTCGGGGAGTCCCTGCGCGGTCCGCTGGAGGAACTCCGCGGCGAACTCTCCGCACTCGCCGCCGACCCGGCCGGCCAGCTCTGGCCCGAGGCCAACCAGATCCTGCACCACCTCGCCGCCGGCTACGCCCGGATGACCACGCTCGTCGACAACGTGCTGGGCTACCAACGGCTGGACAGCGGTGCCGAGGAGCTCGTCAAGCAGCCGGTGCTGCTCGACTCCGTCGTGACCGCCGGCATCGACGGCGCGGTCGAGCTGATCGGCCCCGGCCGCGCCCAGTTCGCGGTGCACGCGCCCCCGATCGAGGCCGAGGTGGACCCGGACCGGCTGATCACGGCGCTGGCCCACCTCGTCGCGGACGTGGCGGGCGTCGACTCGACCGGCAAGGCACGGCTGATGCCGGGCGGCGGCTACGTCGACTCGACGGTCGTCGTCGCCGCGGCACAGCGGGGCGAGGTCGTACGCATCGAGGTACGCGGGCCCTTCGCCGGCGGTGACCCGGTGCACGTGCCGATCGTGCGCGGGATCGTGCGGGCGCACGGCGGTGTGCTCCAGACACACGAGATGCCGGGGATGAGCGGCAGCGCGTACGTCCTGGAGGTGCCCATCGGTACGGGTGCCGGGACGATCGCGCCCCCTCCGCTCCCGGTGCCCGAGGAGACGCCCGTGGCGGACCCCGAGGCCGCTCCGCCCCAGCCCACGCAGGGTGGGCGGCGCAGGGCGCGCAGGGGGTCGACCGACGCCTTCCTGGAGCGCGCCGCCGACAGCTCCGCCGACGCGCCGCCGGCCGGGGACACCGCCGCGGCGGAGCCCACCGGGCGGCGCCGGGCCCGGCGCGTGGCGGCCCCCGATGAGCAGCAGCACGAGCACGACGTGATCCCGCCGCAGCAGGGCGGGGGTTCCGGTCGCCGGCGCGGCCGGCCCAGCCCTGCCGAGACGGGTGCGGAGGCCCCGGCGGCCGAGCCCCGGCGGGCACTGGCCCTCCCCGCGGCACCCTCCTCGGCCTCCGCGCCGTCCGAGGGCTCCGTGGTGACGGCGGCGGAGGGCGCACAGGGTGGTGGCGGGCGCCCGCAGCGGGGCCGGACGGTTCCGCCGCAGGGTGTGCCGCACGAGGCCCAGGGGCGTCCGGACGGCGCGAACCAGCCGGCGCTCCCGGCCCTCGCCCCGCCCGAGGCGTCGTCGCAGCAGGCCCGCCAGGGGCAGTCCGCGCAGCAGCCCGGGGGGCGGCGGGCCCGGCGGGCTCTCGCCGCGGCCCAGGAACGCTCCGCCGCGGCCCAGCCCACGGGGCCGCGCACCGCGTTCGCGCTGCCGCCCGCCGACGCCGACCGTGTGCCACCGGCGGCGCCGGACACCTCCGGCACGCCTGTTCCGCAGGCCGTGCCTGTTCCGCCGGTCATGCCTGTTCCGCAAGCCATGCCTGTGCCGCCCGTCACGCCTGCTCCGCCCGTCACGCCCGTGCCGCCGGCCGCGCCCGTGCCGCCGGAGTCCTCCGGAGTCCCGGGGTACCCCGGTCCGGTGGACCCCGGTAGTCCCGGGGTACCGGCCGGCCAGGCCGCCCCGGGTGAGCCCGGTGCGGCCTGGGAACCCTCGCCGGAGCGGCATGACGCCGCCCGTACCGCACCCGACGCGGACCACACCCCGCCGCAGGCGCATCCCGTACCGTCCGGCCGGCGCAGGGCGCGGCTCGCGGACGTGCCTCAGCAGCAGCAGCCGGCCCGGCCCGGCCACCCCGTCGCCGGGCAGCCGCTGCCGGCCGTGCCGCCGCAGCCCGACTGGGTGCAGTCGGGCACATCGGGGCAGGGCCTGGCCGCCCTGACCGTGGACGAGGCCGCTCCCGACGCGTCCGGCCAGGCGGACGACGAGTCCTGGGCCGACCCCGCAAGCACCACGCACACCTCGGGCACCATGGGTGCGCCGGGCGAGCCCGCACCGGCCCCCTCCCCCGCACCGGCGGCGCACCCCGCCGACGCCGATGCGCATGCCGCCCCCGGGCAGGACGCCCGGCGGCAGCCGCTGCCCGCCGAGGCACCGCCGCCCGCGGGCACCTCGTCGGACTCGACCCAGGGGCGCGCGTTCAGCGTGCGGACCCTGGGCCAGGGCGTGCCGTTCGCGCAGCACCTCGCGCACCAGCAGAACCAGACGTTCGGCGGTGCCGGGCGCCGGCGCAAGCTGGCCGCCCCGCCCGAGGCGGAGCCCGCCGCACCGCCGGCCACGGCTCCCGTTCCGCCCCAGCCCGTCACCGCGCCCGTGCCTCCGCAGCCCGGCGTCCCAGGCGCACCGGCCGGCACGGCGCAGGGCAGCACGACGCAGGGCTCGGGACAGCTGATCGCCGCGCCGGCGGCCGAGGGGCGTGCCTACGCCATAGGGGCGCCCGACGAGGGCGCCGAGGGACCGGAGCCGCTGGACGGCCCCGGAGGCGCGGTCGAGGTGGCCAACCGTCCCCAGCCGTTGCCCGTCGACGACGAACTCCCCCCGGAACCGCTGGACAACCCGCGACGGCTGCTCGTCTGGCCGGCCCCGGACGCCTCCACCCAGCAGGCCCTGAGCGACCGCGGCTACCGGCCGGTGATCGTTCACTCCCGCGAGGAGGTCGACTCCCAGATCGCGGCCTTCCCCGCCGCGCTGTTCGTCGACCCCCTGACCGGACCGATCACCCGCACGGCGCTGCAGTCGCTGCGACAGGCCGCGGTGGCCGCGGAGGTCCCGGTGCTGGTGACGGCCGGCCTCGGCCAGGCGACCCGGGAGGCCGCGTACGGTGCCGACCCCGCCGTACTCCTCAAGGCGCTCGCCCCGCGCGACAGCGACCAGCACCCTCCGCGGGTACTGGTGATCGAGGAGCACGAGGAGATCGCGCTCGCGCTGACCGAGACCCTGGAGCGCCGCGGCATGCAGGTCGTCCGGGCGTCGGGCGACAGCGAAGCGGTCGATCTCGCCACCCGGATGCGGCCGAACCTGGTGGTGATGGACCTGATGCAGGTACGCCGCCGACGCGCCGGGATCATCGACTGGCTGCGCGCGAACGGGCAGCTGAACCGTACGCCGCTGGTCGTCTACACCTCGGCCGGCATGACCGAGTCGGAGCTGGCGCGGCTCGGTTCGGGGGAGACCGTGCTCTTCCTGGCCGAACGCTCGACGAGCGACGAGGTGCAGTCCCGGATCGTCGATCTGCTGGCGAAGATAGGGACGAACTGACGGCGGGCCGTCAGCCCGTCAGTTCCCGGGCCGGCGTGGCGTAGTACGACGAGGGCGGTACGGATCTTCCCGTACCGCCCTCGTCGTACGTAGCCACGCCCCGGCAGCCGGAGCCGCCCGGGGCCGCTCCGGGCCGGTCAGAGCCGCGTGATGTCCAGCTCGCCGTCGGCGTACTGCCTGCGAATCACCTTTTTGTCGAACTTGCCCACGCTCGTCTTCGGCACCGCCGGGACGATCGTCCACCGCTCCGGCAGCTGCCACTTGGCGACGGACTGGGCGAGGAAGGTCCTCAGCGCCGCGTAGTCGGCCGTCGCGCCCTCCTTGAGGACGACGGTCGCGAGGGGCCGCTCGCCCCACTTGTCGTCGGGTACGGCGACGACGGCGGCCTCGGCCACATCCGGATGCGCCATGATCGCGTTCTCCAGCTCCACGCTGGAGATCCACTCGCCACCGGACTTGATGACGTCCTTCGCCCGGTCGGTGAGCGTGAGGAAGCCGTCCGCGCTGATCACTCCGACGTCGCCGGTCTTCAGCCAGCCGTCCTCGCTGAACTTGTCCTCGGGCCGCAGGTGCTCGCCGTCCGCCCCGCCGTAGTAAGCGCCCGCGATCCAGGTCCCGCGGACCTCCAGTTCACCCGCGGCCTCGCCGTCCCACGGCAGGTGCTCGCCGCCGGGGCCGACCAGACGCGCCTCGACCCCGGCCGGGAAGCGGCCCTGGGTGATGCGGTAGGGCCACTCCTCCTCATCGGTCAGCCCGGCGGGCGGATTGGCCATCGTGCCGAGCGGCGAGGTCTCCGTCATGCCCCAGGCGTGGCGGAGACGGACGCCCAGCTTGTCGTAGGCCTCCATCAGGGAGGGCGGACAGGCGGCGCCGCCGATCGTGACGTCACTCATGGAGGTGAGGTCGCGCGGACGGGCGGTGACCTCGGCCAGCAGCCCCTGCCAGATGGTGGGGACGGCGGCGGCGTGCGTCGGCTTCTCGCGCTCGATCATGTCGGCGAGCGGGGCCGGCTGCAGGAAACGGTCGGGCATGAGCATGTTGACGCCGGTCATGAACGTCGCGTGCGGCAACCCCCACGCGTTCACGTGGAACTGGGGGACGACCACGAGCGTCGTGTCCCGGTCCGTCAGCCCCATCGACTCGGCCATGTTGACCTGCATGGAGTGGAGGTAGATGGAGCGGTGGGAGTAGACGACGCCCTTGGGGTCCCCCGTGGTCCCGGAGGTGTAGCACATGGCGGCGGCCTGGCGTTCGTCCAGCTCGGGCCAGTCGTACGTGGTGGGGCGGCCGGCGAGCAGTTCCTCGTACTCGTGCACCCGAGGCGCGACGCCCTCGAGCACCGAACGGTCACCCGGTCCGGAGACGACCACGTGCTCCACGGAGGGCAGGTGAGGGAGGAGCGGAACGAGCAGCGGCAGCAGCGAGCCGTTGACGAGGACGACCTTGTCGTCGGCGTGGTTGACGATCCAGACCAGCTGCTCGGCGGGGAGCCGGAGGTTGAGGGTGTGGAGCACGGCGCCCATGGAGGGGATCGCCAGGTAGGCCTCGACGTGTTCCGCGTTGTTCCACATGAGGGTCGCGACACGCTGATCACCGTCGATGCCCAGCTCGTCCCGGAGGGCGTGCGCCAGTTGCGTGGCGCGCCTGCCGACCTCGGCGAAACTGCGCCGTTGCGGCTCGGGATCGCCGGTCCAGGTCGTCACCTGCGACTTCCCGTGGATGGTCATCCCATGGGTCAGGATGCGGGTCACAGTCAGCGGTACGTCCTGCATCGTGCTCAGCACGGCGTCCTCCCGGTGGGCGCTACGCGGCAGTAAAGGTGCGCTGATTCTGCTCACATACCAAGCGGTATGTCACTACTTCCGGGAGTACGAATCGGTGTCGGCCGGCATAACCGGCCCCGGTCACGCCGCCCACGGCTCAGCGGACCGGGGCGAGCCCCGGGTCCTCGCGGAGTTTCCGGAGCGCGCGGGAGACGGCACTTTTGACCGTACCGACGGACACGCCGAGGACCTCGGCCGTCTGCGCCTCGCTGAGATCCTCGTAGTACCGCAGAACGACCATGGCCCGCTGCCGGTCCGGGAGCTTGAGCACGGCACGCCACATCGCGTCGTGCAGCGGCTGGTGCTCGGCCGGATCGGGAGCGGGCGCGACCTCCTTCTCGGGCAGCTCCTCGCAGGCGAACTCGTCGACCTTGCGCTTGCGCCACTGCGAGGTACGGGTGTTCACCAGGGCACGGCGGACATAACCGTCGAGGGCCCGGTGATCCTCGATCCGCTCCCAGGCGACGTATGTCTTGGTGAGCGCGGTCTGCAGCAGGTCCTCCGCGTCACTCGGGTTCGCGGTGAGGGAGCGGGCGGTGCGCAGCAGTACGGGGCCCCGTGCCCGCACGTACGAGGAGAACGACGGGTAGCGGCGGTGTCCGGCGGAGGCAGCGACCGCCCTGGAGGCGCCGGTGCAGACTGGCGTGGTCATGGCTCCACGCTAGGAGCGGGCACGCGCGAGGGGATCGGCCACAGGTCGCGAAGCGGCGTCCGCCTCAGGTTGTAGGAGTGGGGCAGGCCCCACCTCCTGAAGGTGGAGGGGCCGCCCGGCCACCTCAGGGTCCTCACCCCGAGGGCGTACGTCCGTCTCCACCCGGGCGGCGGCCCGCACGGCAGCACCGGAGCGCTGCCGTGCCGGCCGGCGCCGGCCGGCGCCGGCCGGCGCCGGCCGGCTCACCAGAGCGGCGTGAAGTACACCGAGACGATGTACGTGGACTGGTCGATCGCCGTGAAGGCCGATCCGTTCACCTGCGCGGAGTTGCTGTGGTTCGACGCTCCAGGGCCGACAGCCTGCTGCAGGGACGTGGACGAGTTGCCGGAGTTGTCGCCGCCGACACCGCCGGACCCGATCGTCGCCACCGCCGCGTTCGAGCCGTCGTTCGCGAACGAACCGTTGTCGGCGACCGCCACTCCTGCGGACAGGGCTGCGGCAAGAGGCAGGGCGGCGACAGCGGCGAGGGCGCGAACGGTACGGGTGCTTGCCATGTCAATTTCCTCCAGGAAGCGGAACGTACGGCGAGGTGCGGCCGGTCACGAGGCAGTCGGCCGACCACCTCCGTGCTGGTGCGACGTCGCGGGACCAAAGCTGCCCACCCCATCCCCGCCGAACCACGCACGCCACACCGTTCCCCCGCACGCGTGAGAAGACGCCGGTAAACCCACCACACCCCCGCAAGCCCCCTGACACGCCCCGGAGCGCCCCACCCCTCCCTCTTCCCTTCTTCGAACGCGTGTACGAAAATGGTTGCATGGCCATCATCGACCGGCAGACCGCCACCCTGGCCCTGTCCCATGCGCTCTCCGCCGCCGAGCGCGGGCTCCCCGTCTTCCCCCTGTCCGCCACCAAGCTGCCCGCCCTGCGCTCACCCCACCGTGACGAGAACCCTCCCGTCCGCTGCCGGGGAGCCTGCGGGCTGCCCGGACACGGTGTCCACGACGCCACCACCGATCCGGCCGCCGTGCGGGCCCTCTTCGCCGCGGCGCCCCGGGCCACCGGCTACGGGATCGCCTGCGGACGGCCGCCCCACCGCCTCATCGGCATCGACCTCGACGTCGATCCCGCGTACGGCACCAACTCCGCCGCCGCACTCCAGCAGTTGGCCTTCCAGCACCTGTTCACCATCCCGGAGACCGTCACGGTGCTCACCCCGAGCGGGGGTCGGCACCTCTGGCTGAGGGGGCCGTCCGACGTCTCGGTGCCCAACTCGGCCGGCCGCCTCGCCCCGGGCATCGACGTCCGCGGAGCCGGCGGCTACCTCGTCGGGCCCGGATCGGTCACCACCCACGGCAGATACCGGCTGGCCACCGGCACGGCGCACCTCTCACCGGCCCCCTGCCCCCGCGCTCTCCTGCGCCTGCTCACACCCCCGACTCGCCCGCACCGACCGGCGACACGGGCCCGTCCCTCCTCCATCCGGCAGGGCCAGGGCCTGGTCCAGTTCGTACTCGCCGCCCATGAGGGCCAGCGCAACACGCGCCTGTTCTGGGCGGCCTGCCGGGCGTACGAACACGGCTTCGGCGACGCCCTCGCGGACGCCCTCACCGATGCGGCGGTCCGCACGGGCCTCACCGAACACGAGGCCCGCGCCGCCATCGCCTCGGCCGCCCGCCTGACCGTGCGACGGCCCGGCCCGTCCTGAGCGCGGGAACGAACGGGCCTAGCACGCCTCCCCGGGTACCTGCGGCAACCTCCCAGGCAGCCGGTGCGGTTGCGCCGGGCCCGAGGCCGGACCCGGCGCCTCGGCGGTAGCGTCGCGGCCATGAGTGCAGCCATAGCCGCCCTGCTCACCGCGGTCGCCGGAGTGCTCGGGACGCTCTTCGCGCCGCTGGTCGCCACCTGGGTGTCGAAGCGACAGCGAGCCGAGGAGGCCCGTGCCGACAAGAGACGACGGCACTTCGAGGAGCGGCGCGCCGCCTACACGTCGATGAACCGGGCGTCCCGTCACTTCCACACACTCCTCAAGGACGCTCTCCACCGCCTGCGCGACGGCGTCTACACGGACGAGGACCGGGCACAGCTCGAGGCGGGCCGACGCGACTACCGCGACCGGTACGCCGAAGCCCAGATGATCATCCCCATGACGGTGATCTCCGCCTCCCACGACCTCAACACCGTCCTCGCCGCGACGGACGCCGCCATCAAGCGCATCGACCGCGGCCTGGCGGCCGACACCGAGACGCCGGACCAGGTGCTCCTCACCCTGAAGGCGACGGAACCCAGACTCACCGCCATGCACCGCATCATGCGCGAGGACCTGGGCATCACCGACTGACGGGCGGTGGGGGGAGCACGTCAACTGCGGATCAGGTCCTGCAGGCCGGCCCCTTGCGTGCCCGAAAGAGCGGGAAACCAGGGGGAACAGCGGTGCCCGGCGGGGAACGGGCATGGCAAAGGCCCCCGACCATACGTACTGGTCAGGGGCCGTTCACCTGCGGTGGGTGTGGGATTTGAACCCACGGTCACATCGCTGCGACGACGGTTTTCAAGACCTTTCGGGGGTCAGGTGGCGTACCAGCTTCCGTGCAGGTCAGGCGCAGAAAACCGTCTCGCCGCAGCCTCCGCCGCGCTTACCGTGCCCGCTACGTGCCCCTGGGAAAGCCCCCTGTCACCGTCTCAAATGCCCTCAGCCCATCCTGACCGGTGAGGCAGAATCGCGGACAACTAAACGGGCGATGACAGGGGTGGGGACGTGGTGCGTTTTGGCTGGCGCAGCCAACGTAAGGGCATACCGAAGGAACCAGCACTACTGGCTGCGGCTGCTGAGAACCCCGGTGGCAGCGTCGCCGAGATCGACCCGGCGTATATCGACGACCCGAACGGCTACGTGCCCCCGGAGGCGATCCGTGGCGCTTGGCTGGTGGACAGCAGCGGCAAACTGACAGGTGAGTACCAGGAGAATCCCCGCCACGGGGCGCCGCAAGACGACTTCAGCAAGCTCACCGAGCCTGATCACTGGCTTGGCTGGCTAGGCGATAACCCCGCGGCCGCCGTCAGGAAGGGCATCGAAGAGTCCTTGCGGGCCCAGGTGGCTGACGCAGTGGTCGAGTGGGTCAAGATCCTTGAAACACCACGGTTTCTGACGGCCGGGCGTCAGCCTTCCGAAAACGACCAGGTCATGTTGGTCACCCGCGCGGCACTCGCCGCGCCGTTTGCGTTGTCCGTGCGTACGACGCAGCACGGGCGTTCCGTCCTGCTGGGAGTGTTCTCCTGGGCGGCGGTCAACCTCTCACCGCCCGGAGTACGCAAGGACCGGCACTGGTTCGACCTGAGCGTCGAGCTGGACTGGGCCGGTGAACAGCTTCAGGGGCGGATCTACGAGATTGACGGTGAGAACCGCACCACCGAGCAGTAGAGCGACATTCGGACGCCGTACAGCGCGTCGCCCCTGGCCATGTTCTCGGCCAGGGGCGACAGGATTTACAGGGCCTCACAGAGGCTTGTGCTCCTTGTTCGGCCCATCCTCTTCCTGCCCTTCGAGCCACGTGTCAGCCGCTTCGGCAACCTGATCGTCTCGACCGGCGACCGGCCGGGCATAGTGCCGGGTAGTGACGCTCGCGTTCGAGTGTCCGAGCCGATGGGCAGCGGTCATGACGCCGTACCGGTCGGCGACCCACGTCCCGTGCGAGGCGCGGAGATCGTGCGGCGTGACGTCGTTGAGCCCGGCAGCCGCCACGGCGGGATCGAAGTACGCCTTGCGCCACTGGTTGTAGCGCAGAGGCTTGCCGCCGGGCGTGACGAAGAGGAGAGCGTCCTCCCCGCCGGGCAGCGTCTCCAGGTGCCGGCCGATCCGCGCCGCGAGTGACGGCCCGATCCGCAGGACCCGCTTCTGATGGGACTTGGGAGTATCGAAGACCAGGGTGCCGTTCGCTTCGGCCAGGTTCTCGTCGACGAGGACCAGGCCGCCGGACACATCGATGTCCGCTCGCCGCAACGCGAACGCCTCCCCGACCCGCAGACCCGCGTAGGCGAGCAAGGAGATCAGCAGATCATGCGGCTTCGTCGCGCTCCGCACGATCCGTGAGGCTTCCAGCGGGGTGAGGATGTGCGGCTCGGTCTGCGGCATTCGAGGCAGCTTCACACCCCTGCACGGGGTCTGCCCGATCATCTCGTTGTCGACGGCCGCCCGCATGATCTGCGAGAGCACCCGGTAGGCCTGCCTGATCCGCGAGGCGCTGAGACCACGGGTCTTCATCGCACCGACCCATTCGACGATGGTGATAGGCCGGAGGCTGGAAAGCTCACGATCACCGAGCGCCGGAACGATCAGCGAGTTAATCAGGGATCGGTACGACGCCTGTGTCTTGCGCTTGAGCTGCGGGGAGACCGCGGTAAGCCATCGTGCCGACCAGTCGCGGACGGTGGTTCGTCCCTCGGCGGGGTCGAGCCAGCGGCCCTCCTCCATCTCGATGCGCTTCCGTGCCAGCCAGCGATCGGCGTCCGTCGTTGTCGCGAACGTCTGATCAGCGGCACGCAGCACGCCGTCAGGCCCCGGATAGCGAGCCTGGAACCGGCCGGACGGCAGCTTCCGGATCCGGCCGAAGGCGCGTCGGGACTTTCGCTTGGCGGCCATCAGGCAGCCCTCCGGTACGAGTACGCCGAGGCGGGCCGCAGGACGATCGGCGCCACCGTATGGGCACTGACGTACTCCTCCACGGCACTCTCGGGGATGCGGACGTGTCGGCCGACCTTGACGAACGTGATGCGGCGTTCCTCGATGAGCCGGCGAGGGAAGCGGAGACCGGTGCCGAGGCGTTCGGCGACCTGATTCACGGTGAGCAGCCGGTCCGCCACGGTCACCACTTCCCCTCGTCGGTAGTGCGCCCCTTCAGTGCGTCGCGGGCGGTCTCGCGGTTGGTCTGGAGGTCACGGGCGATGGTGGCGGCCAGAGCTCCTTCGCCGGGGGTGTGCCCGTGGCCGACGTACTGCCAGTCCGTCAGGACGAGGACCGTGTCCGGTTCACGGTCGGCCAGGCCGAGGACGGTCGCCTCCTGTCAAGCGCGGTAGTCGGCGCGTTCCTGGCGGAGGGCACCCAGGGTCGTCGAGTAGGTGCGGGACTTGGACGAGAAGTGGCCGCGGAAGCCGAGCATGTGGGCCCAGGCCCAGAGACGTCGGTCCGGATAGAGGCTGTCGAGCTCACGGCATGCGGTGATGAGTCGGCGGGTGTGATCGGGGACGCGGTGGCGGTCGAGTTCGGCGAGCTCACCGATACGGCGGTCCAGGGTGCCGGTGTTCTCGGCGGCTTTGGTGGCGTACTTGGCCACGTACGAGGCAACTGCCTGTTCGGTGACATCTGACCCGTCGCCGAAGGCCTTGACCGGGCGGACGTCGAGCTGTCGACCCCATCGAAAGGTCCGGGACGACTGTTCACCGGCAGCCGGGACGGAGACCGACGTGTACGAGTGCGCGGCTGCGGCGCGGATCGTGTCAGTGAGGAGAGCGACCGTGGCCCAAGAGGGCGGCGGAGTACAAGGTCCCTCCGGGCCGTCGAGACGTACGACGGCATGGAAGTGGAGGGCTCCGCGCTTCTGGAATTCGGCGACCTTGCCGAAGGAGACGCGGAGGTGGTCGCCCAGCTCACGGCGTGGGATGCCCGCTTGGATGGCGAGTTCGCGGCGGAGTCGGGTTGTGAAGCGCTGCCAGAGCTCCCCGGCGTGGTTGTTGAAGAGCACGGCGCCCGCGTAGTCGTAGGTCTCCGGGTCAAGGGCGGAGCCCAGGTCCCCCGAGTCCGAGGCGTGCGCCGTGCCGCACCGGCAGGTGCCCCGGTCGGGGCGGTTGTGGACAGGGCCGAACGAGGGTGCGGTGAGGGTGGCGAATACGCGCGGGTGGTCGCGGACGGCGGCGGTGATGTCGCGGCGGTCGTCTCCGGCGAGGCCGGCGCGGATCAGGTGGTAGGTGTCGCCCGCGTAGGTCCAGGCGCAGGAAGGGCAGCGGGAGGCGCGGCGGTTGCCGCAGGCGATGCGGAGGCGTCCGCCCGGCTCGTACGCGGTCGAGTAGCGGTGCAGGGTCTCGCCGGTGGTCTTGTCCTTGTGGGTTACCCAGCCGCTCAGATGGACGGGGTCGGCACAGCCGCCTGTGCGGCGGATCTGGTCCTCCCAGCGGGTGTAGTCGGAGGCCGAGGCCACCCGGAGGACGTCCCCGAGGACGGTCGGGTCGAGCTGTGGGGCGGGCATGGACCGCTTCTGTTTCGAGGGTGAGGGCCGGTGGGCCATGCTGGGGGTTCCTTCCGGTTGCGAGATCGATCGGTGGGCACGGCTCCCGGGCGGCGGATGCTTGGCGGTATCGAGGCCGCCCGGGGGCCAGTCAGCGGCGTTTGGCGTTGGACGCGATCAGGGAGCGCACGACGACCGCGCAGACGGCGACCGATGCGCTGGTGACGGCGACCGCCAGGAGCAGCGAGACCAGGACGGTGCCGACGACCAGGACGACGGCGGTACCGGCGCCGACGAGCGCGACCGCGGTGCCGGGGGTCAGCTGTACGACCGGACGGGACGGCTCAGGGGCGGCGGCGGGTGCCGGGGCAGGCGTGCCCGGCGTGATGGTGGTCGGCTGGACGACGGCGGGCGGGGTGACCAGGCCCGAGGGCTGCGGCATGGTCGGGATCTTGGGCTGGAACATGAGTGGTTCTCCTCTCCCGGGCGCGGGTTACTTGACGGCGGTGTCGATGACGGACGCGAAGAGGCTGTCGGCGAGGAGGTAGCCGCCGAGGAGGAGCACGCAGATCAGCCACACCGGCGGACGGAAGAGCTTGATGCCGAGGTAGCCGACGACCAGCAGGGCGATCCAGAGGGGGACGTCCATGGACGCTGTCTCCTAACGGACGGTGCAGCGGTGGGTACGGGCGGCGAGTTGGGCGGCGGTCCGGCTGGAGTAGTCGGCGGACCAGCCGCAGCGGTCGGCAGTGCAGACGGCGGCGTGGGCGGTGCGGCCGGTGCGGTCGCGGTGGGTGCCGATCTGCACGGGGCCGATACGCATCACGGAGTGGAAGCTGTCGCGGGCGGGCATGCCGGTCATCCCCTGTCGGTCGTCGGGTCGGTGTACTGGGCGCGGATGCTGCGGGCGGTGGCCAGGTCGTCGACGCGCCGGGCGGCTTCCTCGGTGAGCAGGTGGGCGAGGAAGGGGCGTCCTGCTGCGGCCATCTCACGCGCTCCGTCGAGGTAGTCGGCCATGGTCAGGTCGGCGGGATCGTGGGTCATCTCAGTTCTCCTTTGCGGTCAGCTGAGGCGGGCGGCGATGGCGTCGGCGAGGTGGGGCGGAACGCCGAGGCGGGAGCGGAGGGTGTCGGTGTCGATCGGTGATCCGGTACGGGTGCGGTACTCGTCGGCGACCTTGCGGGCGTGGTCGATCAGCACGGCGGGAACGAGCGGCTCCGGGGACGGGGGCGAGGACGGGGCTGTTGTCGCAGGGGGTTCGTCGGCCTGGGATGGGATCGGGGCGGCGTCAGGCACACGCGCCGGCCCGGCGTTCTTCGTCTCCGTGGCGGCGGCTGGCGGAGCTGGCTCCGGCTTCCCCGACGAGTGGGCGAGGAGAGTGCCGCCGAGGAAGGCGAGTGCGGGCCATCCGGCGATGCCGAGCCGGAGCGGGGCCGGCGGGTCGGCCAGGTCGAGGAACCCGGCGGTGGCGACGTTGGCGCCGAGCGAGGCGAACAGAGCGACCAGGAACCAGCACCAGGCCAACCGAGACGGACCCTCGCTGCGCAGCCGACGCCAGGCGGCGACAAGGAGCAGGTCGACGCTCACCGGGTAGGCCCACGCCTTCCAGCCGTCCTGTCCGGCCGCGGCGGCGAGGTCGTGCAGGTGGGCGAAGGACAGAGCTCCGGCGATGACCGCCTGGATCAACACCGCGTCGATCCGGAGACCGTGCCGGGCGCCCATCAGGAGTCCTCAGCGGGGTCGGAGTCGTCCGGGAATGTGCCCGGCGGCGGCTCCGGCAGCGACACGGCGAGGGACGGGCTGACGACGTCCACGAAGTCGAGGTCGGCGCCGGCCATGTCGGCGTACAGAGCGAGTTGGCCGAGCAGAAGCACGGTCCGGGCGAAGTCCTCGCAGTCGGGGCACATGGCGGTTCTCCCTTCTCTGGGCATGGCAGTGGTAGGGACTCGGCGCGAAGACGGTCACGCCTACCGGGGGGGGAGAGATCAGGCGGTGGACGGAGAGGCCTTCGCCGATGGCACAAGCTCGGTGGCGGTGCCGGTGGTGGGCCGGAAAGAGGCCAGCTCTGGCAGGTCCGGGGTCCTGTCGGCGTACCGGTTGCAGAGGTTCACGGCCTGGCGGAGCGAGGTGTGCGGAGCGCGGATGCGGTGCCAGCCGCCGGACGCATCTCCCGCGATGGCGAGGCCTCGCAGTTCGGCGGGAATCTGGATGGCGGCGAGGACCGCGTCCGGGGCGATGTCGCCGAAGGCCATGTTGGCGGAGGTCTCGTCGTTGAGACGGTGGGCAGTGCGGCCGGTGAGTTGGGCGCGGAGCATGGTGATGCCCTTGCCGAGTTCGGAGCCGAAGCGCTGTCCGCAGATTTCGAGGTAGATACCGGCGGCGCGGCCGAGCTGCGCGAGACGGACCAGGGCGGTGATGATACGGTCCCGCCGTCTCTCCTCCTCCTTTGATGCGTACAGGGCGAGTTCGGCCACCTCGTCGACCAAGACGACGACCGGGGTCGGGCGGAGCTCATCAGGCAAGTCCCAGATGTCGGCGGCGATCTCCGCGTCCGGCACATCGACGGTGATGCGCTGCTGGGTACGGATGAGGCGGTAGACGTCCGCCATCCGCGCCACGAGTGCATCGAGGAGTTCGGCAGCGGTGTCCGGGCTGTCGGCCAGCGCTGAGAACCGGCGCGCCAGCGGGAAGAGTTCGACCCCTTGCTTGCAGTCGATGCCGACGAGGGCAACGTCCAGAGAAGCAAGGCCGGCGACCAGGTTGCGTTGGTAGACCGACTTGCCGGACTCCGTGGCGCCGAGGGTGAGGGCGTGAGGTATCGCGCGGTAGTCGCGGTAGTGCACCGACCCGTCCTCCCGAAGGGCGACCGGTACCCGCATCGCCCGGGTCTCCGTCTCAGCAGGCATCTGCACCCGCTTGAGCACGTCGTATCCGGTCATTCGCACCTCGACGACCCCGGACCGCACCTCACGCGAGGTCACGCCGAACATCGAGAACGAGTGCCGAAGCCGGTCGGAGGCCGCGGCGATGTCGAAGACGTCCTGGCCGGGACGGAGCTTGAGTCGGAGGACCAGGCCGGTGCGAGTCGGCCGCAGTCGCCGGATACGCGGTGGGCGGGGCTCAGGTATCGGCCGGTTGGTGGCCCGAGCCAGAGATAACCGCCACCGCGCCGGCGGAACGGTCAACCCGCACGCGTCCATGACCGAGCGGTACCGGACCAAGACCCGCAGCGCGGCCAGGGTGACCCCGAAGGCCAGCCAGTACCAGGCGGGCCGCCGCCACCGCAGGAGACCCGCAGCGGCGACGACCAGCACCAGAGCGACCGTGAAGGCAGTCATGATCAGGCCGCCTTCGACCCTGTGGCGGCGGCGACGTCGGCGAGCGAGGTGACCGCGACCGCGCGGAACGCGATGCCGTGCCGCCGCTGGCCGTTGAAGTCGTTCTCCCACGGACGGGCGACCAGGCCGGTGAGCGCGACCGGCGTACCCATGGACAGCTCACCGCTGATCCCGGGCTCCGGAACGGTGACGGACAGGATCTCCACCTCCTCGTTCGCCGCGAACATCACGTCCACGGTCATGAGCTGAGCACCGGTCTCCATGTCGGTGGCGATCTCACCGGTACGACGGTCACGCACCTTGACCTGCGGAGTCTTGGCGACCATCACGACCGCGCTGGAGGTGTCGACAGGAATCTGACGCACAGCAGATCACTCCTCTATAGATGCTGAACTTCGCCACTCATGCACATGAGTGACATGAAGAAGAGTGCATCACTCCTGTACATGAGTCAACCCGCCGCGAAGAAGAACTCGCGACGGGCTGCGGGGAGTTGAACGGGCGTCAGTCGCCGGCAGGGATTCGGTACTCGAAAACGAACTGGTCAGCGGCCATGAGCGTGTCGCACACCTCGACCACGCGACCCTCGGTCGTACGGGCCTCCCGGATCAGGTGAACCACGGGCGCGCCAGGGCTGAGCGCCAGTTCCGACGCCTCCGACTTCGAGGCCGGGCGCGCTTGCAGCGTCTCGACGAACTCCGCGAACTCATGCCCGTGGTCTTCGAGTCGGGCGTAGATGCCACCGCCCCCGGGGTTCTCGGCGAACAGCTCGGGGATCTCCTTCACCACGTCCCAGGGCAGGTACGACGAGGCGGTTTCCACCGGGGTGCCGTTGCGGAAGTAGAGGCGCCGACGGGCCAACACCTGCGTACCGGCGGGAATGCCCAGCCGCTCAGCGGCACCCTCGGGCGCGTCCATAGGACCGATGTAGAGGACGCTGACCTTCGCGGTGGCGCCGGACTGTGCGGACTCCGCGAGGTAGGCGGCCTGGCCACCTTGCCGGAGCGAGCGCCGGAAGCGATCGGAGGAGCGGTGCCGTACGGGGGGCCGGTTCTTCACGATCGAGCCCTTACCGTGCCGGGTCTCGACGAGCCCACTGGCCCGCACCTCGACCATGGCCTTACGGATCGTCCCGCCGGAGACGCCGTAGCGGTCCACCAGCTCGGATTCGCTCGGCACCATGTCGCCGGCCTTGAGAACTCCCGCCCGGATCTGCTGCACGAGGTCATCAGCGATCTGCACATACCGAGGACCGGTACCGGCCCCTCCCGCCGCAGTTCCCATAGTCCTTCCCTGCCTCCTATGCTCCTCTACATGAGTCAATCACAGGAAGCGACACCCGCTCCCCTGCACTCCGTGTCCGTCGCCGGAGTAGTGGTGCGCGAGGACGGCCGCCTCCTGGCTATCCGCCGAGCCGACAACGGCGCCTGGGAGCTCCCCGGCGGCATCCTCGAACTCAACGAGACACCGGAAGCCGGCGTTGCCCGCGAGGTCTGGGAAGAGACAGGCATCCACGTCGAGGTGGACCAACTCACCGGCGTCTACAAGAACACGACCCGAGGCATCGTCGCGCTGGTCTTCCGCTGCAAGCCCTCCGGCGGCACCGAGCGCACATCAAGCGAGTCGACAGCCGTCTCCTGGCTCACTCCCGACGAGGTCAGCGAGCGCATGGCCGAGGTCTACGCGGTCCGTCTCCTGGACGCCCTGGACGGCAACGGCCCTCACGTGCGGAGCCACGACGGCAAGCAACTCATCACAGCGGGATAAGACTTTCTCTACTTCATCAAGGCCCGCGCACGGCGCGGGCGCGCGCCGCCTCTGCGGCGCGGCCTGCCTCCTGTCTTCGCCCCGGCTGGCCGCGCCCGGCGGCGCGCTCGGCGTCTGCGGGCATGAAGTGAGGAGACACCTCTGTGGCTGGGGCGGTCGGCTCCACGGCTTTAGCCACCTCCCCGGTTCGGGTCCCGCGTCGAGCAAGACCAGGGGGCCACTCGTTCAAATTCCGGGCAGGATCACAGCCTGCCCGAGTTGCCGGCCAGCGTACGGCCCCCTGATCATGCTCGATCCCAAACCGGGCAGGCCACCGGCCAAAGCCCCTCCGCCGACCTCAATCCTTTCCACGCTGGCCTGTTCCTGCGAGCGACCTCTGACAGGCTGAATCAACTTAGGTCGGCGGAATAATCCAGCCTGCTCTTCCCGGCCATCATCTGCTCTAGAAGCACACGAGAAAGCTGCGACTGTGGGTGGTTAACACTCAGCCTCGCGCTATAAATGGCAAGAGCTCTTGTCATGACATTAATACCTACTTGACGATTTCCGATCCCATACTCGCAGATGGCAATCTTTTCCAGACAGTTTGCCACTCGAACGTTGTCGGCTTCATAGATCTTCTCGGCAATCAAATATGCTTTGCGAATCCACTTGAGGGCGGCCCTGTAACTCCCGTTCATCATCAAAGCGCCAGCAATGTTGTTGTAATCGGGCATGAGCTCGGGGTGACCCTCACCGTAAACCTGTACGTCGATTTTTATTGCTCGATGAGCCGCCGAAACCGCGTCCCCAAAGAGACGCAATCCGCAATACGCAACCGAAAGATTAGCGAGAGTGGCTGCAACCTCGCGATGGGCGGTTCCCACTATCCTTTCCTGAGCTCGCAAGGCTTCCTCAAATGTCTTTCGCGCTGTGCCATAGTCCCCCTGAGCCATCTGTGCGCGCCCGAGATTTGTAAGCACAATCAAGTACTGACTTGTTTGCATTTCGTTCAGGAGCTTATGGATTCGCAGAGATTCCTGGAAGGCCTCAGCAGCTTCTTCTGTGTTCTCAATTTCAATCAAAGCCAGGCCTGCATTATTCCAATCACGCGCCGCGTCCAGGTGCAAGCCATCTGAATTCTCGTAATCGATGACAAGGGCTTTCTGTGCTGCTTCTAGCGCATCAGAAAACTCTGTGGCCTCAAGATGGGCAAGGGAGAGATTACTGTAAAGTGCCGCTAGCCCGTTCCGACTGGCATCCTCCGGGTAAAAGGAGATCAATTCCTTGAATTCCGCGGCCGCCCCGTGTGCATCGCCACTTTCACGAAGCAAAGTTGCCTTGCTCGCTCTAACGGACCGCCTGATGGACGAATTCCCTTCAGGGTCACCGTCGTCTGTAATGTCCGCCTCGACCTTGTCAAACTCCAACATTGCTTCATTCAGCCTACCCTGCAAATGCAGAACAGCCGCTTTTTTGGAACGAAGTAGTGAAACTGTGAATTTATTTACTGAAGCGCCAGATTGAATATTTAGGCCTTCATCGGCAGCATGCAACGCGTCGTCCCAACGATCTGCTCCGGTCAAGGCTTCTACCAGAACGGTTCGGACGAACAACGTCGTTTCAATGCTTATTCCGTCGAGAGAATCGACAGCCGAGGAAGCCTTTTCAGCGTATTCAAGAGAGGCCTGTTTCGCCCCCCGCACGTTTAGATTAAGCGCTATCGCAGCGAGAAACATCAACCTGTTAGCCGGGAGCATGCTGCGAGATTCCAGATACTCCGCTAGGGAATCAAAGTGCGGCATCATGTATTGATAGTGAGACCAATAACGCGAGTCCATTGGGCTAAGATTGGCCACCTTATGAATCAGAACGGTGCCTGCCTCCAATGCAACCCTCTCCTGCGCAGTGTCTATGAACTGGCGGACGACTGCCTGAGTCAGCGCATGAATAGCCAAGTAGCTTTGCTGTGAATCTACGAGTGAGAATTTTTGCAGGTCAGCCACCGCGTCGAAAAGGATGAGGCGATCTTTAAGCTGGCTTAGTAGTCGTTGTGTGTCTGCTGATACAACTCCTAGTTCTGCTGACGCTAGCTGCTCTACCTCAATGCGAGAACTGTCAGCAATTTCGTTGGGCTGCTTCGATTCCTTGCCTGTCGCAAGTTCAACCATGAATAGATCGCTGGGAAACCCGTGAGCGGCCATGTAAGAGAGGATGCTCAAGAATTCGAGTGCAATCGGGAAATCTGATCGTAGCCTGTCAAGAGTTATAGACATGGCGGCGGTCAAGCCGATGTGCTCTGAGGGGGCTGCTCGACTCATGAGTTCATGCGCTCGATCTCTCACCAGGGTTGAGTAGGTGGCAAGTGGCATGCCCGAAACATTGATGTAGCCAGCAGCCTGCTTAAGGGCCAGAGGCAATCCTTTCAAGGCCGAGTTCAGCATAGCCAACTCATCTGGGCGCTCATCTGCAAGGAGTGAACGCAGGAGGTGATTTGCTTCGTGCTCTACAAGGGGAGCCACCTGAAGCGTGGAAACGTGCGTTGACCAACGCTGATCAAGGCTGGAGATGAGAAAGCGTGTAGCGGAAAAGTTCGGGATTAGACTTACGATCTCAGGGTCAGCGGAAGCTCCGTCCATCAGGAGCAAACCTCGATTATGTGAGAGATACTGCTTCATATGGTGAATACCGGAGTCCGAACTTGGGGCAGGCAGCCCTAGTTTTTCGGCGAGAAAAGTAAGATCGGCCATCACGGAACTCCATGAATCAGCCCGCACCCACCAAACGAAATCATATGATTCGGCAACGCTCCATGCATACTGAGAGATGATCTCACTTTTCCCCACTCCGCTCATCCCAAGGATGGCAAGCGCGGGGTACGAATCAGATTCGATTTTTTGACTGATCTCCTGGAGAATTTCACCTCTCCCGACAAATGTCGAACTCGGCTCACGCATCCACAGATTGGATATATGCGACGGCTTTTCTGGGTTCGTAGCATTGGGTGTTGCGAGCACCCCTATAACGTCGTTGCGCCTAATCGTGCGTCTCGTCACCTTGGCTGAGGTCAACTCAACAGAATCAAGCGCAATTGGGTTTGACAGATCAATCGCAGAGAAGTCGCGATTATCCAAGTCCCGTGACTTTTCCGCAACAAGCTTGACTACGGAGTCCCAGGCCTCTGCCGGACTAATTCCCTCAATTCCTCCTCCCGTGAGGGCTTCCTCCACATAATTGACGATCTGATGCGAGCGAAGGGTGACTCTATCCGGAATTCCGTACTCGATGGAAAGTGAACGCATGAAAGACTCAGCCTGACCAGTCTCACAGTCAAGCTTTTCGCATACGTTCTCAATGAAATCTTCGAGGCGATTTTCGCTCAGCGCCTTAGAGAAATCCATAGCGCGATCTTTTCCAGATTTCATCGCGGCATTGGTGACGAGGCGGCATCTAGCTTCTGGGACTCCCTTCCAGCGCTCATAGAGCGTGCTAAGGCCTCCTTTTGTCCAGAGTTCAGAGAACGACCATGGACCCAAGTGATCTTCCCGGTGCTTTACTGAAACAAGTTCATTTTCACCGTTGCCATAAATCAAAATGTAGTCTACATGCCACTCGCAGATGATCGCCTCCAATTTTGTGTCCTTGAGCATGGCAAAGCAGTGTCGAGCTGCGCATTGGTTTTGAAAGTTGTACCGAGAGGCAGTATCACTGCCAGAGTCCTCCACGGGCTCCGAATTAAGCGCCTGGGCCAATCCCGAAATTCTGTCAGCGCTCATGATTGTCTCCCCGTGTTCGCTCTGCGACTCTGGGTAGATTCTTCCAGTGTGAGTGAAATCAGGCAAGCACGGCCCCTCAGAGACGCGTCACCGTGTGCCAGGCCATGACAGCAGGTGTCGGTACCAGCGCAGGAGCCTTTTCCTCGAATGCGGATTCTGGAGCGCCGTGAGCGGAGGGTGTGGACACACCCGAGAAGACCCAGAGCGGGTGCTCAGCTTCTTAATGACGGATGAGTGTTACCGCTGGGCCGACGGCTGCTGCCGGGAGGCGCAGGCCCTCGGCGTACTCGACCGTTGGCTTCTCATCATGATTGGCGGCTCGGGTTCCAAGCAGGCCATGCTTCGGATAATCGAGGAGCAAGCGGAAGGGGCTGCCGCTGGGAGGTTGAGTGTCTAACTGCGTGACAACGCCGACGTACATCGGCGGACGAGCGCGGACGTCGGCGGCTCATCAGCGCAGGTGGACGGCACATAGACCCAAGGACAGGCGCCACCCAAGTTGCTTCGAGACGAAGCAGTCCTCAGGCCGTCCAAGGGCGACGAAAGTCAGCCGGCAAGCCAGAAGCCCATGGCGTCTGATCTGGTCAGAGCCATGGGCTTCCCTTGCTGTGCTGGTCGGGGGACCGTAGATCAACAGGTGGGCTCACGCGGATCGCGCGTTGCTCGGAGGCGGCCGTGGCTCGTTGCGACGCGGAATACGTCCCGTAGAGCCCCGGTCAGCTCTTTGACCAGGCACCGCATGTCGTCGAGTGACGTCCCCTGGTTGTCGAGAGCCTCTGAGGCTTCTTCCAACAGTTCGCTCGCCGTGCCGAGCTGGATCGCTTCGATGCCGTCTGCGAGGCGGGACATGTAGCCGTTCGGGTCGTCAGTGCTCAGGTAGCAGGGCTTGTCCCCCGGGCCTGACCACGGGAGGAGCCGAAGTTCGTTCGGTGTTGTCATCCTTGGGTTGGCCTCTCGTTGAGCACGTTGTGGGCGGTGAAGACGGCGTCGACTCGGTCTCCCGGAAAGGCCAGGAGCGCGGCTTCAACGACGCGTCCGGTGGCGTCGGTGGCGATGCGCGTGCTCGCGAGAACGGCCATGCGGTTTCCGATCCGGAGGGCCGACGCTTCGTCTGGGGTGGGAGAGCGGGCGGAGACCGTCTCTCGGATGGTGGTCGGCGACGGGCCGAGGACGGCGAATCGCGTGGCTGCCTCCCGGCACACGGAGTCGTCGTCGAGGACTCCGGCGGGGGCCAGGTCGCGCGGGATGTAGATACGGGCCAGGCCCTGCGGTGACCCGTGTTCGAGGCTGAGGCAGGTGTACTCCGCGAGGGGGCTGCCCGTTGGCACCTTCAGCAGCGTCGTCAGGTGCACGGAGGCCGGAACTGTGGTGCTGCGAACCGTGATGCGCAACGTTGGCTCAGCGGCGGTCCAGGGGTCCAGCGTGCCCCAGCCGCCGACGTACATGATCTTGCGGCGTGGGCGACGAATGTAGTTGCCCTTGCCGTGGATCTTCTCAACGAGTCCTTCGCCCTGGAGCAGGGCGAGAGCGCGTCGCAGGGTCACCGTGCTGACTCTGTATCGGGCGGCCAGGCTGGCTTCGGACGGGAGGCGTTCGCCAGGCTTGATGCTGCCTGTCGTGATCTGGTGGCGTAGGTCGTCGGCGATGTCGTGATGGCGTCGGGGCACGGAGTGGGTCACCGCCTTCTCCGCAGTCGCAGGGCGATGAGCCGGGTACGCGTATGCATGGCCAGCAGTTCGCCTGACTCGAAGACCAGTTGCTTGGCTCCGTGGGGGAGCTGGAAGAGGTCTCTCACTCGGCAGGCCTGGCCGCCGAGTTGGATGATGTCGCCGCGCTGCACGGTTGCCGCGGTGACCTCGACGGGGGAGGCCAGCGCACCGACGGGGGCTGGGGTCCTCATGCCATCGCCTCCACGGGCACGAACGGGTCGGGGGCCGGGTGGCACGGGCAGACGCACATCTCGTAGATCACAGGCACGTCGTCCGTCGCCGCAGGCGGAGACGGCTCGATGCAGGAGTGGTGTGTGCCGATCCAGCACGCGATCGAGCGGTACGGGGCGGGAGCTGTGCCCGTGGGGTGTGGTTGTCGGCGAGGTGGCATCAGTGGGCCCCCGCGAGGGCCGACCAGGCGTCGGCCGGCAGTTGGGGGGCCACGAGCACCGTGCGCGTCCGTACACGCTCTTCCCACGCCAGCAGGTACGGGCGGACAAGCGCGACGTCCTCGCCCCTCAGCGAGTAACGGTGAACCGCGCCGGCCGAAGCCCGCCCGAGGGCGGTGCTCGACGCTTCAGCGGGCACGAGGCGAGTGGCAGCGGCCAGCGGCCGAGAGGGCGTTAAGGGGCGGCGGTGCCGGCCCTTGGAGAAGCACCGTTCTCTAGTGCGCGCGATGGCTTGGCGGATACGGTTGAGCATGCTGTTCAGCTCCTATCGCTGATAGCCCGGTCCCCCGACATCGCCCGTCGTGGGGACCGTTTTGCGTACAGCCGCCCATAAGGTGCGGCCGTTCAAACTGGTGGCCAGGAGTCCGAATCGATCGGCCTCAGCCACCACGTCCAGGACCTTCCGCCATGACTCGGCGGAGAGCGTTTCCGGCACTTCCGCCTCGACCGTCGTGAACCGCGCGTGCTCCCCCACGCGGGTGGGGAGCCCGATGGCGGACAGTCGGGCGGTGATGGCCGCCGCGGTTACTCCCGAAGCGGGCACAGGGCAGCCTCCGTCACCAGCGATCACTTTCAGTGAAGCTAGTTAACTAGATTAGAGCTAGTGGACTAGATTTTCCATATGTCTGAGCAACCGCCGTATCTCCGCATCGCCGACGAACTCCGGCGGCGCATCGCGGAGCACGTCTGGGAACCGGGTGACCGCCTCCCCTCCCGCGCCCAGATCGGCCAGGAGTGCGGCGTGGGCGAGAACGTGGTGCGCCGGGCACAGGAGTTGCTGATCTCCCAGGGTGTGCTGGAAGGCCGGGCCGGATCGGGCACATACGTCGCCGAACCTCGACAGCGAGTGCGGGTCGTCCGGTCATCGGCGCGCGAGCAGTCCAGCGAGTCGCCGTTCCGCGAGGACATGAAGGCCCTTCGCCGACAGAGCGACTGGGAGAGCCGGACCGACGCGAAGGTGCCGGCCCCGACGGAGATCGCGACGCGGCTCGGGATCGCCGAAGGTGAACTGTGCGTGCGGACGGTCTACGAGTTCCTGGCAGACGGCAGGCCAGTGCAGCTGTCGACGAGTTGGGAGCCGTACGACCTCACCGCCGGCACACTCGTCGTCCTCCCCGAGGGAGGGCCCCATGCCGGGGCGGGAGTCGTGAACCGCATGGCCGCAATCGGAGTCACCGTCAGCCATGCGGTAGAGCAGCCCGAACCACGAAACGCGACCGCCGAGGAAGCATCGCTGCTCGGCATCCAGAAGGCCGCACTCGTGACGCACATCCGCCGGACGTACTACAGCGACCAAGGCCGTCCCGTAGAGACCGCTGACATCGTGGTGCCCGCAGCACACTGCGAGATCGTCTACGAGATCCCGATCAGTCGGTAGTTCGAGGGTGGGGGCAGAGCAGGTGGACGAGTCGGTGTCATGCCTGGAGTGTGGTCACGTACTGAAGACCGCAGGGCTGACGCTGGTGGGCCGCGAGGGTGGCGGGCGGGCGTGCCGTTCACTCTGGAAGTGCAGCGGGGGTCACATCTGGTGGCGGTGGGCGGACCAACCGGATGCGGTGCTGGAAGTCTGCCCTCTGCCGCAGCTCTTCCGGTGAGCGCCACGGGAGCCGCCACGAACCGGGAACATGCCGGAAGCCGTGCCCCCCGCGTGCCCCTTCCGTGCCCGATAGACCGGGAAACCAGGGGGAACAACGGTGCCCGGCGGGGAACGGGCATGGCAAAGGCCCCCGACCATACCTACTGGTCAGGGGCCTCTCGCCTGCGGTGGGTGTGGGATTTGAACCCACGGTCACATCGCTGCGACGACGGTTTTCAAGACCGTGCAACCAATGACTGGCGTGCCTGGCTGACCTGCACTTCGAGCCGGCACCTCCCGCTATGTGCCCCTCCTGGCCCATACATGGCCCACAACCAGGCTGGCCGAACCAAGAAGCCCCCGGCAAGCTGCGCCTCCCCGTCGCGACGGGGCCTCCAAGGTCGAACTTCTTCGGTTTGCGGCTCAGCAGCCAGGTAGACACGAACCCCCAGGGGTTCCTTCGTTGATGCCCCTAGAGGACAGCGCGAGCCTGAGATCGGGAGCAGGCTTGGACTGCACAGCCCCGGCACACGAGTCGCACTTGTAAGTTCTTCTCCACTAATACCCATCTCGAGGCGCCGTCATATAGACTGACGTAGCGTCACATAAGTGCACTCTAACACCCTCAAATGAGTTAGGTAGATTACGTGGATAACGTCGACGATATTGACCAGATCGACGATCAGATTGAAGATGAAATTGAGGATGAAGAGTCAGCAGAGGGGGTTGAGCCCGAGGAGCGCATCTTCAGGAATATTACGAGTTTCACGGTCGATTGGTCTGCCACAACAGTAATGGAGAGGATGGAGAAAGGGGCTATTGATGTCTCTCCCCCTTACCAGCGCAAGCCTGTCTGGAACGACCAAAAAATTTGGAGATTCCTTGAATCTCTCATGCTTGGTATCCCTGTACCACAGTTGGTTTTGGCAGCCAAAAAAGATGCGCGAGGAAAGTTCGTTGTGCTGGATGGAAAGCAGCGCCTCCTGGCTATCCAACATGCCTCCAACTTGATGAAGAATCCGAGCATCAAAAAGTTTCCGAAGCTCGAAATTTTGACTGCTTTGCACGGAAAAACTCTCGCACAAATCCTTGAAGACTCGGAAATGAACGAGCACTGGGAAAGCCTCCTGTCTCAGCCAATCCGTACCGTCGTAGTTCAGGGATACACCGATGAAAGGGCTCTGCACTCGATCTTCCACCGCCTCAATCAAAATAGCGTGAGCCTCTCCTCTCACGAGCTGAGGCGCGCGCTAAACTGGAACGATTTCATGGACTGGCTAGACCATTTTTCCGCAGACTCAGACGAAATCAAGCGAGCACGGCGAATCAAAAAGGCCGACTTCAGGATGCGAGATGCAGAGAGCGTCTTGCGTCATCTTGCCTTTTCGCGACGCTTCGACGATTACAGGGGAGACCTGCGCAAGTTCCTGGACGAGGAGGCTAAGTTGGGCGGCAAGAATTGGACCGCACTGAAGGAGGAGTATACGCGGCGCGGGGAAGATCTCAATCTTGCCATTTCGGCTAGCTTTGACGTATTTGGGCCTGACGCCTTCCTGCGTTTCACTCCGGGCGGGTTTATTCGTCGGTTCAACGCTCCCCTCTTCGATGTCATGACGGCCAGCTTGCGAGTACCGGAGATCAGGGAAGCTTGCTTGAGCGCCGATCATGAACTACTTCGTAGCGGCATGAAAGAACTCTGCGTTACCGATCCTTTCATCCAGTACATCACGTCGACGACTAAGTCGGGTACCGCAGTCACCGGGCGATTTACGATTTGGGCTAATTTTATTCAACGCCTCACGGGTGTTAGTGATGTTCTCACTAAGATGACGAGCCCGTGATGGCAAGCATCACGAGGCGGCTAAAGCGACTGAGGGCCAGAGAGCGAGTTCTGCAACTCAATCTACTCGGCCCACCTAACACGTGGAATTCGTCCTTGGGCCTGCCCCCAAGCACGCAAGAGCAGGACTGCGCACTTGCTTATAGAGTGCTGATGCATGCCGAAATCGAGAGATTTTTAGAGGAACTACTGTCTTGCGCCGTAGCCAGCAGTAAGTACATCCACTCACAACTCGGGCATGTGACCGAGGCTGGTGCAGCCGCAATGGTTCATCATCAATCTAGGGGATTTCTTGAAGGTAGGAAAGACTCGACCCCCTACTACCTGAGTAGGGGGCGAATCCTGGCTGACATGCCGAAGAGACTTGAAGACGCTATACAGTCGATCGAATTGTCGGTTGTGGCTGGAAATAACGGAATCAAAAAGCACGACATTAGAAGGCTAATGGGCTGGATTGGCATCGACACTTCAGAAATTGACGCAACCCTTGTCGCGGCACTGGAAGCATTTGGTTCCGAACGAGGTGACGCCGCCCACCTAAGTCGACGTGAAATCTGGCGTCGATTCAATGGAAAATACGTTCATGCGCAAATAGCAAAAGTGAGGCGACTGCCTGCACCATCCGACGAAGTAGTCGCAGTCCATGCTGTTCTGCAACTGCTTCCTGCGCTGGATCGTCTAGTTCAGGTGAGGGCACGCAAGGCGATCTAGTGCAGGAAATAACCCAAGAAATAATGGAAGGCACACTTGTAGCTTTTCATGACAGCAGTGTCACCGTGCATTCAACTTCCACACCTGCCGAAGAAGGAACGACAAAGAACAGGACAACGAGCGCCGGTAACTGAAGCTCTACTGGACAACGTTGTTTCGGTGCCAGGCGAAGTAGGGTGCCCGGTGTTCGCTGTACCCACCGACCGATTTACCAGCGAGCTGGTCGGCGGCTTCCTTGAGTGCGAGGTGCTCGCCAGCCTTCCCGCTGACAGCTACGTGGCCGGTTTCGGTGACGTAAATGTAGCCGTGCTCGAAGAGTTCGTCGCAGCCCAGGAGGCATGCCGGCATGATGTTCGACAACTGCAGGCGCTCTTCGCGACTGGCCTGGCTGCGGCGCTTGATGTGAGCGGCCCGGATGAAGCGGACCGGGAGGTGACGTCCGCACAAGGCACAGGTGAAAGTGTCGGCACCGTCGAGCATCTTCTTGCGGAGCTTGCTCTGCTCACGGCGGACCAGAACTTCAACAAGCGCGCTGTCAGCGCCGGCATGCGTCACGGCTCCCGGTTCGTGGGGAAGCTGCTGCTGCTCGCCTTCGTCTGTAGTCGGCAGCTCGGTGACGAACTCGGCGAGCGCGGCAGCCCCGGGGTAGACAAGCGCCGCGCCCTGCTTGTTGGCGGACAGTCGGAGTGCTTCGGCGGCCTGGTCACCGAGGGTCGCTCCAGTGACGTTGGCTTCGTCGGCGAGGAGATCGATGCCGATGCGCTCGGGGTAGGTGTCGTCGGGCCAGACCTGTGTGGAGTCCCGAAAATAGGACTGGGTGATCTGGGTGACAATGACGCGCTTGAGAATGGCGTTGGCCCAACCGCCAGCAGGGACGCGGGCCTGCGGGCCGATGTGGGCGAGGACGAGGTAGTCGCCTACCTCGAGGCTCTGGACGTCGGGGCGGCCGGTTGCACGGTCGAGGGTGGCGCTCTTCCATCCCCACAGTCCGCAGTCGAGGCCGATCTCGAGGTTCTTCTTCGAGGGCGCGGGGACGTAGATGTACGCGGTCTTCGGCATGCTGCTCCTGCACTCGGGCCTCCCGGGCGGGAGGGTTCAGTGGCGGTTGGCTCCTCTGGTCCGGTGCCCGGCTCGTGCCGGTGGAGAGGAATTTCGTCGCTCGGCACCACTGGCGTCGCCAGCAGGCGGGGCGGGAGCTCCCCGCACTCGCCGCAGGCGCCAGCCGCTTGCCTGCGGTCGAGAACTTACTGACGCCACCGCTCACGGTGCAGGGCTACGCAGCCAGGATTGATGCCGTGCTTGGGGGAGGTTCTCAGCTTTCCTGTTGCCTTGCCGTCCCGAAGAATGGTGAGGTTGTCAGCGAGGACGATGGCGCCTCCATCGAAGAGGACGTGGCAGGTCGGGCACAGGCAGAGCACGTTGTCGGTCGTATCGGGACCGTTGTGTGGGCTGCCGAGGGCCTGGATATGGGCACCCTCGCTGTACTTACCTCCGGGCAGTTCAACCGTTAGGCCACACACCTGGCAGGCGTGATCGTGCCACTCCTTCACCTGTCGTTTCACAGCGCTACTGCGGACAATGCGCTGAACGCTGGTGGTCACACGCTCTGGTGTGTCATTACCGGCCGGCGGCTGCGTCGTGCTCCCACCTGCGGGCGTAGGTTCCACAACAGGCAGTGCCTGTTGGACCGTCACCGGGATCGGGGTGTCCTCGTACGCCTCCATGCGGAACTGCCAAATCAAGAAGCCATCGATGCCCTGCGTACTGCCGTAGCTCGTGACGCGGTAAAGGCCGTCGTATCGGTACCCCTTCAAAGGCGCGTACGGCGAGCCTTTGTGCGCTCCGCGGACGACACGTACGGGAAGACCCTCAAGATGGCTGGTCACCAGAGCCGCGTTGCCACTGTCATCGAGGCTCTGGTCCGATACCTGGTTCCCGGAGTCATCGCGTCCACCGTGTCCCGTGTAGACGATGACATCCCCGAAGTCCTGATCATCTTTGTAGCCGCCAGACACGACGATGGACTCGGCACCTTCCCTCTTGGTGCCACAGATCCCTGCCTGGAAGGGACGGTGGACGCCGGCAGCAGCAGCAAGCTTCCGGGTGTTGTACGCCTGGCCAACCTGAACGTTGGGCACGTCACCAATCATGGTCACAGCCTTGCATGGAGCACTGACAGTCACTCGAGGCTGAGCCAGGCGGAGCGGCGCGTACGGCGCTGAGCGATGAGGCCCGCCTGCGGCGGTTACGCCCGCAGGAGCAGGCGATGCCTGCCCGCTTGAACGCGCGATGCCGGTCTGCGACGTGCCAGTGACTTGCCGTAATGACTGTGCGATCATCGATCTACGTGTGTCGAACCCGGGGGTGGGGCTAGTGCGCTTTAGCGAAACGTTCAACATCACTCGCACCGAGGAAGACGATTGGTTCGATCCGCTGCTGCTGGCAGACACGAATCTTTGCGTTGACCCCTTCCTGATCTATGATGATAAAACTGATTTTTGGGCCCTTGCGCATGACGATATGATCGATTTCTTCGTCATGGTTCTCGCGATGGTAAAGAGGGCCAATGGAAACGAGAAGTCCCCCTCTTGGGCCAAGGCTAAGTCCCTACTCCTCTTTCCGGAACCGGATGAGTTCTGCCTAGGGGTTACCGAGGGAAGCCCAAAAGGTTCAGGTGCCGGGAAAGGGCTCCAGGGGCCAATGCTCGCTAGCGCGAAGGTCGCGGTTCGACATGACATGGAATCTGTTGAACACATCGAAGAACTCGTTCTCTTTCAGGAGGGAATGGGGCTCGATCGCATCAGCGACATGGTCTGCAACGTTCTAAAGGCCCACTTCATCACATACACGCAGAGGATCGCCAAGAGGCATTCTGTCGAGATGGTGAAGATTAGAGTCCGGCACTCCTCTTGGGATGAGAAGAGCGCCAAATGGCGCGACGAACTGGTTGAACTTCCGCGTAATCCTTACACTGGGTCGGCAGTTCTGCTGACACCGGCACGCTTCCTTCGCGAGCTGCTCACCATCGGACCTGATGACTTCTGGGACTGGGCGTGGCGCCAGGAGCCCGAAACACTCAGAGCAGATTTCAACTTCGACCTGGCGTGGCGGGTCCCCGCGGCCATGAAGTCGGCATTGGCTCGCCAGAATCCGAACCTGGTCAAGGAGTACATGAGGGATCGAGAGTCCCAGGAGAAGACACCGTATGACATCGAGAACGATCCACTCCTCAGGACGAAGACCTACGAACTAGGTAGCGCTCTCGCCAAGGAGAATCCACTCTCATTCAAGCCCTCAGACCCGGCAGAATTTAAAAGATTCGTAGAGGCGTTGATTTCTGCCTATTCGCATGGCATCGAAGAGTCTGACGGGTGGAGGCTCCTGTGGGACAAAACCAAATTTAGGCCAGAGAGCGCCTGCCAGTCCCTTTTCCGTTTCGCGGCATCCCATTACTGCCGAGCAAATGGGATCGACATGACGTCTGAGGCGAACGCTGGGCGAGGGCCCGTGGATTTCAAGTTCGTACAGAACTGGGAAGCCCGAGCGCTCATCGAAATGAAACTCGCCAGCAATTCTGGATTTTGGCACGGATTGACAAAACAGACGGTGCAGTACTTGAAATCAGAGGAACTGAAGTACGCGTTTTTCGTGTGCATCTGCTTCGAGGATAGGCACTTCGATCCTGTCTTTCGAGGCGAGGTGAAGAAGGTGGCTAAGGCGGCCTCGCTCGCCCATGAAGTGGACATCACGCCAATTTTCATCGATGCAAGGCCTAAGGCATCTGCGTCGAAAATGAGATGATCCCTTAATTGCCTCGCTCGTTGTCCGTGGTGGGGATCCGAGTACCCCAGCCGGCAGGCCTGCGGAAGACCAATGGTCCGGATGTTGGCGCCACCACCGCTGTGTCGACTCATCGACAGGTGTCACGTAGTGACGTAGCCCTGGTTGGGGGAGGGTTGCCACCCTCCCCCAACCAGCCGGCGCGCCACCACGCTGAACGCAGCGAGTTGCTCCAGGGCCTCTCGTTCCGTCCTCAAGAAATGGAAAATCTGGACGGTGTCATCCCTCTATTTGCAAGGAAGAGTGATCAGCCTAGAGCTTAAGCCCCGGGCTTGATCGCTTCGTAGCGGCTGCCCGTCGTAACGCTCGCGCCGAAGGGCAGCCGCCCTCAGCCCCCGAAGGCTGCTGCTCCGTGGATTAGGCCGGGGCCCGCCCCACGGACAGAAGGTGTGAGCTGGCAGCAAGGAGCTCCGGGTAGGGCTCCGCCAGCCGGGCCGCCGCCATCGCAGAGGCGATCAGATCGTCCGTGGGCCCCTCGCCCGGCTGTTGCTCGGCCGCTTTCACGAGGGACCATGCGGGCCCCTCGATTCCGAAGACCTGCACGTCCGTCAGACCGGAGGCGGCCAGCTCCGCCACAAGTTCTTCGGCGCGGTGGAAGTAGGACAAGGTGAACCCTCGTACACCGTCGTAGACGGCCGTCTCAAGAATCTTGGAGACCGAGTCGTGAATCCGCTCGGTGTGCAGGTGCGCGTACGTGACGTGCTCGAAGAGCGACGCGTATCGGTTGATCGCGGCAGCGGCGATCAGCCCGCCCGGCTTAACCACACGGCGTGCTTCCGCCAGCGCCTTACGCCGGTCGTCCGGGTCGGGGAGGTGGTACAGCGGCCCGAGCAGCTGGACTACGTCGAAGCTTCCGTCCAGTTGGGGCAGGTCGCGGGCGTCCCCCAAGAGCGCTGAGCACACGGCCGCGGCGCTCGCGACATGGCGGGGCACGGGGTCCACGAGCGTGACTTCGTAGCCGTCCTTCACCAGCCATTCAGCGTGAATCCCAGTACCCCCTCCCACGTCGAGCACGCGTGCCGGCGCGGGAGGCAAAAAGCGTCGGAGGAGCTCTTGAGTCCTGGCCAGCTCCATACGTCCGTCTGCCGAGCTGCGCAGGCGGTCGTCCTCGTCCACTGTCTCGCCGTAGAACCGCATCACGGAGGAAGCCAATTCGAGATTCGACATAGTCGCAGTATCGTGTGTACCGGTGGACCAGTCCAGCGCAGGAATTAGGGGAAACCATGGCAGTCCTGAAGTACGAAGAGATCGCAGAGTTCCTGCGCGCCCGCATTGCCGCTGGTGAGATCGCTCCGGGGGAGACGATCCCGTCGGGTCGCGAGCTCGCCGAGCAGTGGGACGTGTCACGGGCTACCGCCATCAAGGCGGTCGATGTGCTGCGGAACGACGGCGTGGTCGTGGCCAGGCAGGGAACCGGGTTCGTCGTCACGGAAACGCCCGTGGCACGCCCTGCCGGCGCTCGCCGCGCAGGGTCGGCGCGCATCCTGGGCGGCATGCCGTTCCTGCGCGTTGGTACGCCTGACTGGGCGGAACCTCCCGCCCACGTCGCCGCCGCCCTCCGCCTCTCCCCCGGGACTAAGGCCCTTCGGCGCATTCGCGTCCTCCAGCTCCCGGACGGAACCCCGAATAGCTGCGTTGAGGCGTGGTTCCCCCCGGATGTCGCGGAGGTGGCACCACGCCTTGCCGACACCAACCCGATCGCCGAAGGCACAACGCGCTACGTCCGGCGCCAGACTGGGCGAGGCCCTGCCGAAGGCGTGGACGTCACCACCGTGCGCCTTGCGTCGGCGACGGAGTCAGACCGCTTGAAGGTGCCGCAGGGGGTACCGGTGGCCGTGCTTCTGCACACGGCGTACGACAAGCAGGGGAAGCCGCTGGTCTGCGAGGAGGGCGTAACACCGTCCTCGTTCTTCGAGCAGGTGGATACCTACGCCATGTAGGCACAGTACGAGCAACAGAGACGGCTGGACCGGTCCACCGGTTCAGCTTTTTTTGTTGCCTCGAAATCCCTCCCCACCTGCCCCTTTCATCACGACGGCGTGACGAGGCGCGGATTCATCGCTTGACTGGACCGGTCCACCGGTCCAGTCTCTTGTTGTGGCCATCGCCCGATCCGGAATCTCCGGAGAGGGCCGATTCCGTCACGCCAAAACTCAACAGCGTGATCCACCGCAGCACGGTGGCCGTGTCCGTTCCGGCCGAGGCGAGTGGAGACCAGCCGACCGAGAAACGGCCCCCTTCATACCGGGGCCCACACCCCCTGACCGGGGAACGCCACCGGCTCTAAGAACCGCACGGCACACCTTCGAAACTGCGACGACCTCCGGGACTTCGGACCTCCCCGGAGCGAGCAGCGCCGTGCGACATCAGGAGAACCGAAGCACCAGCGCTCACGGTGCCCGGCATTCCGGCCTTCCTCTTCGGTGGGCTGCGGTGTCGGGTCGCCGCGGTCGCTCGTAGCCCACGAATGACCCCAGACGGCACGAGGCCCCGGTGCGGACACACCGGGGCCTCAATTCGGGCCGTCCACCGACTGAGGAGAAAACGACCCATGAAGACCATCGTTGCTGGTCGCGAGCCTGTTACCGCGACCGAGTTCATTGAGCTGGCTCTGGGGATCGACTTGGAGCTGTTCACCGGTTCGGCCGCGGAGTCCGCGCTGGAGCGGGCGGCGCGGCTGGACGTTGCCCACGAGGTCCTCGCGGACCTGTGGGAGAGCGAGCCGGAGACCGCGGCCTACGCCGCGTCCCTGCTGCGGACGTCGCCGCTGAAGACGCAGCCCACCGGCCGGCGCCCGCGTCGTACGGTCCGCCGTCCGGCCAAGCCGCGCACGGTTCCGGGTTCGGCGGTGGCCGCATGAGCGAGCACACCGCGCAGGTCTCCATCCGTGACGGCCGGTGGTGCCTGTACGTGGCGCTGATGGGTGTACCGGTGTCGCAGTGGCCCGAGCACTCCTTCGACCGCCCCGTCCAGGTGCCCACGGTGGACGAGCGTTCACGGGCTCTCACCGCCCTCGGGTTCGTGTTCACGGACGGGGCCGAGTGGGAGTGGACGGAGTACAGCGAGAGGCAGGACGACGACACGTCGCCGGTGCGGCTGCTGGCTTTGATCGTGGTGCGTTCACTGGACGGGGGCGCTCCGTGAACAGTGTTCAGATCCGTTCAGCGGAGAAGGCGCTGTCGGTCGGTACGTGGTTGATCGTGGCCGGGGCGATGCTGTTCTCCATCCTCACGGTGACGCCGCTTATGGCGCGACACACCCCGGACGGATGGAAGTGGACCGCGCCGATTCTGCCCCTGGTGGTGGACGCCGCGGTCGTCATCGTGGTCCGACTCGATGCGGTCCTGGCCCGCCTGGGCGGGCACGGGGGCAGGTGGCCGGTGGTCCTGCGGTGGATGACCGGCTGCATGACCCTGGCCCTGAACGTGGCCGACTCCGCGTTGAAGAAAGAGCTGGTCGGGGTGGCCGTGCACGCGGTCGCTCCGCTTCTGCTCATCGTCACCGCGGAAACCGGGCTGGCCTACCGGCACGCCATCACCGCCGCCCAAGTCGCCCAGGAAGCCCGGCAGAAAGCCGAGCAGGCCGAACGCGAGCAAGCCGCCACCGAACGTCGCGAGGCAGCCGAGCTGCGCGCCCGCGAGGAACGCGAGCACGCCGCCCAGTTGGTGCGAGAGCAGCGCGAGCACGAAGCACTGCTGGCCCGTGAACAAACAGCGCGGGAGGACGCGGTGCGGCGTGAGGAGCGTGAGCGGGCCGAGGCTCGGGAGCATGCCGAGCGGGAGCTTCATGAACGCCGTGAACGAGAGCGTGAACAGCAGCAGGCCGAGCGTGAACGCCTCGAACGAGAGGCTGCCCAGCGTCGCGCGGCTGAGCGTCGTGAGCGCGAGGAGCGTGCACGACGGGACGAGGACGAGCGCCAGGAGCGGGCCGAGCGTGAACGCGCCGCGCTCCTCGCGGCCGGCCCCGCCACCGGGAAGCAGCCCGAAGAGCAGGCCCGGGCCACCGCTCGAGCCGCGTTCGAAGCCCAACTGTCGGTACGGGCCGCGGCCGAGCTGACAGGCTGGTCGATCGGCTGGATCTCCACCCGCTACCAGGAACTCCGAGAAGAGTCGGCAGCCCGGAGGCTTGAAGGCGCGCACCAATGAGCGCCGTGCCGGTCTACCGGTGGCGCCTCGCGCCGTCCGGCTACGCAACCTTCCGTCAGCTCCGGGCCAAGGGGCTGCGGCCGGGCGGGCAGGACGTCGCCGCCGTGCTCGAGCGCCCGCGGAAGCGTCGGGGCCCGCTGGTCGCCTACCTCTACCGCGTCGACCAGGCCAAGCCCGTCCGGCCGATGACCCCGGCCCGGTGGGCGGCACTGGCCAAGGCGAACGCCGCTCAGCAGGTCTGCCCGAACTGCCAGAGGGATGCCGGGTATCGCATCCCGACCTCGCTTGGTATGTGCGTGACCTGCGCTTACCCCGAGGAACAGTGCGCCGCCTGAAAGCCAGCAGGGCCCAGCTCTTCTCCGCTACAGATCCGGCCGGGCCCCTTACTCCGTGAAGGAGTGCACTCAGCATGACCGACACCACCATCACCCCGGTAGTGGCCCCCGAGGCCACACCGAACACCCCGCCCCCCACGCCCGAGCCCAAGCCCGCACCGGCCAAGGCGGAGGTGGAGCACACCCCGGGCGGCTGGCCGGTCGTCCCGCTCGCGGTGACCGGCACCAACGCGACCACGTCCCTGCTCGCCGCTGCCGCTCTTGTCGGAGGCCCGGCCGCGCTCGCGGTCGCAGCCACCGGCGCGGTCGTTCTCGGTACGGCCGCAGCGACCCGCAAGCACCGCGACAAGAGGAAGCTCCGCAAGGCCACCGGCCGCACGTCCCGCGCCGGGGTCGGTACCGGATCGGCTGGCCGGGCCTCCGGCCGGAGCGGATCCGGACGGGTGCCTAGCCAGGGCCGTAACGGGAACGCCGGCACCAGTAAGAGCGCAGGTCGTGGCCGGGGGAAGTCCGGTCGCGGCGCCGCCGGTTCGCTGCTCAGCTCCGGCAAGTCGACCCACCCGAAGAGCAGCCCGGGCGCCCTCGGTAGGACGTCGGCCAAGCATGCTTCCGCCGGGGCTGCCCTGGGGAAGTCGGCGGGCCGTGTGGGGCAGGTCAAGGCGCTGCGGAAGTCGGCCCGCAGCGCGCCCTCGTCCCGGTCGGGCCGCCGGTCCGAGACCACCGGGGCGCGTCGCTCTCTGGCGGATGCCCGGCGGGGCACCAAGAGCGCGGCTCGGTCGGCGTCCATGGCCCGCAAGGGACCTGTCGGCCGGTCGCTGAGCAAGGCCGCGGGCCGGGTCGGTGCGGCCAAGGGCCGGGCGATCGAGCGCAACCGGAAGGCCCGCGACCAGCGGGCCGCCGGGCAGGTCGACGCACAGCGTGACGACGTGCGGAAGGCACCGGCCAGGAAGAAGGCTCGTAAGGCCCTGTGGCGGTCCGCCGCCCGGTTCCAGGGGCGGCGCCTGTTCGCCGCTCTGCTCGCCGGAGCCCTCGGGCTGATCGGGATGGTCTCCACTCGGTTGGGCCGAAGGCTCGGTTGGGCCTGGATGCAGTACCCCGGGCGTCGCCTCTACGCCCGGATGACCCGCACTGCCGAGGAGCAGCGCGAGGAGCGGGACGACGTGATAGTCGCCGCCCTGCAGGAAGACGAAGCCGCCGCCGACCAGGAAGCGGCGGAGAGCAACGAGCAGATCAGTGACACGGCGGAGCGGCCCGAGGGGCTGACGCCGGCAGCACCCACCACCACCCCGGATGAGGGAGAGAGCGTGTCTGGTTTCCGGTTCGAGGAGTACGCCGCGGAGATGGAATCCGCGGCCGGTCAGTACGACCCCGAGAGCGCCATGGAGATCTTGGCCATGGTCGAAGGGCTCCCGGCAGCGCTCACGAGTATCGCGAACGTGATGCGGGTCCTGGCCGAGCGCGCCGACAGCGAGTTCCCGCTGGAGAAGGACGTCGCGGACGGCTTCAACGACATCTTCGGCGCCGTCATGAGCGCGGTCGCGGTTGCCGAGGACATGGGGCCGCTGTTCCGCCAGTCCCACGAACAGGACATCGCCCGCCACGAGGACCCGCGCAACGGGTCCGAAGCCGAGAAGGGATGGAACGTCTGAGATGACCACCACCACACAGGCCAACAACGGGCCGGTGTGGGACTGGGCTGCCGGTCACGGACCCGTGACCGGCGCCCTGTCCGCCACCACCGGATGCCTCGCCGTCGCCACCACCGGAGCAGCCACCGGCATGCCCGCAGGCTGGGTCCTGACCGTGGGTGCGGCTGGGGCGATCGGCCACACCATCAGCAGCCTGCGCGAACGCCTCTCCGCCCGCACCATCGCCATGCGCTCCGCCTCCTGGCTGGTCGGTGCCGGATGGACGACGTGGGCCATGACCACGGGCCCCCTGACCTGGGCTGCTCTCGGCTCTCTGGCCACGATCGGCGTCGGCATCGGCGCCGCTGCCCGCTCGACTCTTCTGTACGAGGAGGCGCGGGAGCTGGAGGCCATCGCTGCTGATGAACGTCAGGTGTCCCGCGAGCTGTCTGCGGGGCGTCGGGCGATTGCTGCGGAGTGGGTGGACCGGGTTCAGCGGGTCTGCAACCTCACGCTGCGGATCCTCGCGGTGGAGATCTGGCCCACCGGTACCGGGTTCACGATCGACGCCGAACTCCCCGCCGGCGGAACCACCTACGACCGGATCGCCCAGCACTCCGCCGCCCTGTCTGCCGACGCCCGACTCCCGCACGGCTGCACCGCGGTCGCCTCCCAGGGTGTGCATCAGGGGCGGGTGCTCATCGACGTGACCACGGTCAACGTCCTCTCTGAAGAGCGCACCTACCCGACCAACTACGGCCCGTTGTCGATCTACACCGGGATCCCGTGGGGCTACCGCACCAACGCCGAAGAGATCTGCGTGTTCCTGCGCGAGCAGTGCGCCCTGGTCGTCGGCCCCACCGGCTCCGGCAAGACGAACATGGTCCACGTCATCCTGGCCGGATTCGCCCGCACCACCGACGTCCTCACATGGGTGATCGACCTGAACGCCGGATCCGCCGGCCTCCCCTGGGCCCGCCCCGCATTCGACACCAACGGGGCCCCGATCGAGGGAGTGCGGCCAGGGGTCGACTGGCTCGCCTCGACTCACGAAGAGGCTGCTCGGATGCTCGATGCGGCCCTGGCGATCGGCATGCGCCGCAAGGTCGCCTACCAGGACCTGATGGCTGAGCGGAACACCGATCAGCTCCCCATCAGCGCGAAGATTCCCCAGATCATGCTGGTCGTGGACGAGGGTGCGGAGATCCTGACCAGCACCGACCGGTCCATGAAGGACCTCGCGAAGAAGATCCTCGAAGTGATCCGGATGCTCCGCGCCATGGGCGTGCGCACCGTCCTCACCGCGCTCGGTGCCACCGGGTCCGTGCTGGGGAATCTGATGATCCGCCGTGAGGCCAAGGCCCGGGTCTGTCTGACCGGCGGGGAAGTCGAGGGGATGGACCTGAGCAAAGTCTTCCCCGGCTCCCGCGGGCTCCGCGTGGATCAGGCCCCGTACAAGGGGGCTGGGTTCATGGGGACGCCGGAGTCGTCGGCGGCGCTGTTCAAGAACTGGCGGATCCTGCCCAACCAGATCCGCGAAATCGTCCACGCCACCACCGACATGCACCCCACCCTGGACGACGTCTCGGCCAAGGCCGGGGGCGACGCCTACGCGAACCGGTGGGCAGCGGACCGCACCGCATGGATGCGGGACGCCACCAACACACCGGCCATAGAGATCGGACAGGCCGGACGTTCCGCAGCAAGCGAGGGACTGAACCTGTCCGCGCTCCGCAGCGAGCAGGCAGCCCCAGTGACGGACGAGGACGCGACCGTGCGCGCGTTCATGGAACAGATCGACGCCCAGTTTGCGACCGCCCCGGAGCCCGGGAACGCGCCGGAGCCCCCGGCCGCGGCCTCCGGGCTGAACCTGTCCGCGCTCCGCGACGGCGACGACGAGGGCGGCCCCTCCTGGGTGGCTGACGCGGTCGCCGCGATCAAGGCGGCGGGTCCGGCCGGCATGAAGCCGTCCGCCGTCGCCGACCTCGTCCGCCGCAGCCGCCAAGCCGTACGAGCCGCGCTGAAAGCGGCGGCCGAGCGAGGCGAGCTGGTCTACCGGGACAACGGCCCGCACTCGGTCTACGTCCACCCCGATCACGCCTGAGCGGCTCACAGAGCGCTACTGGCTACTGGTTACTGGCAACTTGCCACTAGCCACTAGAAGCCCCCCCTACTGGCAACCAGAGGCTTCAACAGGGCCTTTTCCGCTTGCCAGTAACCAGTAGCCACTAACCACTACGACCACGCACCGTCACAACGCGTCGGGCGGCGCCCACCACCCCGGGTGTCGCACAACGCGTTGAAGGGAGCCCTTCGTGTACCCGGAGACCGCGTACGAGATCACCACCCTCACCCCCCAGCAGCCCACCGCACACCCCGCGATGCTGCCGACCGAGATCCCGCCCGGAGTGCAGATGGTCACCCTCCCCGGCGGCATCCGCACCCTCGCCTACACCCCGCAGCAAGCCCCGCCCGCGCCGCCGGTCCCGGTCACGCAGCCGATCCCGACATGGGCCAAGACCACTGCCCTGCTCACGCCGACGATCGGCGGGGGCGTCGCTGCCGCCGGAATCGGACTCTCCTACGCAGCCCCGGGACTGATCGCCATGAGTGAAGCCCTCTGGGCCGCCGTCGCCCTCATCGCCGCCGCAGCCATCGGCGTCCCCATGCTCCTGCGGCTCGGCCGCACCGCGGCTGGCACCGGACGCGGCACGACGCACATCACGCAGAACATCAGCGCGACCGGGATGTTCGGCAAGGCCACCGGCACCATCAACCACCACTAACCCCGGGGGTCGGTCGTGCCGCTCCTGGACTGGCGGGACGCCCGCCACTTCGACGCCACCCGGAACCTGCCGTGCGTGCTCTGCGGCAAACCCACCCCCATGCGCAGCCACGACCGCGAACCGGTCCACAAGGTCTGCGCCGAGGACTGGTGCGACCACGACCCCCACTCCAACCGCTTCCACAACTGACGGGAGCTATCCGGTGTCCCATTCCCGACTGATCATCGTCCCCCTGTCATTCCACGAAGCGTGCTCGACGATCGACCAATTCCATCGCCATCACACGCGTCCACAGGGCTGGAAGTTCGGATGGGGTGTCACGACTCCAGACGGCCAACTAGTCGGGGCTGCAACGGCAGGACGTCCCGTCGCGCGCGCCCTGTGGGACGGCTTCACCCTGGAGGTCACCCGCGTAGCCACCAACGGCACTCCCAACGCCTGCTCCGCCCTCTACGCAGCTGCTTGGAAGACCGCGTCAGCTGCCGGGTACTACCGCCTGATCACCTACACCCAGCACGGCGAACCCGGCACAAGCCTCCGTGCGGCCGGGTGGCGCCGGACAGCGGTCCTGCGACCTCGAAAGGGCTGGGACGCCCCGTCCCGGCACCGATCAGATCGCGGCACGGACGGTATAGGCCGCTACCTCTGGGAGCAGTCACGGAGCACGGCACCCGCCCTGCCTCTGGCCGAACTGCGTAACGCAATTCGAAACGAAAACACATGCGCAGCCAACGACTGCAGTAATGCCCTTGCACAAGCCTCACGCGGTCGGCCCGCCCTGTTTTGCTCCCCCGCTTGCCGTGTCCGCGCCCACCGCGCGCGCCACAACAAGCCCGCCTGAACTCCACTGGACCTGAAAGGGCGGCCCCTGTCTCACGCCAATGATCCGGGGCCGCCCTCGTCCAGCAGCTCACTCACGAGAACTGGAGAACTCCAGCATGACCCATCACGCCCCATCCACGCTGCTGTCCGCAGCCTTACAAGCCGCCGAGCGCGGCTGGCACGTCTTCCCGCTCCGGCCCGCCGACAAGCGCCCCGCGCTCCACGGTCAATCCGTCTGCCCCCTGATCGGGGACTGCGCGGGTGGTCACTGCAAGTGGGAAGACCGGGCCACCACCGACCCGGACCGCATCTGCCGAGCCTGGGCCGACCGGCCGTTCAACATCGGCATCGCCACCGGCCCGTCCGGGCTCGTCGTCGTCGACCTCGACATGTTCAAGCAGAAGAGCAGCACAGGCACGCCTTGCGGCGTGACGACCTTTGGGGCGCTCTGCGAGCGCGCCGGCCAGGCCGTCCCGACCACCTACCGGACCCGGACCCCGAGCGGCGGAGAGCACCTCTACTTCACCGCCCGGCCCGGAATCCGGCTGGGCAACACAGCGGGCACCCTGGCACCCCTGGTGGACACAAGGGCATGGGGCGGATACGTCGTCGCGGCCGGCAGCACCACACCATCCGGCCCCTACGAGGTCACCGACCCGTCTCCGATCGTGCCCCTGCCTGACTGGCTGCTCAGCCTGCTCACCCCATCCCGTCCCGCACCTGCCGGACCACTGGTTGCGCCTGTTGTCAGTGGGACGCGCGCCGCCCGGGCCGCGCTGGAGCGTGAGTGCCAGCAGGTCGTCGCCGCACCGGAGAGGAAGGGCAACAACACACTCAACCGGTGCGCCTTCAAGGTGGGGCGCTTCGTCGCATGGGGCGACCTCGCCCGACACGAGGTAGAAGCAGCCTTCCAAGGAGCGGGAGAGGCCCGGGGACTCACCGCTGCCGAGTGCCGCGCCACGATCCGCAGTGCCCTGGACAGCTCCATTCGCACCGCCCGGCCCCGGGAGACGGCATGAGCACCCCTCCTCGCCCTCACTTGGAAGGCCAACCCGCACCCCCACCCGGTCTCAGCCTCGCCGAACCTACGCCGGCCACATCCGGCAGTGGTGCGGCGAAGGTCGTCGCCGAAGGCGTCCGCGTTGCTGTTCTCCCTGACCCGCGCACGGTCACTGTGACCGGTATCCAGCCCGGTCTGAGCCTGCGCGGACTCGGCCGCAACGAATTCCCCGTGGCGGACTGGCTGTGCACCTGCGGCCAGCACGAACGGGCCCGGGGGCGCCGCGCCGTCATCGAGCTGAACGCCCGCGCAACCCTCGGGCACTGCCCCCACACCACCACCCAGACCAGGAGGACCGCCGCATGACCGCGACGCCCACCCCGCCCATCGACGGCGCCGCCCTCCTCGACGAAGTCGAGACGTTCCACCGCCGATTCAACGTCTTCCCCCGCGAGGCCGCCTACGTGGCCGTCGCACTCTGGGACGCACACGCGCACCTCCTGGACGCGTTCGACTCCACCCCGCGCCTCGCCTTCCTCTCCCCGGAACCCGGGTCGGGGAAGTCCCGAGGGCTGGAGATCGTGGAGACGTTGACCCCGAATCCCATGGTCGCGGTCAACGCGAGTGCTGCCGCACTGTTCCGGGCAGTCTCCAGCTCAGAGGGACGGCCCACGATCCTCTTCGACGAGATCGATACCGTCTTCGGCCCCAAGGCGGGGGACAACGAGGAACTCCGCGGCTTCCTGAACGCCGGCCATCGCCGCTCCGGGGTCACCTACCGGTGCATTGGAGACGGCGGCAACCAGAGTGTGCAGGCCTTCCCGTCCTACACCGCCGTGGCGGTCGCCGGGCTCGGCTCCCTCCCGGACACGATCCTGACCCGCTCCGTCATCATCCGCATGCGGCGCCGGGCCAGGAACGAGAAGGTCGAAGCGTTCCGGCAGCGGATCCACGAGAAGGAAGGCAACGCGCTGCGCGACCGCCTCGCCATCTGGGCCGACCAGGTGCGCGAGCAGATCACCGGAGCATGGCCCGACATGCCCGACGGAGTCACCGACCGGCCCGCCGACGTTTGGGAACCGCTCCTCGCCGTCGCCGACGCGGCCGGTGGCGACTGGCCCGCACGCGCCCGCAAGGCTTGTGTGGAACTGGTCGCCGCCGCCCAGGTCGACGACAAAGGCTCTCTCGGAATCCGGCTCCTGACCGACCTGCGCGACCACGTCATGGTCGGCGTAGACCGGCTCCCCACCATCGCCGTCATCGACCGCCTGAACGCACTCGATGACGCCCCCTGGGCCGACATGGGAGGTCGCCCGCTGGACTCACGCCGCCTGTCGAAGATGCTCCGCGAGTACATGACCGGCGACAACGAACCGATCGTGACCCGCAACATTCGCACCGCCGGCGGCATCCTCAAGGGCTACTTCGCCGCCGACCTGGCCGACGCATGGGCCCGATACTGCCCGCCCGCCCGCCAGCAAGCGCTACATCCGCTACATCCGCTACACCCCAGCTCAGAAGGGGTGCCCGCGTAGCGGCAACCCACAGATGTAGCGGCTACGCCCCCGACCCCGTTCAGGCGCGTAGCCGCTACATCGCGCACGTCCGCTACACAAAACAACCCGCTGACCTGCGATGTAGCGGATGTAGCGGATGTAGCGGACTTCCCAGGAGGGGGCCGAGGAGCCCCAAGCCACTTCCCCAAAGGAGTGCACCGCATGGCACGCCCGCAGATGCTCAAGCTCCCCGAAGTCCTCGCCGAGCTCAACATGAGCCGCGCCGCTTTCTACCGTCTGCGCGCACGAGGCCTCGCCCCCAGGCTCATAAAGCTCCCCAACCACCAGGTACGTGTACGCCGCGCCGACCTTGACGCTTGGCTCGCCAGGTACGAGGAAGCCGCCTGAGTCCACACCGACCAGATCAGAGAGGGCCCGCCAAGGCGGGCCCTCTCTCCATGGAGAGACATGCTCACCTTCGACGTCGTCATCTGGTCCATCCGGCAACGCAAAAGCCGTCCGAAGCCCTGGGAGCTCCGCTGGCGGGTCGGAGCCGAGGGCCACTCAAAGAGCTTCACCCTGAAACCGCAGGCAGACGGTCGCCGCTCTCAACTCATGGCCGCTCTTCGGGCGGGGCAGCAGTTCGACGAGGAAACCGGGCTCCCGGAGAAGGAGCTTGCCGCCCTTGCGATGCCTACGTGGTACGAACACGCCAAGGCATACGCCCTGATGAAGTGGCCTGGAGCGGCGGCGAAGCACCGAGCAAGTATCGCGGAATCTCTATCAGTCGTAACGCCCGTCTTCACGGCTGCCACCGGCACCCGCCCTGATGCCCGCGTGCTCCGTGCCGCTCTCTATCAGTGGGCGTTTCGAGCCGTGAACGGACCGAAGAACCTGCTCCTCTCCCGAGCCGACGCCCAAGTACCCCCCGACGACGTCCAGAAAGCGTTGGAGTGGGTGGGTCAGCATTCGATGCGAGTGGACGAAGCAGCGAAGCCGGAGCACGTGCGCGCGGCGCTGACGGCTCTCTCCAGACTGCTGAACGGGAAGACCGCGGCGGAGAACACCGCGAACCGCAAACGCATGGTGCTGAGCAACGCCTTCCGATACGCGGTTGAGGAGCGAGCACTCCTCACGCGTCACCCGTTCCTGTCCGTGGACTGGGCAGCTCCCAAGACTTCGGACGAAGTCGACTTCCGTTGGGTGCCCGGCCCTCGGCTCGCTAGGACGCTGCTCGCTGCCGTGGCAGAGCAGGGCAACCGTGGCCAACATCTGGAGGCGTTCTTCGGGGCCGTCTACTACGTGGCAACGCGCCCTGGTGAGGCCGTGGCGCTGCGGGAGTCGGATTTCCTCCTGCCCCCGGAGAGCGACCCGGAGGCCTGGGGGGAAGTGCTGGTGTCAGAAAGTCATCCCGAGGTTGGGGGCGGCTGGACCGACAGCGGGAAGCCGCACGACGAGCGCGGCCTGAAGCACCGGGCGCGGAAGGCCGTACGCAGCGTCCCCGTCCCGCCGGTCTACGTCCGCATGGTCCGCTCCCATATCGAGCGCTTCGGTGTCGCGCCGGACGGCCGGTTGTTCCGGGCGGCACGTGGCGGACGCCTCACCTCGAACGAGTACTCCGAGGTCTGGAGCGAGGCCCGCAAGGCCGTGCTCAGCGAACAGGAGCTGCGCACCCCGATTGCGGACGTCCCATACGCCCTGCGGCACGCCGCGATCTCACTGTGGATCAAGTCCGGCATGGACCCGGTGGAGGCAGCCTCCCGCGCCGGCCACAGCCTCGCGGTGCTCTACCGGTTCTACGCCAAGCTCCTCAAGGGCGGATCAGCGGCGGTTAATCGGCTCGTTGAGCTGGGGCTTCGCGCCGAGGAGTAGGGACCATCCTGGCCCGCGCATGGCCCACACGCCCTGGTCAGCACCGGGAATCAGGGGCACGGGGTGAGACAAGGTGAGAACAGAGGGCGGGCCTCCGTACTGGAGACCCGCCCTCTGACCTGCTACTTCTCTGACCTGCTGCGGTGGGTGTGGGATTTGAACCCACGGTGACTCGCGCCACGACGGTTTTCAAGACCGTTCCCTTAGGCCGCTCGGGCAACCCACCCCGCGCCGTCGGATCCGGCAGCCGGGTCCGGCTCGACGCGAAGGACAGCCTAGCCGGTCAGCTGTCGCCCTTGCGCTCGCCCAGGGTGAGTTCGGCCGTCGCCGTCCTGCCGTCGCGCTTGTAGGTGATGGTGACCTTGTCGCCCGGCTTGTGGGTCCAGATCTCGCCGATCAGGGTCGGCCCGCTCTCGACCACCGTGTCGTTGAACTTGGTGATCACGTCACCGGCCTTCAGCCCTGCCTGTGCGGCGGGGCCGTTCGGTGTGACGGCGGGGGTGCCGCCCGCGCCCTGGTCGGAGATGACGGCGCCGCCGGTCTTCTCCTCCATCGTCACCGTGGCACCGATGACGGGGTAGACGGGCTGGCCGGTCTTGATCAGCTGCTCGGCGACGTTCTTCGCCTGGTTGACCGGGATGGCGAAGCCGAGGCCGATGGAGCCCGCCTGCGACTGGCCCACGCCGCCTCCGCTGGTCGACTGGATGGCGGAGTTGATGCCGATGACCGCGCCACCCGCGTCCAGCAGCGGGCCCCCGGAGTTGCCCGGGTTGATCGAGGCGTCCGTCTGCAGGGCGCTCATGTACGAGTTCTTGTTGCTGGAGCCGTCACCGGAGGCCACAGGGCGGTCCTTCGCGCTGATGATGCCGGTGGTGACCGTGTTGGACAGGCCGAACGGCGCGCCGATCGCGATGGTGGAATCGCCCACCGCGACCTTGTCCGAATCGCCGAGGGGCAGCGGAGTCAGTCCGTCGGGTGCGTTCTTCAGCTTCAGCACCGCCACGTCGTAACCCTGTGCCCGGCCGACCACTTCGGCGTCGTACTTCTTGCCGTCCGAGAACGTCGCGGTCAGCTGGCCGCTGTCCGCCGCCGAGGCCACCACGTGGTTGTTCGTGAGGATGTGGCCTTCCTTGTCGTACACGAAACCGGTGCCCGTACCGCCCTCGCCGTCACCGGACTGCGCGTCGATGGTCACGACACTGGGCAGTGCCTGCGCCGCCACGCCCGCCACCGTGCCGGCGGCGCGCTTGAAGTCCTTGGGGCTGTTGGAGGCCGCGACCGTGGTCGAACCCGACGAGGAGCCGTCGCTGCTGTCGGCTGCCCAGAAGCCGAGGGCCCCGCCGATGCCACCTGCGACGAGGGCGGCCACCGCCACCGCGGCGACCAGGCCGTTCGCGCGGCGCTTGCGCGGCGGTTCGGGCGCCGACGGTGCCGGGGCACCCCACTCCGCGGTGCCGCCGCCGTCCGCGTAGGCCGGGACCGCAGGCGGCGGCGGGGGCCAGGCGGCCGAACCGGCGGGGGGCTGCGGCGGAGCCGGGGGCAGGTGGGGCTGCTGCTGGTGGTGGTCGAAGGGGGACTCGGCGCCGTGGGGGTGCGTCGCGCCCGGAACCTGGGCGGTGGGCGCGTCCACGGGGGTCGCCGGGGCGGCGGCGCCGGACGCGGGCGGGGACCCCTGCGGGGTGCCCTCAGGAGCGGCAGCCGGCACGGGAGGTACGGACGGAACAGACGGTACGGACGCAGCCGCGTTGTCCTCGTTGCCCTCGTTCTCGGTGCTCACAGCTCTTTACTCCTCGGTTCCACTCGGCATTCGGCAAGAGATCCGCTGTGCACGTGTCTGCGGTCAGCTTTTCCCACAGCACGTCAGGCCACGGTAAGCAGGACCTGTGCATCCGCACACCAATCTTTACATCAGGCAAAACGGTCCGACCTGACATGGTGCCGACCTCCGTCGCGTCACGGTGACACCATGTGCCCGTGACCCACGCACGTCTACCCGCCCAGCAGCGTCCCATCCAGGTCATCGCGCACCGCGGAGCCTCGGACGACGCCCCCGAGCACACCCTGGCCGCGTATCGGAAGGCCATCGAGGACGGCGCCGACGCCCTGGAGTGCGACGTCCGTCTCACCGCGGACGGTCAGCTCGTCTGCGTGCACGACCGCAGGGTGAACCGCACGTCCAACGGCCGGGGAGCCGTCTCCGCGCTGGAGCTCGCCGACCTGGCCGCGCTCGACTTCGGTTCCTGGAAGGACCGCGAGGAGTCCCCGGACTGGGATCCGGTGCCGGGTGAGCTCACCTCCGTACTCACCCTGGAACGGCTCCTCGACCTGTTCACCGAGGTACGGGCCACCGGGCGTCCGCTGCAGCTCGCGATCGAGACCAAGCACCCGACCCGCTGGGCCGGCCAGGTCGAGGAACGGCTTCTCCACCTGCTCAGGCGCTACGGACTGGACGAGCCGCCGGCCGACGGGCCGCCACCGGTGCGCGTCATGAGCTTCTCCGCCCGGTCCCTGTACCGCGTCAGGGCTGCCGCCCCCGCCCTGCCCACCGTCTTCCTGCTGCAGTTCGTCTCACCGCGGCTGCGCGACGGACGGCTGCCGGCCGGTGCGCGGATCGCCGGGCCAGGGATGCGGATCGTACGCAATCACCCCGGATACATCGATCGCCTGCACCGCGCCGGCCACCGGGTGCATGTGTGGACCGTGAACGAACCGGCGGACGTGGAGCTCTGCGTGCGCCTGGGAGTGGAAGCAATCATCACGAACCGCCCGAAACAGGTGCTTTCACAACTAGGCCGTTCTTAACATCAGTTACCAGGAGTGCACCGGCGCATTCGCTCCGCATCCGATCGTTACGAGTGCATCACTGACAGGGCTTTGGCCGGTTTCCGGCGGAGTCCAGAAGGGCATCCAATCCCTGGCGTGGGGCAAAGGAGGTCTCGGGGGTGGCGTTTGTGGTGGCACAAGAAGTGCCCGCGTCGTCGAGCATGGCCGTACCCCATGGTCCTGCGGGTGTGGGACAGGCGCGGCACCGCATGCGGGAGCAGCTGCGCAGCAACGGGGTATCGGACTCGGTGGTCGACGACGCAGTCCTGATCCTTTCCGAACTTCTCAGCAACGCCTGCCGGCACGGCAGGCCGCTGGGCCGGCACACGGACGTCGGTGACGGCGACATCCGCGCCGCCTGGCGCGTGGACAGGGCGGGCGACCTCACCGTCGAGGTCACCGACGGCGGCGGTCCGACCAGACCGGTCCCGGCAACCCCCTCGGTCACCGCACGCGGTGGACGCGGGCTCAACATCATCAGCGCCCTCGCCCGGGAATGGGGCGTACGGGACGACGCCGCGGGTGAGGTCACCGTCTGGGCGCTGGTCTCCGGGCACCATGGGCAGAAGGCCTGCGGGACACGCACCGCGGCCCCCGGCCACGCGGGCGCCGGCCGCCGCGAGGCGGGCGGGCTGGGCGGCCTGGGCGGACTCGCCGGGCTAGGTTCCCTGGGCGGGCTGGACTTCTCCGAAGTTCTCGAGGCCTTCGACGACGTGGGCTGAGCGCGGGAGCGGAGGCGGGCCGCGCCGGGTCGGGTCCCGGCCGGGCGCGGAGCAGGTGTCCTCGGACGGCGACGGGGACGGCTAGGCTCGCGCCCGAGACCGCACTGTCGCAATCGGGAGATCGCCCACCATGGCCAAGAAGCGCCCTCAGTCCAAGGCCGGGAAGCCGCAGCTCAAGGACGGTGAGATTCCGGTCGTCGGGGCTCGCGAACCCTGCCCGTGCGGGTCCGGCCGTCGTTACAAGGCATGTCACGGACGCGCCGCCGCCCATGCGGTGACCGAGCTGGTCCAGCGCCCGTTCGAGGGACTGGCCGGTGAGTGCGACTGGGTCGCCCTGCGCGAACTCGTCCCCGCGGCCACGGTCGAACTGACGCTGAAGGGCGGGCTGCCCGAGGGTGTTCCGTCGGTGTCGCTCGCGACCGTCCTGCCGATGGCCTGGCCGGCACTGCGCCGTGACGACGGTTCGATCCTGCTCGCCCTGCAGAACGACACCTCGTCGGGCGACCTCAGCCGGGACCTCGCGGACACCCTCCGGCGGGCGCTCGACGCGGAACCCGGCTCGCCGGTCGCCGCTCGCCGCGTCCCCGCCGACGGCCCGCGCCTGCAGGACCTTCTCGACCCGGACGCCGCCTTCGAGCCGGTCGTGCACTCCGGCTTCGAGTTCTGGGTGCCGGACGCGGAGAACGCCTCCGCCGAGGTGTCCGCATCCCTCGAACGCGCCAATGCGGCGGCCATCCCGACCACGCTGCTCTCCGGCGTGGACGCCGCCTACTGGTGCGAGACGCCCGAGAAGAACCACCTCCGCTGGGTCATGCCGCACCCGGAGGAGCAGCTCCTGGACGCCCTCGCCCGGCTGCACGCGGCAGGCACGTCCTCGCTCGGCGAGGGCACCCGCCTCGTAGGCTCCTTCCGCGCACACGGGCTGATGGTTCCGGTGTGGGACCTGCCGAGCACGATGGGCGCCGAGGAGTGTGAGAAGCCGGCCGCACAGTTCGCGGAGCGGCTCGCCGGGGCACTCGCCTCGGACGCCCCGCTCACGGGCGAGGAGCGCCGGGCACGGGGTGGGCTCACCAACCGCCAAGTGACGCTCAGCTGACAGTGACGAGAGCCGGGGCCGGCTCGTGACTCCTGTCACAACTCCCCGTACTCACGGGTAAATCGCTGTCCCCAAAGGCGAGATCGAATTTGCTCAGGGCAGATCTCTTGTTACCGTTCTGGAAGCCCGGTCGCTGGTGCATCCCCCGTCGCCAGCGATCGGGCGTCCTCATGTCCGGGCACGAACAGCCGGGGCGCACGCCGGAGCACCGGTGGTTCGGCGCCGCTGTGGCCCGCCCACCGGTGCTCCCGGTCTTCCTTGTACGGCGCGTGCGCCCGTTCTGTCGCGGCGCCGGTCAGTACGTCAGCCGGCTCCCGCCGTCCGGAGCGCTGTTGCTCGCTTCCACGAGTGCGTCCAGGACCGACTCCACGTCCGGGAGCCATGGCTCCCCACCGTCGGACGACGGCGGTCGCACCCATCGCACCTGCCCCGTACCGATCTCCGAAGGGGGCAGGACGAGATAGCCGCCCTCTCCGTGGAAGCGCAGCGAACCGGGCACCCGGTCCTGGGCGTGCAGCAGCTCGCCCAGCCGTTCCAGGGTGTACGGGGCGACGAGCACGGACCAGCGGGTGGGGGTCGCCACCACGGGCCCGAGCCTCAGTCCCATGCCGTCGAGCGCGGTCAGCGCCCGGGCGCCCGCCACCGCGGGCAGGCTCAGTGCGCAGGGTGCCCGGCCACCGGTGGCCAGTACGACGGGGGCCGCGGGCCGGCTGGTCCACCACCAGCGCACCATGCGGGTGTCGGTGGTCGCCGCGAGGAGACCGGGGTCGAAGGGGTGTGCGCCGGGTACGGCGCACTCGGGGTCGGGACAGGCACAGCCGCGGCCGCGTTCGCCACGTACTCCGGAGACCGCAAGGCCTGCTCCGGGCAGTACGGGCCACTTCCAGGCGGTGGCGCAGGTGAGCGCCGCGTCGAGCTGAGCGGAACTCCCCTCGCGTCGGGGCCTGCGTCGCCTTCCGAGGATCTCGCGCATGAGCGCTCGTTCCTTTCCGTTGAACGCCAGGGTTCACATTCACACCACGCGTCCGTTACTCCACGCGTGTGTTACTTCACTGTGCGTACGTGCTCATCAGGTCTGCGGTACGGACGATCAGTCGGTGCCGAGCGTGAGCCGATCCGAACAGAGTGGAACCGAAACAGATGGAGCTGAACCGAGTTGGACAGAGCCGAGTCCGGTCAGAACGTCGCGCGGGCGGCGTGCGCTTCGCGCGTGCCGTCCCTGGTGCAAACCCCGCCGCTCGCGGGTCGGGGTGCGGTCGTCACGGGTGAGGACGCCCGGGCACACTGTCGGGTTCCGGGGCGATCGCAACTGCCCCTGGCCATCAACGATTACGTACCCAGCATGACCGGAATGACGCGCCCTCCGGCACTTCACCCCGAGAGCGCCCCTTGTCGGGCAGACCCAGTCGACCGCAAATAGCCGCACGGGGGTGCATTTTTTGGCCAAGTTACCTGACTTATGGACCCCCCGAATACCGCGAGGACAATGCTGGACATCGCCTCACTTCTGCGTGTAGATGTGGGTGCGTGTACCTGTGGACGCACTGATGGCGGCGCAGAATGACATGGGGGTTCGCGATGCTATCCACCGAAACGCACCGCTCGGAAAGCCGACTGCCATGAGTGCCCCGCATCTGCCGAAAGTGGCTGGAATCGATCCCATGGTTCCTGTTTCAACGCACACTGCCGCTCCGCTGAAGAGCGTGCCGCCCGCACCGGCAGCCTTCATCCAGGACCGACTGGCGAGCTGGGTCTCCGATCTCACCACGCTGCACGAGCTCACCGAGCGACTGGCAGGTACGAGCACCCTCGACGACGCCCTGCACGAACTGCTCGGCGCCGGGGCCGCTCTGGTCGGAGCCCGCCGCGGACTTCTCGTACTCGAACCGGCCGACGGGGCCGTGCCGTGCCGCACCATCGGCCTCGGCCTCGCCCACGCGGAGCTCGGACACATCGAGACCGTCCCCCGCGACGCCACCCCGTACGGCCGCCTCCTCGACGGTCTGCCGGACACCGACGCGCCCCTGGCCAGCCCCGACATCCTCGGCGACACGAGCACCGACCCCCGGTGCCGCGAGGTCGCCGCACGTCTCGGATACGCCGCCAGTTACGCCCTGCCACTGGCCACCGAGGCGACCGGACGGCTCGGTGCGGCCGTCTGGCTGTACGACGAGCCCGCCGAGCCACTGGAACGCCAGTGCCACCTGGTCGGTCTCTACGCCCGCTACGCCGCCGAACACGTGGCCCGTCTGGCCGAACTGGAACGCGCCAGGGCGGACGTCGCCGTCATCGCCGAGGAACTCCTCCCCAGCCGGCTGCCCCGCCTGCCCGGGGTGCGGCTGGCCGTACGCCACCGGAGCACCGCCCGGGGCGGCGGTGACTGGTACGACGCGATGCCCCTTCCCGACAACGCCCTCGGCCTGGCCGTCGGCTCGGTCGGCGGATCCGGGCCGGCCGCGCTGGCCGCCGTGGGCCGGCTCCGGGCCGGTCTGCGCGCCTACGCCGTCATGGAGGGCGAGGACCCCGTCGCCGTACTCTCCGATCTGGAACTGCTGCTGCGGCTGACCGAGCCGGCGACGGCCGCCACCGCCCTCTACGCGTACTGCGAGCCCGACCGCCGCACGGTCCTGCTCGCGGGAGCCGGGCACACCCCGCCGCTGGTCACCGGGGACCGGCGGACCGCCTTCGTGGAGACGTCCCTCTCCGCACCGCTCGGCATGCTCCCCTGCTGGGAGGCGCCGAGCGTCGAATTCTCACCCGGCCCCGGAGAAACGGTGCTGCTGTACACCGACGGGCTGCTGCGCCGCACCGGAGACTCCACGGACCGCGCGTTCGCGCGGCTGCACGCGGCGGCGGCCGGCGTGCCGAAGGTTCTGCGGCAGGATCCCGGAGCCCTCGCGGACCACGTCCTGCGGACCGTCCTGCCGGACGGCCTGGACCCGAGCGACGGCGGTGAGGACGTCGTCCTGCTGGCCGCGCGTTTCGACTGACGGCCGCACCCGGACGGTAAGAGGTCTTCCGGCCCTGGGCCCCCTTCCGTACGCCCGTACGATGGACGGGGTCCAGTGTCGTATAAGGAGAGACAAATCGTGTCTGAGGAGCTCACCCCGGAGACCCCGGAAGCCGCAGAAGCAGAGCCGATCAAGCAGCGGAAGAACGGCCTGTACCCGGGCATTTCCGACGAGCTCGCCGAGAACATGAAGTCCGGCTGGGCCGACACCGAACTGCGCGGTCTGGAGCCGATCGCCCAGTCCGGCCACACCGCCGAGCGCCGCGCCGCACTCTCCGCACGCTTTCCCGGCGAGCGGCTCGTCATCCCCGCGGGCAACCTGAAGACCCGCTCCAACGACACCGAGTACGCCTTCCGCGCCTCCACCGAGTACGCCTACCTCACCGGTGACCGGACCCAGGACGGCGTCCTGGTCCTGGAGCCGACCGGTTCCGGCGATGAGGCCGGCCACGAGGCGACGATCTACCTCCTCCCCCGTTCCGACCGTGAGAACGGCGAGTTCTGGCTCGACGGGCAGGGTGAGCTCTGGGTCGGCCGGCGCCACTCCCTCTCGGAGGCCGAGCAGCTGCTGGGCATCCCGGCCAGGGACGTCCGCGAACTCCCGGCCGCACTCGCCGAGGCCACCGGCCCGGTGCGCGTCGTCCGCGGCCACGACACGGGCATCGAGAGCGCCCTCACCGACAAGGTCACCGCGGAGCGCGACGAGGAGCTGCGCGTCTTCCTCTCCGAGGCACGCCTGGTCAAGGACGCCTTCGAGGTGGCCGAGCTGCAGAAGGCCTGTGACGCCACGGCGCGCGGCTTCGAGGACGTCGTGAAGGTGCTCGACAGGGCCGAGGCGACGAGCGAGCGCTACATCGAAGGCACGTTCTTCCTCCGCGCCCGCGTCGAGGGCAACGACATCGGCTACGGATCGATCTGCGCCGCCGGCCCGCACGCCACGACCCTGCACTGGGTCCGCAACGACGGCGCCGTCCGCGCCGGCGAACTCCTGCTGCTCGACGCCGGCGTGGAGACCGACGAGCTCTACACCGCGGATGTGACGCGCACGCTGCCGATCAACGGCTCGTTCAGCCCGCTGCAGCGCAAGATCTACGACGCCGTGTACGAGGCGCAGGAAGCCGGCATCGCGGCCGTGAAGCCCGGCGCGGCCTTCCGTGACTTCCACGACGCCGCGCAGCGCGTCCTCGCCGAGAAGCTGGTCGAGTGGGGACTGCTGGGCGACCTGTCCGTGGAGAAGGTACTGGAGCTGGGACTGCAGCGCCGCTGGACCCTGCACGGCACCGGTCACATGCTCGGCATGGACGTCCACGATTGCGCCGCCGCCCGCACCGAGTCGTACGTCGACGGCGTCCTGGAGCCGGGCGTGTGCCTCACGGTCGAGCCCGGACTGTACTTCCAGGCCGACGACCTGACCGTGCCCGAGGAGTACCGCGGCATCGGCGTCCGGATCGAGGACGACATCCTGGTCACCGAGGACGGCAACCGGAACCTCTCCGACAAGCTGCCGCGCCGCGCGGAGGACGTCGAGGCGTGGATGGCCTCGCTCAGGAGCTGAGCCCACGGCGCCCGGCCCGCCCCGGGGGCGCGCTGTTCAGGACACCATGAGCAGCGCGCCGTCGCGCCACTTCAGGACCTTGTCGAAGCTGACGACCGCGCCGCGCCCCGGTGCGTTCCCGAAGTGGACGTGGTCGGCGAGCTCCTGGATCAGGCAGAGTCCCCGGCCGCTCTCCGCCATGGCAGGGGGGTGCTCCTTCGGCCGGGCGCCGCATCCGGCCGAAGGTGACGGATGACCGGCTGACGGCTGCGCGTCCGGCGGATGCCCGGCGGACGGATGTACGGCGGTGCGAAGCGTGCGCCGGGCGGGGAAACCGGGTCCCGAGTCGGCGACTTCGATACGGCATTTCTCGCCGTCCAGATAAGCGGTGACCCGGTACTGCCCACTGGCGCGTCCGGGCAGCTCGTCGGTGCGGCCGAAGCCGTCGGCGTCTCCGGCGTCGCTCCCCTCCCGGTGGCCGCCGCCGTGTTCCACGGCGTTCGCACAGGCTTCGCTGAGTGCGACCGACAGGTCGTAGGAGATATCCGGATCCACCCCCGCGGTCTCCATGGTGCCGAGCAAGAAACGACGGGCGAGCGGAACGCTCGCAGCTTCGCGCCGCAAATGGAGTGACCACCACATGCTCATGCTCCAGCCTCCTGGCTGCGGCTCGACATAAGGTTACGTATTGCCGCAGAGGACGCTTCGTAAGCACGGTTCGTCCGCGACAGCGCTCATTCGGCGGATGCGAAAGTTCCGTATTCCGGTGTATGTCCGCTCCGAGGGGCCACCGGAAGCCTCCGTGAACAGGTACAACCCTCCACGATCAACCCGATGGGGACGGATACCGACCTTACGGACCTGCCGCACGGAGACCATGGACACAGTGCGATGATGTCCCCGCCATGTCTATGCCTGTCGCACGCGCCGGAGCCGGTCTGCGGCTCCTGAGGACCGCGGTGTTCACCGCGGTCTGCGTCGTGCTGGCCGCGGCAGGCCATGCGCTGGCCGCGGGTGCGGCCGTGCCCGGTGGGGCACTGCTCGCCGCGTTCCTCGGTGTCTTCGCCGTCACGGCGACGCTCGCCGGCCGCGAACGGTCCCTCCCCGCGATCACCGCCGCGCTGGCCGCGGCGCAGGTCGCCCTGCACGCCGCCTTCGCCGCGTGGCATGACGCAGGACAACCGGCGACGCCGTCCACGGACGACCCGCTGATCCGGTTCGCCGCCGGTCTGGTGTGCGGGGCCGGGCCCTCTCAGCTCACTGCCGGGCAGGCCCACCGCATCGTCTCGACCGCGGGCATCGACCCCGCGACCGTGGCGCAGGGGCACACGCACCTCGCGTCCGGAGCCGCAGTGGCCCCGGACACCGCTTCGGCGGCCGACCCCGGCGCACTGGCCGCAGTGCTGTCCGGACTGCTGCCGAGCCTGCCCATGTTCCTCGGACACCTCCTCGCCGCCCTCGCCACCGGCTGGCTGCTGCGCCGGGGCGAGATCGCGCTGTTCCGGCTGGCCAGGCTGTCGGTGTACGGCGGCAGGCAGCTCGCGGCCGGGGCCAGGCTCCGGGCACTGCGGGCCGCCATGGCCCTCGTACGCGCCCTGCGTGCCGGGCTTCCCGGGCGGCCCACGACCGGGCCGCTCATTCCCCGTACCGCCGCCGACGCACCGGCGCCCGCCACCGGGGACCTCCTTCAGCACATGGTGATCAGGCGAGGCCCGCCGCCCGTATTCGTACGCGCAGCCTGACGCGACCCCTCCGCCGGAAACCGGGAGGAGGTGGTCGTGATGCCGTCGTGCACCTGCGCGCCGGATTCACCACCCTTCCTCGTGCCTTGTGGAGTGATCCCTGCCATGAACGTTTCACGCATCGCCGTCGCGGGCGGCGTCGCCGCGTCCGCCGTCCTTCTGCTCGCCGGCCCCGCCTTCGCACACGTCAGCGTGCAGCCGCAGGGCCAGGCCGCCAAGGGCGGCTACGCCACCATCAACTTCAAGGTCCCCAACGAGCGCGACAACGCCTCCACCGTGAAGCTCGAGGTGAACTTCCCGACCGACCACCCGCTGGCCTCCGTCAGCCCGCAGGCGGTCCCCGGCTGGAAGATCGACGTCACGAAGAGCAAGCTGGCCGAGCCGCTCGACGTCCACGGCAAGAAGATCAACGAGGCCGTCTCCAAGGTCACCTGGACCGCCGACGGCAGCGGCATCGGGCCCGGCTACTTCCAGCAGTTCCCCCTCTCCGTCGGCCAGCTTCCCGAGGACACCGACCAGCTCGTCCTCAAGGCGCTCCAGACGTACAGCAACAAGGAAGTCGTCCGCTGGATCGAGGAGCCCACCGACGGTGGCGAGGAGCCCGAGAACCCCGCTCCCGTCCTGGCACTGACCGCCCCGGCGGCCGACGCCCACGGCAGTGCCGCGGACGACAAGAGCAGCGACGACGAGCACGCGAAGGACACGACGGCTGCCGCCGGGAAGGAATCCTCCTCGTCGGCCGGCGACAACACCGCCCGGGTCCTGGGCGTCGTCGGCATCGTCGTCGGCATCCTGGGCGTCGCCTTCGGGGTCCTCGCCGGCCGTCGCCGCACCGCCTGACCGTACGACTCCACCACTCGCACCACAGACCAGGAACCAGCTCCCCATGCACAGCAAGAAGACGGTGCTGGCCGCGGCGTTCGCCGCCGTGGCCGCACTGACCCTGTCCGCCTGCGGCAGCGACACCCCGGCGGACCCCTCCGTCGCCGAGGTGTCCGCCGAGACGGAGTCGAAGCCCGCGACCGTGCTCGACCAGCCGTTCACGAAGCCCGACCTCGTCCTCACCGACACCCACGGCAAGAAGTACGACCTGCGCGAGAGGACCAAGGGCAAGCCGACGCTCATCTACTTCGGCTACACCAACTGCCCCGACGTCTGCCCGCTGACCATGAGCAACATCGCGCTCGCCAAGCGCGCCCTGCCCGAGGCCGACCAGGACAAGCTCCAGGTCGTCTTCGTCACGACCGACCCCGCACGGGACACCCCGGCGTCCCTGGGCAGCTGGCTCAAGGCCCAGGACCCCGACTTCACCGGCCTCACCGGCGACTTCCCGGTCATCCAGGCGGGCGCCCGGCAGATCGGCATCGGTATCGACGCGCCCAAGAAGGAGAAGGACGGCACGATCGTCTCGATGCACGGTGCCCAGGTCATCGCCTTCTCCCCGAAGACCGACAAGGGGTACGTGCTCTACAGCGAGGACACCACGGCCGAGGACTACACCAAGGACCTTCCCAAGATCGTCGAGGGGAAGACCCCGTGAACCGCGGAACCGCTCTCGCCGGCGCCGCCGCCCTCGTCACCGGGCTGGCCCTGACGGGCTGTTCCCCGGCCGGCGGCCCGGAGCTCGAGGTGACCGGGGCCTTCATGCCGCAGCCCGTCAGCGACATGGCTGCGGGCTTCCTCGTCGTGAAGAACATCGGTGGCTCCACCGACCGGCTCACCTCGGTGACCAGCTCCCTCTCGGACAGCGTCACCATTCACGAGACGAGGAACCAGGCGATGCGGATGGTCACCTCGTTCGAGATTCCGGCCGGTGGTGAGCTCGATCTCGAGCGTGGCGGGAACCACATCATGTTCATGGACCTCAAGGAGCGGCCCAAGCAGGGAGAGACGGTCGCCCTGAAGCTGCACTTCGAGAAGGCCGACCCCATCACGGTCGACGTTCCCGTGAAGGAGACCACCTACAACCCGAAGAAGCAGTGAGGTACTGACACCCCATGACAGCCACCGCCCCGCACCTCGGGCCCTCCCCGATACGCCGGCCGCTCGCCGCGGCCGCGCTCCTCACCGCGCTGATCAGCCTGCTGTTCGGCCTGGTGCTGGCCGGCGCGGGCCCCGCGTCCGCGCATGCCGCGCTGACCGGGAGCGACCCTCAGGACGGGGCGGTGGTCGCCACGGCACCCGAGGAGGTCACGCTCACCTTCTCCGAACAGATCGCCATGGGCGACGACTCGATCCGGGTCCTCGACCCGAGTGGTGAACGGGCCGACGACGGCGCTCCGCGCGACCTGACGAGCGGCGGAACCGTCCGGTACGGGGTCCCGCTCCACAGCGGTCTGCCCGACGGTACCTACACCGTCGCCTGGCAGGCCGTCTCCGCGGACAGTCACCCGGTCTCCGGAGCCTTCACCTTCTCCGTGGGCGCGCCCTCGGAGACGACGGTCGCTCTCTCCTCCCAGGAGGCCGGCGGCGGCCTCGTGGGCATCCTCTACGGCATCGCGCGCTACGCCGCGTACGCCGGATTCATCCTGCTCGCGGGCGGGTCGGCCTTCGTGCTCGCCTGCTGGCAGCACGGTGCGGGTGCACAGGCGCTGCAACGTCTCGTCGTACGCGGCTGGGTCACGCTCACCGCGGCGACCCTGGCCATGCTGCTCCTGCGCAACCCGTACACCGGGTCCGGAAAGCTCGCCGACGCCTTCGACCTCGACGGGCTGCAGAGCGTCCTCGACACCAAGCCGGGGGCCGCACTGGTCTCCCGGCTCCTCCTCCTGGGTGCCTCCGCACTCTTCGTCGCCGTGCTCTTCGGGGCGTACGCCCGGCGTGAGGACGAGAAGGAGAAGCAGGACCTCACCTTCGGGCTAGCGATCGGCGGCGCGGTCATCGCCGCGGGCATCGCCGGTACGTGGGCCCTGGCCGAGCACGCCTCGACCGGCATCCAGCCGAACATCGCCATGCCGGTCGACGTGCTGCACCTGCTCGCCGTGGCCACGTGGCTGGGCGGACTGGCCGCGCTGCTCGTCGCCCTGTACCGCACCCCGGACATCACGGGCGGCGCGGTACGGCGGTTCTCCCGCCTGGCGTTCGGCAGTGTGCTCGTACTCACCGCGACCGGGCTCTACCAGTCCTGGCGACAGGTCGGTTCCTGGTCCGCGCTGACCGGTACCGGGTACGGACAGCTGCTCCTGGTCAAGGTCGCGCTGGTAGCCGTGCTCGTGGGTGTCGCGTGGACCTCGCGGCGGTGGACGGGGCGGCTGGCCGAGACCGGCGGGGCCGGGGGCCAGGAGGCCGTTCCGGTCACGGGTGCGGGTCCGGAAACGGGCACGGCCGTGGATGCGGGTCCGGGTGCGGGCGCAGGTGCGGATCCGGGTGCGGCTGTGGGCGCAGGTGCGGATCCGGCTGCGGGGGCGGGCGCAGGTGCGGATCCGGCTGCGGATCCGGCTGCGGGTCCGGGTGTGGGCACGGCGGCCTCGACCGCCGGCAGCGAGGTGGCGCCGGCGGAAGCCGGCGAGGGAAGCGGAGTGCACCCGGAGCGCGCTGCCCAACTCGCCCGGCAGCGCGCCGCACTGACGGCGACCAAGGAGAGGCGGGCGCGCGACGCCGATCCGGAGCGCTCCGGACTGCGCCGGTCCGTGTTGGTCGAGACGGGTATCGCCGTCGTGCTTCTCGCGGTCACGACGATCCTGACGTCCACCGAGCCCGGCCGGACCGAGGAGGAGGCGGCCCGGGGCACGACGGCGGTTGTCGCGCCGGTGAGCGGTGGACAGGTGAACCTGAGCGTGCCGTTCGACACCGGCGGCACGAACGGCAAGGGGACCGTGCGGCTGGACATCAGCCCGGGCGGCACCGGCGCGAACGATGTGCACCTCTGGGTGGACGGCGCCGATGGCGGCCCGATGGACGTCCCCGAGGTGAAGCTGGCCTTCACCCTCGAGGCCAAGGACATCGGTCCGCTTCCGGTCGTCCCCGACCGCCTCACCGCAGGGCACTGGACGGCGAGTGCCGTACAGATCCCCATGGCGGGCGAATGGAAGATCTCGGTGACCGTGCGGACATCGGACATCGACCAGACGACCGTCGACAAGAACGTGAAGATGGGCTGAGCAGGTTGAGCAAGAAGACGGACGAGCACAGCGGACCCACCACCACGGGCCAGTCCCGTGGGCCGGGCGTCTCGCGACGGCGGCTGATCGGCGGCGCGGGAGCCGCCGGGGCCGCAGGCCTGGTGCTGGGAGCGGCAGGGGGTGCGGGCGGCTACGCCGCGACCCGCGACGACGCTCCGGCCGCGCTGACGACGGTCGGTGCGACCGAGGCGATGTTTCATGGGAAACATCAACCCGGGATCACCACTCCGCTCCAGGCCCGCGGGCACCTGATCGCTTTCGACCTGGCGGCGGGGGCGGGGCGCCGGGAGGCCGCCGCGCTGATGCGCCGCTGGTCGGCCGTGGCGGAACGGCTGATGGCGGGGGAGCCGGTCGGGGGCGGCGCCGGCCACGACACCGGCGTGGCGCTGGACGCCGGGCCGTCCTCCCTGACCATCACCTTCGGGTTCGGACGCACCTTCTTCGCGCGTACGGGCCTGACCGCCCACCTCCCGCCCTCGCTCGATCCGCTTCCGCCGTTCTCGTCCGACCACCTGGACGCCAAGCGGTCCGAGGGCGACCTGTGGGTACAGATCGGTGCCGACGACGCCCTCGTGGCGTTCCACGCGCTGCGCGCCGTACAGAAGGAAGCCGGCTCGACGGCCCGGCCGCGCTGGCAGATGAACGGCTTCAACCGCACGCCCGGCGCGACGGCCCGGCCGATGACCGCTCGCAACCTGATGGGGCAGATCGACGGCACCGGGAACCCGGAACCGGCCGAGAGCGACTTCGACGCACGTATCTTCGTGCCGGCGGGGGGCCCGTCGGCATACGCCTGGCTGGAGGGCGGCTCGTACGCCGTCGTGCGCCGGATCCGCATGCTCCTCGACGACTGGGAGAAACTCCCCGTCGAACGGCAGGAGCGGGTCATCGGACGGCGCAAGGCGGACGGAGCACCCCTGAGCGGCGGCTCGGAGACCACCGAAATGGACCTGGACAAGGCGGGCCCGGACGGCAAGCTGCTGATCCCGGACAATGCCCACGCCCGGATCTCCTCCCCCGAGAAGAACGGCGGCGCCGCGATGCTGCGGCGGCCCTTCTCGTACCACGACGGAATGTCGGACGACGGTACTCCCGAGGCCGGGCTGCTCTTCATCTGCTGGCAGGCCGATCCGTTCAAGGGTTTCATCCCGGTGCAGCGCAAGCTCGACCGCGGGGACGCCCTCTCTCCGTTCATCCGGCACGAGGCGAGCGGTCTCTTCGCTGTTCCGGGCGGCGCCGCTGCCGGGGAGTACGTGGGGCAGCGGCTGCTGGAGGCGTGAGCCCGCTGCGGGCTGCCGGCGACGCGCACCGCGAGCCGCGAGGTCACTTCCGGTGGCACATTATGGTGACCGTATGTCAGCCACGCGCTACGCCTATCTCGGTCCCGAAGGCACCTTCACCGAGGTCGCCCTCCGTACCCTGCCGGAGGCCGCCACCCGCGAGCTCGCCCCTATGCTCTCGGTGCCGGCGGCACTGGACGCGGTACGGAACGGGGAAGCGGCGGCAGCTCTCGTCCCGATCGAGAACTCCGTCGAGGGCGGAATCACCGCGACGCTCGACGAGCTGACCACCGGCGCGCCGCTGATGATCTACCGCGAGGTGCTGCTCTCCATCACGTTCGCGCTGCTGGTGCGCCCGGGTACGAAGCTGTCGGACGTCAGGACCGTCACCGCGCACCCGGCCGCGCAGCCACAGGTGCGGAACTGGATGTCGGCCAATCTTCCGGACGCGGCGTGGGAGTCCGCCGCGTCGAACGCCGACGGTGCCCGGCTCGTCAAGGAGGGGCATTACGACGCCGCTTTCGCGGGTGAGTTCGCCGCGGCCACCTACGGGCTCGAGCCCCTGGTGACGGAGATCCACGACGCGGAGAACGCGGAGACCCGCTTCGTGCTGGTGGGCCGCCCCGCCAGACCGTCCGCGCCGACCGGGGCCGACAAGACGTCCGTGGTGATCTGGCTCGGTGACGACCACCCCGGCGCACTGCTCGAACTGCTGCAGGAGTTCGCCGTGCGCGGGGTGAACCTGATGCTGATCCAGTCGCGGCCCACCGGCGAAGGCATCGGCAATTACTGCTTCGCCGTGGACGCGGAGGGACACATCGCCGACCGCCGGGTGGGCGAGGCCCTGATGGGACTGAAGCGGATCTGCCCGAAGGTGCGGTTCCTGGGTTCCTATCCACGTGCCGGGGTGACGCCGGAAGAGGTGAGGTCCCTGCGGGCCGGCACGTCGGACCGGGACTTCACGGACGCTTCCGACTGGCTGGCCCGGAGCCAGGACGGGCGGATCTGAAACGCCGGCGCCCAGTCGTACCTGCGGATGTCCACGTACCCACAGAGTTATCCACAGGCACCTCTCCTGACCTGGGGACAAGTCGACACCGCGAAGCGACATCATCGACAAATCGCCCCACGGGTGCGAGTGAGTGACAGCAGGTCGGCGCGGTCGGCGCGGGCACAATTGCACTGATCAACTCCGCCGGATACGGAATACCCACTCGAATGAGCGCATGAGCCAGGTTTGAGTGGTGGAACCACGCGTCGAGCAGCACCTTCGGAACGATCACTTCCGGTGTCCACAGATTTTCCACACAGCCTGTGGATAACTGTATCGATCCGAGATCTCCTGTGGACAAGGCGACCGGCCCCGCATTCCCAACTCCCTTTTCCGGCACCGCTGATGCGCCAAGCCGAATGGGCGCTTGGTCCCTCTCTGAGGCAATGAGCCCTCTTTATCGACCGGCTTCACTCCTTGACGGGCATCACTTTCCCGGCGGGATTCCCGATTCCGGCAATTAGGGCAAAGTGCCGTGATCGTCGATATCGGTTCGAGCGCCGGATCCCCGCACCGGTAGCCTTGAGGGGTGATTGACCTTCGCCTGCTCCGTGAGGACCCCGACCGTGTTCGCGCCTCCCAGCGCGCCCGTGGAGAGGACGTCGCCCTCGTCGACGCCCTGCTCTCCGCCGACGAGCTGCGCAGGTCGTCCGGCGTCCGTTTCGACGAACTCCGCTCCGAGCAGAAATCGCTCGGAAAGCTGATTCCCAAGGCCAACCCCGAGGAGCGGGCCGAGCTCCTGAAGAAGGCCGAGCAGCTCAAGACCGAGGTCAAGGCTGCCGACGCCGCCCAGGACGCGGCCGACGAGGAAGCCAAGCGGTTGCTGCTCCTTCTCGGCAACGTCGTCCACGAGGACGTGCCGGTCGGCGGCGAGGAGGACTTCGTCGTCCTCGAGACGCACGGCACCGTCCGCGACTTCGGCGCTGAGGGCTTCGAGCCCAAGGACCACCTGGAACTCGGCGAGGCGCTGGGCGCCATCGACATGGAGCGGGGCGCCAAGGTCTCCGGATCGCGCTTCTACTACCTGACGGGCGTCGGCGCGCTGCTCGAACTGGCCCTCGTCAACGCGGCGATCGCGCAGGCCACCGAGGCCGGGTTCGTCCCGATGCTGACCCCGGCGCTGGTCCGTCCGCGCGCCATGGAGGGGACGGGTTTCCTCGGCCAGGCCGCGGAGAACGTCTACCACCTGGAGAAGGACGACTACTACCTGGTCGGCACCTCCGAGGTCCCGCTCGCGGCGTACCACATGGACGAGATCATCGACGCCGACAAGCTGCCGCTGCGCTATGCCGGTTTCTCACCGTGCTTCCGGCGCGAGGCCGGCACGTACGGCAAGGACACCCGCGGCATTTTCCGCGTCCACCAGTTCGACAAGGTGGAGATGTTCTCGTACGTCGACCCGGCGGACGCGGAGGCCGAGCACCGCAGGCTGCTGGAGTGGGAGAAGCAGTGGCTCACGGCCCTCGAGCTGCCGTTCCAGGTCATCGACGTCGCCACGGGTGACCTCGGAGCGTCCGCCTCCCGGAAGTTCGACTGCGAGGCGTGGATCCCCACCCAGGGCAAGTACCGCGAGCTGACCTCCGCGTCGAACTGCGACGGTTTCCAGGCCCGCCGGCTCTCCGTGCGCATGCGGGACGGCAAGAAGGTGCAGCCGCTCGCCACGTTGAACGGCACGCTCTGCGCCGTACCGCGCACGATCGTGGCGATCCTGGAGAACCACCAGCTGGCCGACGGTTCCGTGCGGGTGCCGGAGGTGCTCCGTCCGTACCTGGGCGGGCGCGAGGTCCTGGAGCCGGTCTCCAAGTGAGCTTCCCCTACAAGCTGGTCGCCACCGACCTCGACGGCACGCTGCTGCGCGACGACGACACGGTCTCCGCGCGCACGCGTGAGGCGCTGGCCGCGGTCACCGCGGCCGGCGCGGCCCACATCATCGTCACCGGGCGGGCGGTGCCCTGGACCCGGCACATCCTGGACGACCTGGGCTACGACGGACTCGCGGTGTGCGGTCAGGGCGCGCAGGTGTACCACGCCGGCGAGCACAAGCTGCTGACCTCCCTGACCCTGGACCGGCAGCTCGCCGGTCTGGCCCTGTCCAAGATCGAGGCGGAGGTCGGTCCGCTCGCGCTGGCCGCGAGCCGTGACGGACTCGAGGGAGAGGTGCTCGTCGGCCCCGGCTACCGGGTGCAGGAAGGGCCACTGCCCGCTCTCTTCGTGGACGATCCCGCCGAGATGTGGACCGCTCCCCTGAACAAGGTCTACATCCAGCATCCCGAGCTCGGCGACGACGCGCTGGCGAAGGCGGCCCGGCAGGCCGTCGGCAGCCTGGTGGACATCGTCATGGCGGGCCCGGGTGTCGTGGAGATCCTCCCTCTCGGGCTGAGCAAGGCGACCGGCCTGTCGCTGGCCGCCCGGCGCCTCGGACTGAAGGCGGCGGACACGCTGGCCTTCGGCGACATGCCGAACGACATCCCCATGTTCGGCTGGGCGCAGCACGGCGTGGCCATGGCCAACGCGCACGACGACCTGAAGGCCGTGGCGCACGAGATCACCGCGTCGAACGAGCACGACGGCATCGCGGTGGTGCTGGAGGAGCTGCTCCGGTCGCCCCGACGGGCGTAGCGCGAACGCTGCGCGCGGCGCGGGGCTGCGCGCGGCGCGGGGCTACGCGCGGCGCGGGGCTACGCGCGGCGCGGGGCTACGCGCGGCGCGGGGCTACGCGCGGCGCGGGGCTACGCGCGGCGCGGGGCTACGCGCGGCGCGGGGCTACGCGCGGCGCGGGTCATTCGGGCGTGGAGCGGCGTGGAGCGGACACTGCGGCGGAGGATGCGCGGATCGAACGCGCGCGGGGTTGCGCCCCGATGACGGCTTAGCAAGCCGCTGCCTTACCACTCGGCCAATCCTCCGGGAGGTGGCCGGGCGCGATCGCGCACCGAGGGCCACCCGGGGGTCCCGCTGCGGGCGGCCCCGCGTAGCTGATGAAGCTACCGCGGTGCCGGCCGCGGACCACCCTGCCGGGAGCGCGACGGACTCGGACTCCTGGTCATCGCCGCGCTCCTCTCCCGGTCCTGGTGGGCGCGGTCGTTCTGCGCCGTCGCCCTCACTGTGCCCGAGGGCGCCGTCCGGGGGCCACCCATTTTCTTCCGGTGATCCCCGGTCCTTCCGGTGACCACCGGAAGGACCGCGAGGCATCGGTCAGCCGCGCCGGACACACGGTCCGCTCGCCGCACGTGAGACGCCCCCGCCCGGTGGGCGGGGGCTGCACGGGGCGGAGTCTCACTCCTCGCCGGCGAGCTTCAGCGCCCGCAGTTTCTGACCCGCGTACCACGTGGCCACGGCCGTGACCCCGACCAGCAGGACGGTCGCGAGCGGCAGGCCGACGTCCGAGGTGACCAGACCGTCCCCGGCGACCTTCTCGGCGACCGAGAGGGACCACTGCTGCACGCTGAGCGTCCTGGCCCCCGGCACCAGGCTGCCGAAGAGTGCCTCCCACACCAGCGCGTACACCAGGCCGAAGACCACCGCGTGCCGGCTGACCGTGCCGAGCAGCAGGAACAGCGCGCTGTACGCGATCGAGGCGACCAGCGCGGCGATCGTGTATGCCACGGCGATCTGCCCGCCGTTGCCGTTCAGGATCAGGCCTGCGATCAGCGTGGGCAGTGCCGAGAAGAGCATCGTCACGGAGACGGCGACGATCAGCTTGGTGAAGATGATCGTGGGCCGCTTCACCGGCTTGGCCAGCAGATAGACGATCGAGCCGTCATCGATCTCGGGACCGATGGCTCCGGTCCCCGCGATCACGCCGATCAGCGGCACCATCGTGGCGATGGCGAACCCCCCGAGCACACCGGAGGCCACACCGTCATCGGCTCCGGCGAACGCCCGTACGGCAACGGCGATGGCCACCAGGAGGACGGGCAGGACGAACAGGATGGCGGCCCGGCGCCGGCCGAGCAGGGCCCGGTAGGTGAGCCGGGCGACTGTGGGGTCGTACATGACGCTTCACAGCTCCTTTCAGGCCACTACTCAGGCCGCTACGAGATAGGAAAAGACCGATTCGAGGGATTCGTCGGACGGTGACACGGTCAGCAGCCGGATGCCGTTCTCACGAGCCACCTTCGGCAGCAGCGTGGTGAAGCGCCCGAAGTCGACGGCCTGGATACGCAGGGCCCGCTCCGTCACATCGACCTCGATCCCCGCGGTCGAGGGGTCCGCGATCAGCGCCGCGGCGAGTGCGCGGTCGTCACTGGACCGTACGAGGTAGCGGTGCGGCCGGTCCGTCATCAGCCGGCGGATCTTGCGGAAGTCGCCGGACGCGGCATGGCGCCCCGCCACGATCACCTCGATGTGCGAGGCGAGTTGCTCGACCTCCTCGAGGATGTGGGAGGAGAACAGCACCGTGCGGCCCTCCGCACCCATCCGGCGCAGCAGTTCCATCAACTGCATGCGCTGACGCGGGTCCATGCCGTTGAACGGCTCGTCCAGGAGCAGCACCGAGGGATCGTGGACCAGTGCGGAGGCCATCTTCACGCGCTGGCGCATGCCCTTGCTGTACGTGGAGATCTTGCGGTCCTGCGCGTACTCCATCTCGACCGTGGCCAGGGCCTTGTGCGCGGCCGCGTCGCCCAGTCCGTGCAGTTCCGCGTTGGCGACGACGAACTCGCGGCCGGTCAGGAAGTCGTACATCCCCTCCCGCTCCGGCACGATCCCGATCGCCTTGTAGACCGCCTCGTTGCGCCAGATCCGGGTGCCGTCGAGCGTCACCGTGCCGGTCGACGGGGCGAGGAAGCCGGCCATCATGTTGATCAGCGTGGACTTCCCGGCGCCGTTGGGGCCGAGCAGCCCGGTGACTCCGGGGCCCACGGTCATGCTCACGTCGTTGACGGCGACCACGTTGCCGAACCAGCGCGAGGTGTGGTCGATCTCGATGGTGGTCACAGCCCGACCCTCCGGTAGCGGCGCATCAGTACGGCGTACGAGCCGGCGACGAGCGCGAGTACAACGATCAGATAGACGAGACCGGCGGCCGCTCCGGGCCCCTCACCGCCCGGGAAGGCGGAGGAGGCGCCGAGGTACGCCGTCTGGATGCCGTCGATCAGCGTGATGGGCGAGAACAGCCCCAGCCAGGTGATGGCACCGGCGGAGTCCGTCTCCCAGGCGATCGCCTGGACCGTGGAGACCGCGCCGTAGGTGATGGTCAGTACGGCGATCACGGCTGCGACTCCGAAGCCCCGGCGCGGAGTCAGCGCGGCGACGACCAGCCCGAGCCCGGCGAACAGCACGGAGAGCAGTGCCACCGAGACCATCCCCTGCCCGAAGCCCTTGGTCTGGTCGGCGAAGTCGAACTTCGCCAGCAACGCGCCCACGTAGAGGATGACGAGGGGCAGCCCGGTGAGGATGAGCAGGGCCGACGCCATGGCGGCGAACTTCGCCAGGACGTAGTCGACCCGCTCGATCGGACGCGAGAAGTACAACGGGACGCTCTTGAAGCGCAGATCCCTGGACACGGACTGCGGGGCCTGGGAGGCGATGAAGAGCCCGATCACGGCCTGCAGGTAGATCGCGAAGTCCGTGTACTTGATGGGGAGCTTCGTCATGTTGGGCGTGGCCATGGCCACCGCGACGAGGATCAGCGCCACCAGGCACATCACTCCGCACAGGAGCATCGGCAGCACCTTGGACTTGGCCGAGCGGCCCAGTCCGAACGAGCCTCGCAGGGACTGCGAGTACAGCGAGCGGCGGGCATAGGCCCGGCCCAGGCGGGCGCCGTCGTAGGAGCGGTACCCGATGTTGTGGATCCGGGAGGTGTCGCTCCCGGTCGCGGCCCCGGTCTCAGAGCTCATCCCGACCGCTCCCCTTCTGCTGTCCTGCGCCGGCTGTCGCGGTCACCGCGGCCTGTGCTGATGCGGTGGTGCGGAAGACCTCGGCGATGTGGTGGCGCCGCTGTTCCATCCGGACGAGCCCGAGTCCGAGCTCGGCGACGCTGTCGCGCACCAGGTCGTACGTCTCCTCGCCCGTCGCCTCCACCAGGAGGATGTGCCCGGCGCCGGGCAGGCCCTCGGTGTCGAGACCGTCGTGCCCGACGAGCTTGATGCCGGCACCGGTGAGCTTGCGGCGAAGCGCGTCCGTGCCGTCGGGGTGGACGTCGCTGTCGGTGACTTCGACGGCCAGTGTGGCGGTGGTCTGCGTGAAGTCGCTGGTGGAGCTGGACCGCAGGAGTGTGCCGCCGTCGATGACGACGACGTGGTCGCAGGTCCGCTCGAGCTCACCCAGGAGGTGGGAGGTGACCAGGACCGAGATGCCGAAGTCGGTGTGGACGCGACGGATCAGGCCGAGCATCTCGTCGCGGCCGACCGGGTCCAGGCCGTTGGTCGGCTCGTCGAGCAGGACCAGCTGGGGGTCGTGGACGAGCGCCTGGGCCAGTTTCACCCGTTGCTTCATGCCGGTCGAGTAGCCGCCGATCGGGCGGTACCGCTCCTCGTACAGACCGACGTGGCGCAGGGTGTCGGCAGTGCGCTCGCGCGCTGCCGTGGGCGGCAGTCCCGACATCCGGGCCATGTGGACGACGAACTCGGTCGCCGAGACGTCCGGCGGCAGACAGTCGTGCTCGGGCATGTACCCGACCCGTTCCCGGATCGCGGCGCCCTCGGTGGCGACGTCGAGTCCGAGCACCGCGGCCCGGCCCTCGGTGGCGGGGGACAGACCCAGCAGGATCTTGATCAATGTGGACTTGCCGGCTCCGTTGGAACCCACCAGGCCGGTGACGCCCGGTCCGATGTCCAAGGAGAGCCGGTCAAGAGCGGTCACCCGGGGGAACCGCTTGCTCAGGCTTTCGGTCGCGATCACAGTCACGTCAACGACGGTAGTGGCGCGTACCACAGACGTCGTCAGACCAGGCGGTTGTATCGGCGTCCGCCTCGAGGCGTACGGACCCGTAAGGGGACCGCACGGGGGAGGATACGGAGGAAGACGCGGGGCGCGGACGAATCCCCGCCCGGACCTGTTCCGCGGGCTGTTCCCGTGAGCCGTGCCGCGCGCCCGCTCCCGCCGCGTCTCGCGCGGGATCTTCCGCGAGCCTCGGCAGCCACGTGCGCGTGTCCACGGGGCACGGGCCGTCGTCCCAGAACCTTGTCCACAGTGGCCTTGTCCACAGGCACCTTGTCCACAGGTTTCGGTCCTGCCTTGACGCGGCTCCCTCGGATTGCCACATTCGTCGGTGTCACGTTACGGGCACGTACCGCGACGGCGGCACATAGGACGAGGGGGCTGCGTGAATCTGCGGGGTGCGTGTGAGCGCTGGATCCGTACGGGCGGGATCGAGCTGTGTGTGGCCGAGCTGGGCGATCGGACACGGCCGACGATCGTGCTGGTGCACGGATATCCGGACAGCAAGGAGGTCTGGTCCGAGGTGGCGCATCGGCTGGCCGAGCAATGGCACGTGGTGCTGTACGACGTCCGGGGACACGGACGATCGACAGCTCCCCGGCCGTTGCGCGGGGGCTTCACCCTGGAGAAGCTGACCGACGACTTCCTGGCCGTCGTGGACGCGGTCAGCCCTGACCGCCCCGTCCATGTCGTCGGACACGACTGGGGTTCCGTCCAGTCCTGGGAGTTCGTCACGGTGGAGCGGACCAAGGGCCGCATCGCCTCGTTCACCTCCATGTCCGGTCCTTCCCTGGATCACTTCGGGCACTGGATCAAGCAGCGTGTCTCACGGCCTACTCCACGCCGCCTCGGCCAGGTGCTCGGCCAGGGCGCCAAGTCCTGGTACGTGGGCGCCTTGCACACCCCCGTACTGCCCGAGTTGGCCTGGCGCGGGGTGCTCGGCAGGCAGTGGCCGCGGATCCTGCAGCGGATGGAGAAGGTTCCCTCGGACGGCTATCCGACGCCCTCGCTCCCCCGGGACGCCGCACACGGTGCGTGGCTCTACCGTGACAACGTCCGGACCCGCCTGAGCCGGCCGCGTACGGACGCGTACGCCCACGTCCCGGTCCAGTTGGTCACGCCGACCGGCGACGCCTTCCTGTCGCCGGCGCTGTACGACGACCTGGACTCCTGGGTACCGCGGTTGGTACGGCGCTCGCTGCCGGCCGGACACTGGGTGCCGCGCACCAGGCCGGACCAGCTGTCGGACTGGATCAGTGAGTTCGCCGGCGCCTGTGAGGCAGCGGGCGAGGGACGGCCGGCCGTGCGGGGCGACACCGTCGCCGGCGCCCATGCGGACCGCTTCGGTGGCCGGTTGGTGGTGGTCACGGGTGCGGCCGGCGGCATCGGGCAGGCCACCGCGCTCGCGTTCGCCGCAGCGGGCGCCCGGGTGGTGGCCGTGGACCGGGACGAAGCGGGTGCGGCACGAGCGGCGGAGGCAGCACGCCTGCACGGTGCGGCGGCCGCGTGGAGCGAAGCGGTCGACGTCGGCGACGAGCAGGCGATGGAGAAGCTCGCCGAGAAGGTCGCCGCCGAGTACGGCGTGGTGGACGTCCTGGTGAACAACGCCGGTACAGGGTTGTCCGGTTCGTTCCTGGACACCACGAGTGAGGACTGGCGCAACGTCCTCGACGTCAACCTGTGGGGTGTCATCCACGGCTGCCGGTTCTTCGGCAGGCAGATGGCCGACCGCGGACAGGGTGGCCACATCGTCAACGTCGCCTCGGCGGCGGCCTATCAGCCGTCGCGCGCACTGTCCGCCTACAGCACCTCCAAGGCGGCCGTCCTGATGCTCAGTGAATGCCTGCGTGCCGAACTGGCCGAGCAGAGCATCGGCGTCACGGCGATATGCCCCGGCATCGTCAACACCGGCATCACCGCATCGGCGCACTTCGCGGGAGTCGACGAGGCGGAGAAGCGGCGCCTCCGTCAGCGGGCCGGCCGGCTGTACGCGCTCCGCAACTACCCACCGCAGAAAGTGGCGCAGGCGATCCTCACGGCTGTGGTGCACAACCGCGCCGTCGTCCCCGTCACTCCCGAGGCACGGGCCTCCCGGCTGCTGTCGAGGCTCAGCCCTCGGATGCTGCGCGCCGTCGCCCGGGTGAGACCACCGTTGTGAGGTGCCGGGCATGTTGATCGGTCGTGACGTCACCTGCTGCGTCGCGCGGAGGTGTTGAGGGGTGCGACAGCCGCGACGGCCCCAGTGTCATCCGGGTCGACGGGCTTTGACCGGGGCCGTGAGTGGGCGGCACGGCATCTTCCGAGGATGACATAGGGATCCGCTCCGCGCCTGTGCCTGCCCCGGCCGGAGCAACCTACGAGCTGGGCACGACCTTTGACGCTGTGTGTCCTTCAGGCGCCTCTTACCCGCGAGTTGACCAAGTCCGTGTGTCATGACGGCCGTTCGCCCGCGTCCCGCCAACTTTCGCCTGGAGGGGGCACTTTGTGTGCCGGGGAATCAGCGGGCCGACCGGAAATCGCGTGCGCCGGAAAGGGCTGTGGGGGCACCCTGACGGGATGAATGACCAACGCACCGTAAAGGTGTCCAGGTACCTCTCGAAGCATCTGCGCCACCAGCCGGACAGGATCGGGATCACCCTCGACGCGAACGGCTGGGTGGACATCGACGAGCTGCTGCGCGCTTGTTCCCTGCATGGTTTCGCGGTCACCCGGGCCGAGATCGATCACGTCGTCGCAGCCAACGACAAGAAGCGCTTCGCGGTGGCCGACGGCCGCATTCGGGCGAGCCAGGGCCACACCGTCACGGTCGACCTCGGTCTGTCACCGGTCGAACCACCGCCGTACCTCTACCACGGCACGGTGGCCCGCGTCCTTGACGCGATCCGCGCGGAAGGGCTGCGCCCCATGGCCCGCCACCACGTCCACCTCTCGCCCGACCGGGAGACGGCGACCCGCGTGGGAGCCCGGCGCGGCGCACCGGTCGTGCTGTCCGTGGACGCGGGCGCCATGCACCGGGCGGGTCACTCGTTCTACGTCAGCGCGAACGGGGTATGGCTCACCGATGCGGTGGCACCACGCTTCCTGCGCCTGCGCGAATGACTCCGGTGCCCGGCACAGCGCCCCGTGCGCCCCGTGCGCCCCGTGCGCCCCGGGTCAGTGTTTCAGGGCGCCCAGCCCCGTACGCAGCTCGTCGAGGTTCATGACGGGTTGCAGGCTGACTTTGGCCCCGGCGCGGAAGAGTGGTTCCGTGAGTGGGGGCATCTGGGCGGAATCCTGCATGTCGAAAACCATCAGGCAGGACCGCTGACCGTCCCTCGGCGTGAAGTAGGCCGCTTCCGGTTTGAGCTGATCGACGATCTCTCCGACGAGCTTCTCCATGGTGCCCTCGGCCACCGACCGATTCGCGGACTCGGTATCCATCTGAGCGATGAGCAGCATCCTCATGGTGCTCAGTCCTTCCGGACGAACCGCGTCCGGCGCCGTGCGCACGCGCGGACAGGAGACCGGCCGCGTTCCAATTCCAGCGTCGCTCAGACCAAGCACTGCGGCAACCACTGCCGCCCCCGGACGAATCCGTCACCGCGCCCGGGGCAGACGGGCGGGATGGGAAAGATCAGGGTCGGGACCTGCTCGTGGACGGACAAGGCGCTGATATCCAGCGGGTGGTACCCGTCGGGCCACCGCGACGCGGAGGGCAGACTGCGGCACTACGCCGCGCAGTTCCCGGTGGCAGAGGTGGACTCCACCTATTACGGCCTGCCCAGTAACCGCAACAGCCTCCTGTGGACCGACCGCACGCCCGAGGACTTCCGCTTCGACGTGAAGGCGTTCTCCCTGCTCACAGGACACCCGACACGGCCGGAAGCACTGCCCGCCGACCTGCGCCCGGCCCTCGTACGACATCGGGAGCGGGCAGGCGTCGATCCCGGACTGCTCGACGAGGTGTGGAACCGGTACAGCGCGGCCCTCGAACCACTGCGCGACTCCGGCCGTCTGGGGACGCTGGTCTTCCAGTTCCCTCCTCGGCTCGTACCGGGGAGGCCTGCGGTGGAGTTCCTGCGCCGGTGCCGTGAGCGTGCCACGGGATGGCCGATGGCCGTGGAGTTCCGGCATCCCGACTGGTGGCGCGAGGAACACGTCGACGCGACGACCGCCCTGCTGACGGAGCTGGACACTGCCGCCGTTGCCGTGGACATGGTGCAGACGCTTCCCGCCTCCGTGCCACCGGTCGTCCGGGTCACCACCCGGGAACTCGCCCTGGTGCGCTTCCACGGTCGCAGCTCCGCCTGGGGGACCGGCACCAAGGAAGAGAGGTTCCGTCACGCGTACACGCCGGAAGAACTCTCCGAGTGGGTTCCCCGCATACGCGACATGGCCGAGCAGGCCCGAGAGGTCCACGTCCTGTTCAACAACTGCTGCGGTGACGCCGCCGTCCGTGCCGCGGAGTCGATGCGGCACCTGCTCGGCCTCCCGTAGGGCCCTGTCTGCCGTGAAGCCCTGTCTTTCATAAGGCCCTGTCTTCCGCCGGCCCCGTCTCTCGTAGGGTCGTCCCATGCGACTGAGCACTGTGATCCTGCCGATCGACCGCTGGCGTGACGGGGGCCGTGACAAGTGGCGGCGCGCCGAGGAGCTGGGTTTCCACGCGGCGTACACGTACGACCACCTGGCCTGGCGGACCTTCCGTGACGGCCCGTGGTTCGGCGCCGTCCCCACCCTGACGGCCGCTGCTGCCGCGACCGAGCGGCTGCGTCTGGGCACCCTCGTCACCTCGCCCAACTTCCGTCATCCGGTGACCCTCGCCAAGGACCTCATCACGCTGGACGACGTCTCCGGTGGGCGGATCACGCTCGGCATCGGTGCGGGCGGCAACGGATACGACGCCACGACGCTGCGCAGGGCGGGCGAGGCGCCCTGGACGCCACGGGAACGCGCCGACCACTTCGAGGAGTTCCTCCTGCTGCTCGACCGGTTGCTCAGGGAGCCGACGGTGACCTTCGAAGGGCAGCTCTACGCGGCGAACGAGGCGCGGAACATCCCCGGCTGCGTCCAGGGCCCCCGGCTGCCCTTCGCGGTCGCCGCAACCGGGCCGCGCGGCCTGAAGCTCGCCGCCCGGTACGGCCAGGCGTGGGTCACCACGGGCGATCCCAAACTGTACGAATCGGGGACCCCCGAGCAGTCCGTGGCAGCCATCCGCGGTCAGATCTCCCGGCTCGGCGCGGCGGGTGAGGCGATCGGCCGGGACGTGTCGGAGATGGACAAGATTCTGCTCACCGGCTTCACTCCGGACCGGCCGCTGCAGTCGTTCGACGCGTTCGTGGACTTCGCGGGAAGGCACTACGAGCTGGGGTTCACCGAGATCGTCCTCCACTGGCCGGTGGCGGACTCCGATTTCGCGGCGGACATCAAGGTGTTCGAGCGGATCGCCACCGAGGGCCTCTCCCAGCTCGTCTGACCCGCGGCAGGCCCACCGCAGCATCCGCCTACGTCGGGAGCCTCCGCCACGTCGGGGCGTTCGGCATATGCCTCCGTCATGTACGGAGTTCAGAAGCCCGCCACCTCATATGTGCGCCCCTCTGCACGGCCGTGCACCTCCGTGCGGAAGAATGGCGTGGTGACCTCAGCGACCGACACGCCTCTGCCTGCCGTAACCCGGCTGATCGCCACCGACCTCGACGGCACCCTCCTGCGCGACGACAAGACCCTGTCGGACCGTACGATCGCCGCCCTCGCGGCGGCCGAGGACGCGGGAATCGACGTCTTCTTCGTCACCGGCCGGCCGGCCCGCTGGATGGACGTCGTCAGCGCCCACGTCCACGGCCACGGCATGGCGATCTGCGCGAACGGCGCCGCAGTCGCCGATCTGCGCGCGGACGGCAGGTTGCTCGAGGTCCGGCCTCTGGACCGCGCCGTGGCCCTGGACGTGATCGGTCTCCTGCGCGAGGTGGCCCCCGGCACGTCGTTCGCCGTCGAGCTGACCACGGGCATCCACTACGAACCGGCCTACCCGCCGTTCCACCTGGACCCGGGAGCCACCGTGGCCGTGGCCGAGAAGCTGCTCCACGAGGAGACGCCCGGTACCGGCGCGCCGGTCCTCAAGGTGCTGGCCCACCACCTCGAACTGGCCCCGGACACTTTCCTCTCCTTGGCCCGCGAGGCCGCCGGGGACCGTGCCTCGTTCACCCGCTCCAGCCCCACCGCCCTGCTGGAGATCAGCGGCCCCGGCGTGTCGAAGGCCGGCACCCTCGCCGCCTGCTGCGCCGAGCGCGGCATCACCCCGGAACAGGTGGTGGCCTTCGGGGACATGCCCAACGACGTGGAGATGCTGACCTGGGCCGGCGCCTCGTTCGCCATGGGCAACGCCCACCCTGCCGCGGTGGCCGCCGCTTCCGGTGTGACGCTCTCCAACGACGAGGACGGCGTCGCGGTCGTCATCGAGCGCATCCTCGCCACCCGCTGAGGCCCCGGGGACGCGTCACGTCAGAGCGGGACCTGCCAGACCAGCGTCGTACCGCCGCCGTCCTCACCCGTCCCGGGCCCGAACCAGCTGGACCCGCCCAGCGACTCGGCACGGCGGGCCAGGTTGCTCAGCCCGCTGCGCCTCCCGCTGTCCGGGATCCCCACTCCGTCGTCCGCGACCGACAGCCGCACCGCTTCCCGGCCGTCCGGCAGAACGGCGGTCGCGTCCACGCTCACCTCGACGCGCGAGGCCGCGGCGTGCCGGAAGGTGTTGGACAGTGCCTCACGCAGCGCCGCGATGAGGTTCTTGCCCGCGAGCTCCCCGACGAGTGAGTCGACGGGACCGATGAAGCGGTGCGTCGGCCTGAAGCCCAGGGGGACCGCGGCCAGGTTGATCTCGCGCAGCACCCGGGTCCGCATCCCCGAGGGGGCCTCGGCCCGCTCCGGCTGCAGGGCGAAGACGGCCGTGCGGATCTCCTGGATGGTGACGTCCAGTGCGTCGACGGCCCGGCCGACGCCGGCCTGCACCGCAGGAGCCACCGCGCGGCGCTGGGCCCGCTCCAGCATCATCCCCGTGGCGAACAGGCGCTGGATGACGAGGTCATGGAGGTCCCGGGCGATCCGGTCCCGGTCCTCGTACACGGCGATCCGCTCACGGTCCCGCTGGGACTCGGCCATCTTCAGCGCGAGCGCGGCCTGTGCGGCGAACTGGTCGGCCAGCGTCCGCTCCGCCTCCGTGAACGGCCGGCTTCCCCGTGCGCGCGGCATGGCGAGCGCACCGAGCACCCGTCCCCCGCTGCGCAGCGGCAGCAGCATGTGCGGGCCGAACTGATCGGCCAGCCTGGTGATCATGCGCGTGTCGGTGGCCGCGTCGTCGACGAAGACCGCTTCACCCGCGAGGAGCGCCGCCACCACAGGACTCCCGGGCGGAATGATCACCCCGAGGGAGGCGGCCGGGGTCTCCCCGGCGACGGCGACGATCTCCAGGCCGCCCTGTTCGGCGGGGAGCAGCACGATTCCGGCGGCGGCGCCGGCCAGCCGGCGGGCCTGTTCGGCGACGACGGCCAGCGAGTCGTCGGCGTCCCCACCGGAGAGCAGCGCCGTGGTGACGGCGACGGAGCCGTCGATCCACCGTTCACGCTGCCTCGTGGACTCGTACAGCCGTGCGTGACCGATGGCGATCCCGGCCTCTGTGGCGAGCACCCGCATCATGTGCAGGTCGTCGTCGCCGAACGTCCCGCCGTCATGCCTCTCCGCCACGTAGAGGTTGCCGAAGACCTTTTCCTGGACCCGGAGCGGGACACCGAGGAACGTCCGCATCACCGGATGGGCGGGCGGGAACCCCTCGAAACGCGGGTCGGCCGTCAGGTCGGCCAGCCGGGTCGGGACGGGATCGTGTATCAGTGCGCCCAGGAGACCTGTGCGGCCGTCAGGCAGGCGGCCGATCGCACGGGCGATCTCCTCCGGCACTCCGTACGTCACGAAATCGGCCAGTCCCTCACCGGATTCGTCGACGACACCGATGGCGGCATAGCGGGCACGGGTGAGTACTGCCGCCGTTTCGCAGATGCGGTCGAGAGTCGAGTGGAGCCCGAGGCCCGTGCCTGCGGACGTCGTGGCCTCCAGCAGTTCCGGTACGCGCTCGGTCAGTCCGGCCGAGGGCCCCGGCAGCCGACCGGGGGCCCGAGGTCCGGCTCCGGACGAGTCGCTCGGGTACTCCTCGCACATGTACCGAGCCTAGTAAGGGATGTTCTGCCCGGAAAGTCGACCGTGCGACGCACCGGCGTCCCACGAAGGCCCCCGCCCCTCACGACCGGGCCGCCCGCCCGGAACGCACCCGCCGCTCGCAACCGGACCGCATGCCCGGAACGCCCCCACCGCGCACGACCGCACCACCTGCGCCGAACGCACCCACCGCTCACGACCGCACCGCCACCGATCGCGGCGCGCTCCCCGCGGCAGCACTCTGTTCCCGCACCACCTCCGGGCCGCACCCCGCTCCGGCCCCGCTCCGTCCGGTGCCGACGCGTTCCCGTTCGCGGTCCAGCATGCGCCGCAGCGGGCCTTCCTGGGCTGCCAGAGCGGCGTAGGCCCCCCGCTGCACCACTCCGCCCCCGTCCAGCACCAGGACCTCGTCCACAGCATCCAGTCCGGCCAGCCGGTGCGTGATCAGTACGGTGGTACGCCCCCTGGTGGCGTCCAGCAGGTCCGCGGTCAGGGCGTCGGCCGTCGCCAGGTCGAGGTGCTCCGCGGGCTCGTCCAGCACGAGCACGGGGAAGTCGGCCAGGAGCGCGCGGGCCAGCGCGAGCCGCTGCCGCTGGCCTCCGGAGAGCCGGGCACCGTGTTCGCCCACCAGGGTGTCGAGCCCGTCCGGCAGCGACTGCGTCCAGTCCCGCAGCCTGGCCCCGGCGAGGGCGTCCCACAGCTCCTCGTCCGTCGCCCCGACGCGGGCGAGCCGCAGGTTCTCGCGGATGGAGCTGTCGAAGACGTGGGCGTCCTGGGCACACAGCCCGACGAGCCCGCGCACCGCGTCCCCGTCCAGCTCCGCCGCCTCGACACCCCCGAGGTGGTAGCTCCCCTCCCGGGCGTCCAGGAAGCGGAGCAGGACCTGCGCAAGCGTCGTCTTCCCCGAACCGGACGGACCGACGACAGCCACCCGCCGGCCCGGGAGCAGAGTCAGATCGACGGAGTGGAGGGCGTCACGCTCCGCACCGTCGTACCGGGCCGACAGCCCCCGTACGACGAGTGGGAACGGCGCGTCGGGAGCCTCGGCCGGTGTGGCGGGCTCCTGCACCGGTACGGGAGCGTCCAGGACCTCATAAACCCGCTCCGCGCTGCGCCTGACCCGCTGGCGGTACTGGACCGCGAGCGGCAGACCCGTCACGGCTTCGAAGGCCGCGAGCGGAGTGAGGACCACGACGGCGAGCTCCACACCCGCCAGCCGCCCGTCGTACACCGCAGGCAGGGCGACGACCGCCGCGCCCACCACGGTGAGCCCGCAGATCAGCGCGGAGAGCCCGCCGCCGAGGGCGGTCGCGGTGGCGGCACGCGAGGCGATCCGGGTCAGCACCGCGTCGGCCGCGCGTACCCGCTCCTTGCGTGCGGGCAGCGCGCCCGCGACGGTCAGCTCGGCCGTTCCGCCGAGCAGGTCGGCGACCCGCACCGCCAGCGCGGCCCGTGCGGGCGACAGCCGGCGCTCCGCGTGCCGGGCGCAGGCGCCGGTCACCAGAGGCGCCCCCACACCCGCGAGGAGCAGCCCGGCGGCAAGGACCAGACCTGCCTGGGGGAGCAGCCAGCCGGTGAACCCCACGGCTCCCGCCCCGACCAGGAACGCGGTACCCACGGGCAGCAGCCAGCGCAGCCAGTAGTCCTGCAGCGCGTCCACGTCGGAGACGAGCCGGGACAGCAGGTCTCCGCGCCGCGTCGTCCGCAGGCCGGCGGGCGCGATGCGCTCGAGCCCGCGGTACACGGCCACCCTGAGCTCGGCGAGCATCCTGAGCACCGCGTCGTGGGACACGAGACGCTCGGCGTAACGGAACACCGCCCGGCCCATTCCGAAGGCGCGCGTCGCGGTGACGGCCACCATCAGGTACAGCACCGGGGGCTGCTCGGAGGCACGGGAGATCAGCCAGCCGGAGACCGCCATGAGACCGACGGACGACCCCACGGCCAGGCTGCCCAGCAGCAGTGCCAGGACCAGCTTCCCGTGCCGGGCCCCGGCGGCCTTCCGCGCCCGTGCGAACACCCGTCGGCCCGCACCCGAGGGCGCGTCCGCCGGTGCCCCGTACTCCCCCGCGTCCGTCGGCTCGCCCGGGGCCTGCGTACCCGGAGCGCTCCTGGGTTCAGGATCGATCACCGCGGGCACGGGCACCTGCGCCGGCCGGCCCCCGGCTTCCCGGGGCTCCAGCGACACCACCCGGTCAGCGACCGCCAGCAGAGCCGGCCGGTGAACGACCAGCAGGACGGTGCGCCCAGCCGCCAGCCGCCGTACGGCGTCGACGATGCCGGCCTCCGTCTCGCCGTCCAGACCCGCCGTCGGTTCGTCGAGCAGCAGCAGCGGCCGGTCGGCGAGGAAGGCCCGGGCCAGGGCCAGCCGTTGCCGCTGGCCTGCGGAAAGCCCGGCGCCGTCCTCGCCCAGCTCCGTTCCTGTTCCATCCGGCAGGGCGGCCACGAAGTCGTGCGCGCCTGCCTGCCGGAGTGCCGTCGCGACCGCGTCGTCGTCCGCCTCGGGGCGGGCCAGCCGTACGTTCTCCGCGATCGTTCCCGCGAAGAGATGGGGCCGCTGCGGCACCCAGGCGATCTGCTCGCGCCAACGTTCGGGGGAGAGGTCGCCCAGGTCCGTCCCACCGACCCGTACCTGCCCCTCGTCCGGCACCGCGAAGCCCAGGACCACGTCCAGCAGTGTGGACTTGCCGATACCGCTGGGCCCCACCAGGGCGACCGTCTCACCCGGCTCCACCACGAGGGAGGCCGTGTCCAGCGACGGAGCGAGGCGGCCCCGGTGCCTGACCGTCACGCCCTCCAGCTCCAGTCGCAGCGATGACGGTACTTCCTCGGTACCGGCAGCCCTGGGCTCTGTCTCCAGTACGGCGAAGATCTCCTCGGCAGCCGAGAGTCCTTCCGCTGCCGCGTGGTACTGCGCCCCGACCTGACGGATCGGCAGGTAGGCCTCAGGCGCCAGAATCAGGACCACCAGTCCCGTGTACAGGTCGAGTTCACCGTGGACGAGCCGCATGCCGATCGTGACGGCGACCAGCGCGACGGAGAGGGTGGCGAGCAGTTCCAGGGCGAAGGACGAGAGGAACGCGATACGAAGGGTCTTCAGCGTGGCCCTGCGGTACTGCGAGGTGATGGTGCGGATGGACTCGGCCTGCGCCTTGGCCCGCCCGAACACCTTCAGGGTCGGGAGCCCGGCGACCACGTCGAGGAAGTGCCCGGACAACCGCGACAGGAGTTGCCACTGACGATCCATGCGGGACTGGGTGGCCCAGCCGATGAGGATCATGAAGAGCGGGATCAGTGGCAGCGTCACCACGATGATCGCTGCCGACACCCAGTCCTCGGTGACGATTCTGGCCAGGACGGCCACCGGCACGACGACCGCGAGCCCGAGCTGGGGAAGGTAGCGGGAGAAGTAGTCGTCGAGAGCGTCGACACCCCGAGTGGCCAGAGCCACCACCGACCCGGTGCGCTGGGTGCTCAGCCAGTCGGGACCGAGAGCGGCAGCCCGCTCGATGAGCCGGCCGCGCAGTTCGGACTTGACCGCCGCACTCGCCCGGTACGAGGCGAGTTCGGTCAGCCAGGCCACAAGGGCCCGTCCCGCTGCCACCGCTGCCAGCAGCATCAGCGGTGTGCGAAGCCCGGCGACGGTCAGCCCGTCCTCGAATCCGCCGACCACCACCTCCGCGAGGAGCATGGCCTGAGCGATCACCAGGGCCGCGCCGACCAGGCCGAGGGCCACCACGGCCGCCAGGAAGAAACGGGTGGCACGCGCATACCGGAGCAGGCGCGGGTCGATCGGTTTCACGTGAAACAGCTCCCCAGAGTGCTCATGTGGTCAATCCGCCGGGTGCGTTCAGTGGGTGGAGTGCGCGTCGGCTATGTGCTGCGTACCGATGCGCTTGCGGAACACCCAGTAGGTCCATCCCTGGTAGAGCAGGACCACCGGGGTGGCGATGCCCGCGCACCACGTCATGATCTTGAGGGTGTAGGGACTGGACGACGCATTGGTGACCGTGAGATTCCAGGCGTCGTTCAGCGAGGACGGCATCACGTTCGGGAAGAGTGTGAGGAAGAGCATCGCGACCGACGCCGCGATGGTCACCCCGGACAGCGCGAACGACCAGCCCTCGCGACCCAGTGCGATGGCACCGATCGCTGCCGCCAGCGACACCGCGGCGACGACCAGTGCCAGCAGGCTCAAGCCGTCGCCGTTGTCGGCCTGGGTCCGGATGAGGAAGGCCAGGGCGAGCACGGCCGCGACGGGACCGGTCTTCAGCGCCAGCTTGCGCGCCCGCTCCCGGATGTCCCCGACGGTCTTGAGCGCGGCGAAGACCGCGCCGTGGAAGGTGAACAGGAACAGCGTGACCAGACCGCCCAGGAGGGCGTACGGGTTGAGCAGGTCCCCCACGTTGCCGACGTACTCCATGTCCGCGTCTATCTTCACGCCGCGGACGATATTGCCGAAGGCCACCCCCCAGAGCACGGCAGGGATGAGCGAGGTCCAGAAGATCGCGTGTTCCCAGTTGGTCTGCCAGCGCTCCTCGGGCCGCTTGGCGCGGTACTCGAAGGCCACACCGCGCACGATCAGGCAGAAGAGGATGAGCAGCAGCGGCAGGTAGAAGCCGGAGAAGAGCGTGGCGTACCACTCCGGGAAGGCCGCGAAGGTCGCACCGCCGGCGCTGAGCAGCCACACTTCGTTCCCGTCCCAGACGGGCCCGATCGTGTTGATCAGGACCCGCCGCTCCTTGCGGTCACGCGCCAGCAGCTTGGTGAGGACGCCGATGCCGAAGTCGAATCCCTCCAGAAAGAAGTAGCCAATCCACAGGACGGCGATGAGCACGAACCAGACGTCGTGGAGTTCCATCTCTCAGCTCCGCTGCTCTCAGTAGGAGAAGGCCATCGGCCGGTCGGCGTCCTGGTCATGGCCGCCGATCCTGGTGGGTGGGTTCAGGTCGGCCTCGGTGAGCTCGGGCGGTCCGGCCTTGACGTACTTCAGGAGCAGCCTCACCTCGATCACTGCCAGCACCGCGTACAGAGCGGTGAAGACGATCAACGAGGTGATGACCTCGCCCTGTGATACGCCGGGGGAGACCGCGTCCCGGGTCTGGAACACCCCGTAGACCACCCAGGGCTGGCGGCCCGTCTCGGTGAAGATCCAGCCCCACGAGTTGGCGATCAGAGGGAAGAGCATGGTCCAGAGGGCGGTGATCCAGTAGAGCCTGGTGAGCTTCGGGCTCAGCGCCGAGTTCCTGAAGAGCACCAGATGCGGCACTTCGTCCTCACCGGTACGCAACGCCGGCGGCAGCATGAACCTCTTGCGCGTCAGCCACAGACCCAGCATGCCGAGCGTGAAGGACGCCATTCCGAAGCCGATCATCCAGCGGAAGCTCCAGAAGGCCACCGGGATGTTGGGCCGGTAGTCGCCCGGGCCGTACTTCTCCTGCTCGGCCTTGTTGATGTCGTTGATGCCGGGGATGTACGAGGTGAAGGTGTCGTCCGCGAGGAAGGACAGCACTCCGGGGATCGAGATCTCCACGGTGTTGTGTCCCTCGGCGACGTCTCCTACCGCGAAGAGGGAGAAGGGCGCTCCGTCCTCGCCCTCCCACAGGGCCTCGGCCGCTGCCATCTTCATGGGCTGCTGCTTGAACATCACCTTGCCGAGCACGTCGCCGCTGACGGCGGTGAGCATTCCGGCGACCACCACGGTGACCAGCCCGAGCCGGAGCGAGGTCCGCATCACCCGGATGTGCTTCCTGCGCGCCAGGTGGAAGGCGGCGATGCCCACCATGAAGGCGCCGCCGACGAGGAAGGCCGCCGTGATCGTGTGGAAGAACTGGGCGAGCGCCGTGTTCTGGGTGAGCACGTGCCAGAAGTCCGTGAGCTCGGCACGGCCGCGCTTCTCGTTGATGCGGTACCCGACCGGGTGCTGCATCCAGGAGTTGGCCGCCAGGATGAAGAACGTCGACAGGACGGTGCCGATGGAGACCATCCATATGCAGGCGAGGTGGATCTTCTTCGGCAGCTTGTCCCAGCCGAAGATCCACAGCCCGATGAAGGTGGACTCGAAGAAGAACGCGATCAGCGCCTCGAAAGCGAGCGGGGCACCGAAGACGTCACCGACGAACCGCGAGTAGTCGGACCAGTTCATGCCGAACTGGAACTCCTGCACGATGCCGGTGACCACGCCCATGGCGATGTTGATCAGGAACAGCTTGCCCCAGAACTTCGTGGCCCTGAGGTACTTCTCGTTGTCCGTGCGCACCCAGGCGGTCTGCAGCCCCGCGGTGAGCGCTGCGAGGGAAATCGTCAGTGGGACGAACAGGAAGTGGTAGACGGTGGTGATGCCGAACTGCCATCGCGCCAGGGTCTCTGGTGCCAGAGCTAGGTTCACGCCCTTTTCTCCTTGCGTCGCCGTGATCACAGCCGCAGCCCGCCCGTCCAATCCCACCGATCATGGGAGGAAACGGGACGCGCTTGTGAACGCGTTCACATTCACAAGCAATTATGGCGCACGTACTTTCGAGCGTGTCGACGGGGGGTGGTTTTCGGCCGGACGGCGAGCCGGACCCCCACCGGCCGGCAGACGTGACGCGACCGCACAGGCTGCGGGACCCCGGCCGGAAGCGGCCGGACACCGCCTCACCGGGCCCGCCGGGCCCGGTGAGGCAGCACGGAGACGCCGGTGGCCCCCGACCTCAGCCATCGAGGTCGGGGGCCACCGGCGGACGCACGGGCCGGAACCGGCGCCGTTCCCGCCCCGCGGGGGTGACCGCGCCTACAGCCCCTCCCGGTACGACGCCGCCACCTGGAGGAACACGTCGTTCGCCTCGGTCTCCCCGATCGTGACCCGCACACCCTCGCCCGCGAACGGCCGGATCACCACGCCTGCCCGCTCACACACCGCGGCGAAGTCCGACGTGCGGTCCCCGAGCCGCAGCCAGACGAAGTTGGCCTGGGAGTCGGGGACGGTCCAGCCCTGCCCTACCAGCCCCTCGTGGACACGGATGCGTTCACAGACCAGCGAGCCGACCCGCCCCAGCAGCTCGTCCTCCTGGCGCAGCGAGGCGACCGCGGCGTCCTGGGCGACCTGGCTGACACCGAAGGGCACTGCCGTCTTGCGCAGCGCCTCCGCCACCGGTTCGTGCGCCACCGCGAAGCCGACCCGCAGGCCGGCCAGCCCGTACGCCTTGGAGAAGGTCCGGAGCACCGCCACGTTGGGCCGGTCCCGGTAGAGCTCGATGCCGTCCGGCACCTCGGGGTCCCGGACGAATTCCTTGTACGCCTCGTCGAGCACCACCAGCACGTCTCCCGGCACCCGGTCCAGGAACCGTTCCAGCTCCGCCCTGCGCACCGCCGTCCCGGTCGGGTTGTTCGGGTTGCAGACGAAGATCAGCCGCGTGCGGCCGGTGATCGCCTCGGCCATGGCGTCGAGGTCGTGCACGTCTCCGTCGGTCAGGGGCACCTTGACCGACGTGGCACCGCTGACCTGGGTGATGATCGGGTAGGCCTCGAAGGAGCGCCAGGCGTAGATGACCTCGTCACCAGGGCCCGACGTCGCCTGGAGCAACTGCTGAGCGACCCCGACCGAGCCGGTGCCGGTGGCCAGGTGGGAGACCGGCACACCGAATCGGTCGGACAGCTCGTTCACCAGGCCGGTGCAGGCCGTGTCCGGATACCTGTTGAAATGCGCGGCCGCGGCGAGCGCCGATTCCATCACGCCCGGCAACGGGGGATACGGGTTCTCGTTGGAGGACAGCTTGAAGGCAACCGGTCCGTCCGCTGCCGCCGCCGGCTTCCCCGGTACGTACACAGGGACGCCGTCCAGCTCGGCGCGCAACTTGGGGCTCGTCTCGCTCACCGTAGGTCCTCCTTGACCATCCGCTCACATCAATACTGCTTACCTTATGAGGATTGGGCCTCTCTGCGAACGGCCCCGCCCGAATCGCCCCCGCCCGCGACGGTCCGGCCCGGAGGCAGGCCGCCACCGCGGGCCGGAGCCGCCCGAGGGAGCACCCGACGGAGCCGCCCGACGGGTGCCGCGGCCCGCCGGGAGGAGGGGGAGCGCCGGGGCCACCGACGCACGCCGGTGGCTCACGCCCTGGCGCGCGTCCCCCGTAGAGGTGAGTTGAGACCTCTACGAGACATGGACCATTCGGCAGGTACGTGCGCACGGGGACCGGCCACATGCATGCCAGATCCCCTAAGTACCTTTATTTGCGCGGCATTTGGTCCCCTACGGCCTTGCAGAAACGTGCCTGTCAACGTGTGCATATGCGTCCGGCCCGACCCACCCTCCGAGCCCTACTATCGGCTCGCTATGACAGCAGCAGGGAAGCACCAGGTGAGCCGGGCACAGACGCCCCGGCGCAATGGTCGGCCGGGACGGGCGGGCATCCGGGATGTGGCCGCCGCAGCCGGGGTCTCCATCACGACCGTCTCCGACGCGCTCAACGGCAAGGGCAGGCTCCCGGACGCCACCCGCCGCCATGTCCGCGAGGTCGCCGAACGGCTGGGCTACCGCCCGTCCGCCGCGGCCCGAACCCTCCGTACCGGCAGGTCAGGGCTCATCGGCCTGACCGTGACCACGTACGGGGATGAACCTTTCACCTTCACCGAGTTCGCGTACTTCGCGGAGATGGCGAGAGCCGCCACCTCGGCGGCGCTCGCCCGCGGCTACGCCCTCGTCATCCTGCCCGCGACGTCGCGGCACGACGTCTGGTCCAACGTCGCCCTCGACGGGACCGTGGTCATCGACCCCTCGGATCAGGACCCGGTGGTCACCGAGCTCGTACGCCAGGGACTGCCCGTCGTGTCGGACGGCCGGCCCGCCGGGACGCTGCCGGTCACGGCCTGGGTCGACAACGATCACCGGGCAGCCGTGCTCGATCTCCTCGACCATCTGGCCGCGGCAGGCGCCCGGCGCATCGGCCTGCTGACCGGCACCACCACCGACACGTACACCCGTCTCTCCACCACCGCCTACCTCCATTGGTGCGAGCGGGTCGGCCAGGACCCTGTGTACGAGTCCTATCCGGCTCATGACCCCTGCGCGGGCGCCGTCGCCGCCGACCGCCTCCTCGCCCGGCCCGACCGCCCCGACGCGGTGTACGGCCTCTTCGACCCCAACGGGACCGATCTGCTCGCCGCAGCCCGCCGCTACGGCTTACGGGTCCCCGAGGACCTGCTCCTGGTCTGCTGCAGCGAGTCCACCGTGTACGCGGCGACCGAACCACCCATCACGACGCTCTCCCTCAAGCCGCGAAGGATCGGCACGGCAGTCGTGCAGCTCCTCATCGACGCCATCGAAGGGGTCGAACACGACGGTCCCCTGGAGCAGGTGATACCGACGGAACTCATCGTCCGGACGTCCTCGCAGCGGCGTCCGCCCCGCACCACGGTCAGCGCTCCTCGCTCGCCCGCCGGGGATTGATCGCCTCAATCCGGACCAAACGGTCGGTGAACCACGTGTCGGCGCGGATTCACCACCCCTGGTGCGACACACAGCACGATCCGCATTCCTATGATGGGCGCACGACACCGCGGACCACCCCTACCAGGCAGGGCCCGTCAGGTGTACGGCGGCGCAACGGTGGTGGAGGGGTCGATGACTCAGGGGGCCGGTCAGGAACCCGTGGTGCGGACAGCGACGTTGCGTGACTTCCGCGTACCGCCGTATGCGCAGGTGCCGATGCCCCCGCCGTCGCCCCATCCCGGCAATGCCATGGCGGGCGGCGAGCTGCCGGAGGGGTACACCCCCACCGAGCGCGATCTTCCCGTCATCAACCGCGGCGACACACTCCAGGTGCAGACAGCCGCGGAGCCGGTCTCCGCAGCCGACGCGCCACGCGGACCGCTGTACGTCGTCGGTGACGTCCACGGATACCTGGACGAGCTGCTGGCCGCGCTCGGCGAGCAGGGACTCGTCGACGCCGACGGCCACTGGGCCGCGGGCAACGCACGGCTGTGGTTCCTCGGCGACTTCACCGACCGCGGGCCTGACGGGATCGGAGTCATCGACCTGGTCATGCGGCTCTCCGCCGAGGCCGCGGCGGCAGGCGGCTACTGCAAGGCCCTCATGGGCAACCACGAGCTCCTGCTCATCGGCGCCAAGAGGTTCGGTGACACCCCGGTGAACTCGGGCGCCGGAACCGCCACCTTCCAGGCCGCCTGGCTGCTCAACGGCGGACAGAAGACGGACATGGAGCGGCTCCAGGACGTCCACCTGCAGTGGATGGCCCGTCTCGACGCGGTCGTCGAGGAGGACGGCCACCTGCTCATGCACTCCGACACGACGGCCTACCTCGACTACGGATCCACCATCGAGGACGTCAACGACACGGTCCACGCCATTCTGACGCGGCATGACGCCGACGAGTGCTGGGACCTCTTCCGCAAGCTCACCAGGAGGTTCGCCTTCCGGGACGGGGGCGGGGCGGAGGCCGTGCGAGAGCTGATGTCGACGTACGGCGGCCGGCGGGTCGTCCACGGCCACAGCCCGATTCCCTACCTGCTCGGCGAGGTCGGGTCGGAGGACGGCGAGAACAGCGAGCGCACCGTGGTCGACGGTCCGCACGTGTACGCCGACGGGCTGGCCATCGCCATGGACGGCGGAGTCACCATGGCCGGAAAGCTGCTGGTCGTGCAACTACCCCTGCATGACTGACGACCGCCGCGGGAAGACGCATGTCCGCCTGACGCCGCCGCCTGCTGGGCCTATTTCCGGAAACCCCCTGTCACCCTGTGCCGTAGTCGCTCTACCATCGGCGTATCAGTAGCAGGCTCTCCTCCGTTTCCGCCCGATCGCCCGGCCCCACGCGGCCGATCAGGCCCTACGGAGCATCGGGGGATGCACATGAACAGCGCTCCGCACCTGCTGGCCGAGGACCGACCCGAGTACGAGCGGATCCTTGCCGACGCCCTGCGCCATGCCCACGAACGCCCTGACCTGGACGGCGTCGGGGACCGGCTGAACGCGGAACAACTGCGGACGATGGCGCTCGACGCGACCGCCCTGATCACCTCGGCGGCAGCCACCGAGTACGAGCACTACGTCAAGGCCCGGGGTGAGCTGCGCGGTCCGGCCGCCTCGTCGCCGGAGCCCGTACTCGGCCGGACTCCCGACGAGACGGACCGTACGGGTGCGGGAACCCTGGCGGTGATCACCGCACTGGCCCCCGTTCTCGCGGGGACGGCAGCCCTGATATTCCTGCTGGTCGGCTACCTCCTGAAGGCGTTGAGCCCCTCTCTGGCCTTCGCCGCCACGATGGTCGCCGCCGGGTGGTTCTTCGCCGCGGTCGCCGCCGCGGCCATCCTGATCGCCGCGATCGGGCTCCTCGTCACCGCCCTGCGCAACGGTGCCACGGCACTGCCGGCGCTGGACGAGGGCGACGGACTCCCCGAGGAAGTGGCACGCGCCAGGGAGGCCTGGCGCCACGCCCTGCTGGAGCGCGGCATCCTGCCCTTCCTCCGGGACGCCCTGGCCGACCCGACGGCGGGGCCCGCCGCGCGGACTCCGCACCGGTCGGCCAACCGCATCCCGAAGATGGGCTACAGCCGGCCGCACTTCTCCGGTCCCCAGGACGGCCCGTCCGCCGGACCACGGCCGACCTTCACCAGTCCCGACTTCACCAGTCCGGACTTCGGCGGTCCCGAGCACCAGCCGGAGTGATCCGGCCCGCCCTACCCGCCGTGCGGCCCGCGCCGCCCGCGCCCCGCCGTCTCGCGCCCGTCTCCCGGCACGGCAGAGGCCGGGCGGCTCGCTGCCGGCCCGGCCTCCCGTCACTGCTCGGCGCGCCCCTGTCGGAGCACGCCATCAGATCGCCTGCGGAGCCAGCTTCGGGTCGGCGCCGTACTCGTTCGTCCCACGGGCACCCTCGGTGCACATGAAGACGAGCAGGATGATGCCGCCCACGAGGGGGACGAACGTGATCAGGAACCACCAGCCGGACCGGCCGGTGTCGTGCAGACGGCGGACGACCACGGCGAGCATCGGGATCAGCACCGCGACGATGTAGATGATGTACGGGATCTGGGTCTTGAGGGCCGCGCCGATGGCGACCAGCACCACGGCCACGATGAAGTTGAAGAGTACGAACATCCAGTACTCCTTGCGGCGCGCACGCCCGCTGAATCCCGCGTAGTTCTTGAGTACGTTCAGGTACCAGTTCACTGTGCTTCCCTCCCCTGGCGCCCCCGGTCGGGACGCACACACTTTCGGCCAAGCACAGCGGAACATAAAGCACAGATAAGGATGCGGTCAACAGCCTTTGGCTCCCTGCGAGAACGTACATCCACCTGCCGCTATACCGTGTCCAATCCGTCGCCGAAGGGCCGCCGCAGGGCCTCCGGAGCGGGAGCCGGAGACAGAAGTCGGCCAGGGACGGGACACTTCGGCAACCGTCCGGTCAACGACTCCGACGAGGGGGAACGGCAGCGGCGCTGCCCGGAGCCGATCGTGGCCCCGGGCAGCGCCGCAGGTCGAAAGACGCGCCCACCGGCCGAACACCGCCGGGCACACGCGTGGTTCAGTCCGCGATCGGCAGGTAGACCCTGTTGCCGGCGGCTGCGAACTCCTCGGACTTCGCGGCCATGCCGGCCTCGATCTCCTCCTGTCCCACCCCGTGGTCACGCCGGATGTCGTGCGAGATCTTCATCGAGCAGAACTTCGGGCCGCACATCGAGCAGAAGTGTGCCGTCTTGGCCGGCTCGGCGGGCAGCGTCTCGTCGTGGAACTCCCGTGCCGTGTCCGGGTCGAGGGCCAGGTTGAACTGGTCCTCCCACCGGAACTCGAACCGGGCGTCCGACAGCGCGTCGTCCCACTCCTGGGCTCCCGGGTGCCCCTTGGCGAGGTCAGCCGCATGCGCGGCGATCTTGTACGTGATGACGCCCGTCTTCACGTCGTCACGGTTGGGCAGCCCCAGGTGCTCCTTCGGGGTGACGTAGCAGAGCATCGCCGTCCCCCACCAGGCGATCATCGCCGCCCCGATGCCCGACGTGATGTGGTCGTACGCGGGTGCGACGTCGGTGGTCAGCGGGCCCAGCGTGTAGAACGGCGCCTCCTCGCAGATCTCCTGCTGGAGGTCGATGTTCTCCTTGATCTTGTGCATCGGGACGTGGCCCGGGCCTTCGATCATCGTCTGGACACCGAAGCGCTTGGCCACGGAGTTGAGTTCACCGAGCGTGCGGAGTTCGGCGAACTGCGCCTCGTCGTTGGCATCCGCGATGGACCCGGGCCGGAGCCCGTCACCGAGCGAGTACGTCACGTCGTAGGCCGCGAGGATCTCGCAGAGCTCCTCGAAGTGCTCGTACAGGAAGGACTCCTTGTGGTGGGCGAGGCACCAGGCCGCCATGATCGAGCCCCCTCGGGAGACGATGCCGGTCTTGCGACGGGCCGTCAGGGGGACGTACGGCAGCCGGACCCCGGCGTGCACCGTCATGTAGTCGACGCCCTGCTCGGCCTGCTCGACGACGGTGTCCTTGTAGATCTCCCACGTCAGCTCCTCGGCCCGGCCGTCGACCTTCTCGAGGGCCTGGTAGAGCGGTACGGTGCCGATCGGCACGGGGGAGTTGCGCAGGACCCACTCGCGGGTGGTGTGGATGTTGCGCCCCGTGGAGAGGTCCATGACCGTGTCGGCGCCCCACTTGGTGGCCCAGGTCATCTTGTCCACCTCCTCCTCGATGGAGGAGGTGACCGCGCTGTTCCCGATGTTGGCGTTGACCTTCACCAGGAACCGCTTGCCGATGATCATCGGTTCGATCTCGGGATGGTTGACGTTGGCCGGCAGCACGGCCCGGCCCGCCGCGATCTCCTCGCGCACGACCTCGGGTGCGACGTTCTCCCGGATCGCGACGTACTCCATCTCCGGGGTGATGTCACCCCGGCGGGCGTACGCGAGCTGGGTGACCGGCCGGCCGTCCCGGCCGCGGCGCGGCTGGCGGGGACGTCCGGGGAAGACCGCGTCGAGGTTGCGGAGCCCACCTCGCGGGGACGTGTGCTTGAGCCCGTCGTCCTCGGGACGCGTGGGGCGGCCCGCGTACTCCTCGGTGTCGCCGCGGGCGATGATCCAGTTCTCCCGCAGAGGCGCGAGCCCGCGCCGGACATCGGTTTCGGTGGTGGGGTCGGTGTAGGGCCCGGACGTGTCGTAGAGCGTCACGTCCTTGCCGTTGGTGAGGTGCACCTGACGGACAGGCACCCGGAGGTCCGGGCGTGAGCCCTGGACGTACCCCTTGTGCCAGCCGATGGACTTCCCGGCCTCGGTGTTCTGCGCGTTCCGCGCCGAGGCAGGCGTGCGTGCGTCCGCTGTGGTCATGAGACCTACTCCCTACGCCGGCATTACCCGGTAACAGGTTCGTCGGTCGGCGCAGCGTGTCCCGTAACGAAATACGGAGGTCAGCGCCCTCTCAGCCCGGTGCTCCGAGCTCCCGCGTGTGCAAAGGTGCCTCCACGCTAGCCTCCCTCCTGGCGTGCTGGCCAGAGGGCCTCCCCCGTTCTTGGGATGATCGCCGGGTGACGTCTCCCGGAAGCGCCCCCGAAACCCACGGCCACGCATCAGGCAGCACGCAGAGTCATGGGCATGCCCACACGCACAGCCACGGGCCTGCCGCCCCCGTGTCGAAGCATCTGCGCAAGGTCATCGCCGCGGTCCTGATCCCCTTCGCCACCGCCGTCCTCGTCGGTCTCGTGGCGTTCTGGCCCGGCGGCGCCCCCTCCCACGAGCGCACGGGCGTCGGTTTCGACCGGCAGACCCAGGAGGGCAGGGTGGTGAAGGTCGACAAGGTCGACTGCGCGGACGTCAACGCCGCTCAGGTGCCCCCGACCGGAGACACGTCCACGCCGTCGGGCCGCGAGGCGGTCGCCGAACAGTCGGGGTTGTGCAAGAAGGCCACGGTCGAGGTGATGAGCGGCAAGGACGAGGGCCGCACGTTCGTCGAGGTCATCCAGCCCGACGCGCCCCGGCAACTCCACGAGGGCCAGGGGGTGGTCGTGGCCTACGCCCCCGACGCTCCCCATGACCTGCAGTACTCGGTGACGGATGTGGACCGTACGTTCCCGATGGCGCTGCTGGCCGGTATCTTCGCGCTCGCGGTGGTCGTCGTGGGCAGGCTGCGCGGGCTCATGGCACTGATCGCGCTCGCGGTCTCGTTCGCCGTGCTGACGCTGTTCATCCTGCCGGCGATCCTGCAGGGGTCCAATCCGCTGGTCGTCGCGGTGATCGGCGCCAGCGCGATCATGCTGATCGCCCTCTACACCTGCCACGGCCTCACGGCCCGCACCTCGGTGGCCGTCATCGGCACGCTCATCTCGCTGCTGCTGATCGGGCTGCTGGGCTCCTCGTTCATCGACTGGGCGAGCCTGACGGGCAACACGGATGACAACACCGGCCTCATCCACGGGCTGTATCCGGACATCGACATGAGCGGGTTGCTGCTGGCCGGGGTGATCATCGGATCGCTGGGTGTGCTCGACGACGTGACCGTCACGCAGACGTCGGCGGTCTGGGAGCTGAACCAGGCGGATCCGACCATGGGCGTGCGCCGGCTCTACCGCGCGGGCATCAGGATCGGGCGCGACCACATCGCGTCGGTCGTCAACACGCTCGTACTCGCCTACGCGGGCGCCGCGCTGCCCCTGCTGCTGCTCTTCTCGATCGCCCAGAGCAGTGTGGGGGCGGTGGCCAACAGTGAACTGGTCGCCGAGGAGATCGTCCGCACCCTGGTCGGGTCGATCGGTCTGGTCGCCTCGGTGCCGGTGACGACGGTGCTCGCGGCCCTGGTGGTCTCCGCGGACCGCACGGGGCTCGGCGCGGAAGCCGGAGCTCCCGCAGCCGTACGGACCGGGAAGGGGCGGCGCCGCAAGGCCTGACCGAAGGCGCCGGGCAACCGCCCCGTGTCTCCGTGGTCCGCGGTCGCCCGGCGTCCGGGCAGCCTTCCCTGGTCAGCCGGCGTTCTGCTCCTTGGCGAGGATCCGGCCCAGCGCCTCCTCCAGGTTGCCGTCGAAGTCCCCCAGCGTGTGCTCCTGCCCCAGTGGGACCAGCTTGTCCGTACGGTCGAGAAATGCCACAAGAGGTGCCGTGCCGGCGCGGAAGAGCGCCCGGTCCGCACCGACCTGAAGACGGATGTGTACATCCGAGAGACCCTCCGGCTCCGTCGGGGCGATGTGCACATCACCGTCGCCGCTGGGGCTGTTGAGGCCGTCGAGCAACAGCTCACGTCCGAATGCCCAGGTGACGGGGGCGTCGCCGGGCAGGTGGAAGGTCATCCGGATCGCGTACGGATCACCCACCTCGTACCGGAGCTCCACCGGAATACGGAATGCGAGCTCCTCGGAGACGAGGAAGCTCATCATGACCTCTGCTTGAACCGACTCGCGCATCGTTCAACCCCGCAGTAGATGAATCTGGCCAGGAATGATCCCCCATGGCCCTATTGACGCCATCGTGGTGCACGCGATAGCGGATCACAAGGAGTGATTTTTCAGATACTGATAGAGAACACGAACGAGCGCAAGAGTGTGGTGACTTCACAGCGTAGTTGTTCGACTGCAGCGAGCAACCGTTCTTCTTGCTCCAGGGGGAGAGAAACAGCCATCGCGGCCAGGGACGACCCGACGGTGATCGGGATGGCCGCACAGACCGTTCCCAGCACATACTCCTGTCGTTCGACGACAGGTTCTGTACGGTTCATCGCTCTCAACCGGTCGAGGAACGTGAGGCGGTCCCGTACGGAGTAGCGCGTCAGCTGCCGGACCGGGTGGCGGTCCAGGTGGTCCTCGCGCGCCCGTTCGTCCAGCTGACCCAGCAGGCACTGGCCGAGGGCATGGGCGTGGCCCGTCTCCCGGAACGCGGCCCACTCGCGCACTGCCGGAAACGCCGGGGTGTCGGCCACCGCCACCAGATCGATCTCGCCGTCCCGGTACAGGGCGCAGTACACGGGTGCACGGATGACGTCCGCCCACCGTGCGAGCGATTCGACGATCACGCCCGGCCGCGGGGCGGCCGCCGGGCCGCACCCCAGGCGCTCCGCGGCGGCGCCGAACAGGAAAACGCCGTTCTCCCTGCGCAGATAGCCCTCGTGCGTCAGCGTGCGCAGGAGGTGGTAGGCAGTGGGGAGGGGCAGCCCCGCCTCCCGCGCGAGCTGCTTCGCCGGCGCACCGTCCCGATGGGTGCCCACAGCCTCCAGCAGTCTCAACGCCCGCTGAACCGAGCCGATCAACGTCGGGACAGCGGCACTCGATGCCGTGGTCACAGGTCACCCCCGGACATGGTGACGGGCGCTCAGCCCTCCCGCGGGGGCCGCCCCCGCAGGCCCGCCGCGAGCCTGGGTCCGGGAGACCGGACGGTCGCACAAACCACTGAGCAGGATGGTGACGGTCTGTCATATCCCAGCTGCGGCAGCGGTACGTAACTGTATCGGCACGCTCCGCCACGAGCGGAGTTTCGTGACGTCTTTAGCTCAGCTGGGCTAATCACGGCGTCGGCCGCCCGCTCCGGCTCGTCCGGCACCCCGGGCCTGACCGACGCCTTCCCCTCCTACCAGTCGCTGCGCGAGGAGGATGCCGTGAACTTGCGTACGACGAAGATCAGACCACCGACCAGGACGACGAAGACGAGCGCCTTGAACAGCAGCCCGATGACGAAGCCGACCACACTGGCGATCAGACCGCCGAACACGACGATCGCGATGAGAGGCACCGCGACCCACTTCACCCACCAGGGCATTCCCGCGAAAAGCTCCCGCATCGCCATCGTCCTGACCTCGTCTCCACTCGTCTCCGTGAGTTCCTGCTCCGATGCTAGAGGCGCGGGAGTACCTCACGGGGGGCCGGGAGCCCTTGAAGTCCCCTGAACGATCCCCTAGGGAAGGGCCGGGCCGCGGCTCAGCTCTCCGGTGGAGAGAAGACCACCATCACCCGGAGGTCCTCGGTGATGTGGTGGAACTTGTGGGCGGCCCCGGCGGGCACGTACACGACGCTCCCCCTGCCCACCTGGGTGGTCTCCGTGCCGACCGTGATCGAGGCCCGCCCGCTGACCACCAGATAGACCTCGTCCTGCTGGTGAGGTTGCTGAGGGTCGAGCGCTCCGGCGTCCAGGGCGTACAGGCCGACGGACATGTTGCGCTCCCGGAGGAACTGCAGATAGGCGCCGTCGTTGGCGGCACGCTCCGCCTCCAGCTCGTCCAGTCTGAATGCCTTCATCGTCCGTCCGCCCCTCGTGCCGCTCTCGTCCGCTCGCCGGTGTCAGCCACCGATCGTGTCTGCCACGATCAGACACATGAAGAATTTCGTAGTCAAGACGACGGCCAACGCAGGGGCGCTGGCCGTGGCCATCTGGCTGCTCGACGACATCACGCTGACCGGTGACGACGCGGGCCGCAAGGCACTCACGCTGATCGTCGTGGCGCTGCTCTTCGGCTTGGTCAATTTCGTCGTCAAGCCGGTGGTGCAGTTGCTCACCCTCCCCTTGTTCATCCTGACCCTCGGGCTGATCACCCTGGTGGTCAACGCCCTGATGCTGATGCTGACGTCATGGCTGGCCGGCGTCTTGGACCTGGACTTCCACGTCGACGGCTTCTGGACGGCGGTACTGGGCGGGCTGATCATCTCGGTCGTGTCCTGGGCCCTGAACGTAGCGCTCCCCGACGAGGACTGATCCCTCCCCTCCTGACAGAGTGCAAGGCGGACCGGTGAACACCGGGGAGAGAGCGAGGAACCAGCAATGAGCACCACTGGCGACGGAACACGGGCCGTGAGGGCGGGACTGCCCGCACCGGAGCAGTACGAGCCCACCCTGCCGGGCCCCGTCTTCGCCGCCCACTTCCATCTGTCCGGCGAACCCGTGGGCCCGTACACCTACGGGCGTGAGACGAATCCGACGTGGACCCTTCTGGAGCGGGCCATCAGTGAGCTGGAGGCACCGGGGGAGCAGGTCGAGACGACCGTCTTCGCCTCCGGCATGGCGGCCGTCTCGGGCGTGCTGCTGTCCCAGGCACGCACCGGCGACGTCGTGGTCCTGCCGGACGACGGCTACCAGGCGCTCCCCCTGGTGAGGGAGCAGCTGGAGGCGTACGGCGTGGAGGTGCGCACCGCCCCGACCGGTGGCGACGCCCAGCTCGGAGCCCTCGACGGCGCGAAGCTGCTGTGGATCGAGACTCCGTCCAACCCCGGGCTCGACGTCTGCGACATCCGCAGGCTCGTCACCGCCGCGCACGCGGCGGGTGCACTCGTCGCGGTCGACAACACCCTGGCCACCCCGCTCGGGCAGCGCCCGCTGGAGCTGGGTGCGGACTTCTCGGTGGCCAGTGACACCAAGGGCATGACCGGCCACGGTGACATCCTGCTCGGCCATGTGACCTCCCGCGATCCGCAGCTCTCCGCCGGCGTACGGCGCTGGCGCAAGGTGGCCGGTGCGATCCCCGGCCCCATGGAGGCCTGGCTCGCGCACCGCTCGCTGGCCACCCTCCAGCTGCGGATCGACCGGCAGTGCACGACCGCGCTGGCCCTTGCGCAGGCGCTGGCCGAACGCACCGACGTGGCGGGGCTGCGCTACCCGGGACTCCCCGGCGACCCTGCGTATCCGGTCGCCGCGCGGCAGATGCGGCGCTTCGGTTCCGTCGTCTCCTTCGTCCTCGCGGACAAGGAGACCGCCGAGCGCTTCCTGTCGGGGCTGCGGCTCGTCGACGACGCGACGAGCTTCGGCGGAGTGCGCTCCACCGCCGAGCGCCGGGCACGATGGGGCGGGGACGCCGTACCGGAAGGCTTCGTACGGTTCTCGGTCGGCGCCGAGGACCCCGCAGACCTGCTGGCTGACGTGGAACGGGCGCTGGACGAAGCCGCGCGCTGACCGCCGGCACCGGGCGAGCAGTCGTCCCGGGCAGGGCCGGCCAGGGACGGGCGTCCCCGTCGGCCGGGCCGGTCCTGCTGCGGGTGAGTGGCCCGAGTCTCCCCCTCGTGACTCGGACCTCCCCAGTTCTCCGCGTGAAGACGTGAAGAACCGCCTGTCGAGGCTAGTTGACTGGGCGTCAGTGTCCAATCACCGTACGACAGCCACCTATCGACATATTTATGGTTGTGCGGTTCGCAGGCGCCGCGAGAGCAGGAGGGGGACCCATGGACCTGGCCTTGCTGCGCACGTTCGTCACGGTGCACCGGGCCGGATCCTTCACGAGGGCAGCCGCCCTGCTCGGCCTCTCCCAGCCCGCCGTCACGTCGCAGATCCGCACATCGGAGCGGTAGCTGGGACGCCCGCTGTTCCTCCGCAATGCCCGCGGCGTCACGCCCACCACCGTCGGTGACGAGCTCACCCACCGAGCTGCGCCCCATCTGGACGCACTGATCGAGATCGCCGAGGCAGGCATCGACGACGAGACGGGCGTACGGACCGTGCATCTGGCCGGCCCTCCGGAGTTCACCGCTGTGCGCGTGCTCCCCGCCCTCACCCCGCTGCTCTCCCAAGGGCTCGCACTACGCACCACGTTCCTCGCGAAGACCGAGGAAGCGCTGGAAGGGCTGGCTGCCGGACACCATGATCTGGCCATCACGACGGCACGTCCGCGAGGTGGGCTGCTCACGGCGACCACCCTCTGCGACGAGGAGCACGTGCTGGTCGCCGCACCACGATGGGCGGGGCGCCTGGGACCCGGCGCCCTGCGGCACAAGGGTTCCGTAGTGCTGGAGCAGCTCCCGGTCGTCGAAGTGCACGAAAGCCTTCCTCTCGTCTCCCGTTACTGGGCTGCTGTGTTCGAGAGCAGGCCCGCCGCTTCGGCGACGGTGATCGCACCGGATCTGCGCGCTGTCCTGGAGTGCGCGGTTGCGGGCGCCGGTCCCGCTGTCCTGCCCCGCTACCTCTGCGAGGACGCGTTGGAGCGCGGTGAGATCATCGCCCTGCTCGATCCTCCGGTGCCGCCGTTGCGGACCTACTTCCCCGTCCTGCGGACCGGCACACTCGCCCTGCCGCACATTGCGCGGGCGCACGAGTGGCTGGTGCGCGCTGCCGTCGACTGGTGACCGTGGGCCCTGATGCGTTTCAGACCGTGCTTCCTGGGCCACTCTCTTGCCATGACCGAACGTCCTGTGGTCAAGCGCACCGCACGCGCCGTCCTGCTCGATGGCGACGACCTCATCCTCATCAAGCGCACCAAGCCCGGGGTCGACCCCTACTGGGTCACGCCGGGTGGCGGGGTCGAGCCCGAGGACGACACCGTCATCGACGCTCTGCACCGCGAGGTCGACGAAGAACTCGGCGCCAAGATCGTCGACGTCGTTCCCTGCTTCGTCGACACCGTCGAACACATCGAGAGCGGCGGGATCAAAGGCGTGAAGGTGCAGCACTTCTTCGTCTGCCGCCTGGAGTCGATGGACCCGTCGCGCCGGCACGGCCCGGAGATCGATGAACCATGTGGGGAGTACGAGATCGTCCGTGTCCCCTTCAGCAGGGTCGGGATCGCGGCCGTGCACCTGGTACCCCTGTCCCTGCGGCACTACCTCGACGGGAACATCGAGGGCGTGCGGGCGATGCAGGCACCTGACCTGGGCTGAGCAAAGGCCCGCGCCCGGGCCGGGCCATGTGCTCCGTCTCCCGGAGGGACCGCGTACGCCGATTCCAGTACGCACGGATACTCCCGCTGTCAGATGCTTGAGGACGCGCCGCTTGGCACCGTGTTTCACGTGAAACCACTCAAGCGTTCCGTACGCCGAAGCGTCCTCGTCGCCCATGTTGCAGTGTCCGTGAGCTGGCTGGGCCTGACGATCGGGCTGCTGGCTCTCGGGCTCGCGGCGTTCCTCACCCAGGACACCTCGTTGGCGCAGGCGGCCACGCGCTCGATGAAGATCTTCGGGGACTGGCTTGTCGTGCCGGTGGCGCTGCTGTCGCTCGTCAGCGGCGTGGTGCTGGCACTCGGCACCCCGTGGGGGCTGGCGAGGCACCGCTGGGTGTGGACCAAGTTCTGGTTGACGTCGATCACTGCGGGGCTGTCGATCTTCTCGCTCCGCCCGGGCATCGACGAGGCCGCGGCCCGGGGTGCAGCGGACATCGATCTGGTCATCGCACCGTCGGTGGCCACGACCACTTACTTCTTCATCACCGCGATCTCGGTGGTGAAGCCCTGGGGATTGACTCGGCGCGGCCGACGCCTGCGTACGGCGGCCGACCCGGCCGCAAGGGCGAGCTCCCGCTCTGCGACGTGAAGGAACACCGAAGCCGTCGGTGGGACGCCGCTGTGCGCGGTCGTCCCGGCCGACGGCTGGGAGGGCCAACTCCGTCCGGCGGTGGCAGGAACGGGAGGACGCCGAGATCAGCTGCGTCCGGCGGTGGCCGGGACGGGCTCGGGGGTGTGCCCGGTGACCACCTGGCCGGACGTGCCCCCGCGGCGCTCGAGCGCACCGGACAGCAGGGCCAGGAGCAGAGCCGAGGCTGCCAGGGCAGCGCCGACCCAGGTGGGCGCGGTGTAGCCGAACCCGGCCGCGATGACCACACCTCCAAGCCAGGCCGAGAGCGCGTTACCCAGGTTGAAGGCACCGATGTTGACGGCCGAAGCGAGGGTGGGTGCCCCTGCGGCCTGATCCAGGACTCGCTTCTGCAGCGGGGGTACCGTCGCGAAGCCCAGGCCGCCGATGAGGACGATGGTGACGGCGGCGGCGAACTTGTCGTGGGCGGTCAGCGTGAACAGGGCCAGGACGACGGCGAGAGCCCCGAGTGAGACGTACAGCATCGGCATCAGACGGCGGTCGGCGAATGCGCCGCCGATCAGGTTGCCACCGACCATGCCGAGCCCGAAGAGGACCAGCAGCCAGGTCACGGAGGACGACGCGTAACCGGTGGTCTCGGTCATCATCGGGGTGATGTAGGTGATGGCCGCGAATACGCCGCCGAAGCCGAGGACCGTCATCGCCATGGCGAGCAGTACCTGGACGTTACGGAAAGCCGCCAGTTCCAGGCCGATCCGTACGCCTTCGGGCCTCGGCTGCTCGGGGACGAGCTTCGCCACCCCGAGGAGGCCCAGCACGCCGAGTCCGGCCACGACGAAGAAGGTGACCCGCCAGCCGGCACTCTGCCCGATGAAGGTGCCGAGGGGAACACCGACGACGTTGGCGACGGTGAGTCCGGTGAACATCATGGCGATGGCGCCCGCCTTCTTCTCCGGTGCGACCAGCCCTGCTGCCACGACCGAGCCGATGCCGAAGAAGGCCCCGTGGGCGAGTGAGGCGATCACGCGTCCGGCGAGCATCACGCCGAAGACGGGGGCGAGCGCGGACACCACGTTGCCCACGATGAACAGCCCCATCAGCATCATGAGCATGTGCTTGCGGGTGAACCGGGTTCCCAGCACGGTCATCAGCGGGGCGCCGAGGACCACCCCGAGGGCGTAGCCCGTGACAAGAAGACCTGTGGTCGGGATCGAGACCTGGAAGTCCGCCGCGATGTCGGGAAGCAACCCCATGATCACGAACTCGGTGGTTCCGATACCGAATGCCCCGATGGCGAGGGCGAGGAGGGCGAGTGGCATGGGTGACACCTTCCTGAAGTTGCGCCAGCGTTTTACAAGCGTCGACATTAATTGCAGACGCTGGCTAAATGCAAGCGCGGGCTATTGCGCACGTGCCCTATCCTTGGCTGCAGGCAGCCCGTGCGTACGGAGGAGAGACTTATGACCGCGACGGACCCAGCGCTGACGGCTCTCTCCCAGAGCTGGTGCGCCCTCTCCCTGCTCCACGGGAAGATCGAGGCCCGCATCGAACGGGCTCTCCAGTCCCACCACGGCCTCAGCGTGCGCGAGTACTCACTGCTCGACGTGCTGAGCCGCCAGCACAGCGGGGCGGGTGGTCACCTGCAGATGAAACAGGTGGCCGACGCTGTGGTCCTGAGCCAGAGCGCCACCACCAGGCTGGTCACCCGGCTCGAGGACCGCGGGCTTCTCACCCGGTACCTGTGCGACACGGACCGGCGGGGCATCTACACCGATGTCACGGAAGCCGGGCTCGCGCTGCTCGATGCGGCGCGGCCGACCAACGACACCGCTCTGCGCGCCGCTCTCGACGACGCGGCCAGGAGTCCGGAGCTGGCCCCTCTGGTGCGTACGGTCGAGGCGCTCAACGTCCCCGCCTGACCGCCCCGATTGCGTAGTCTGCCGATCATGAACGATCTTGAGATACGTCATGCCGCGCTCTCCGACGTGCCGGCCATCGTGGCCATGCTCGCCGACGACCCGCTCGGTGCCCGACGCGAGTCACCGGACGACCTCACGCCGTACCACGCCGCCTTCCGCCGGCTCGCAGATGACCAGAACCAGCACCTGGTCGTCGCCGTGCGCGACGACCAGGTCGTGGGGACCTTGCAGCTCACCGTCGTGCCCGGGCTGTCCCGCCGCGGATCGACCCGTTCGATCATCGAGGCCGTCCGCATCCATGCCGGTGAGCGCGGCAGTGGTCTCGGCACCCAGCTCATCCAGTGGGCAGTCGACGAGTCCCGGCGCCAGGGTTGCCAGCTGGTGCAACTGACGTCCGACGCCACCCGCACCGACGCCCACCGCTTCTACGAGCGGCTCGGCTTCACCGCAAGCCACGTGGGGTTCAAGCTCACCCTCTGAAACCCAGGAGCGCCGGGACGGCCCGGTGAACGGGAAGGCCGCATGCACCGCATCGATGACGAACAACGCCGGACCAGGCTCGGCAGACGGCACCTGCTGGCCCCGTCCGTGCGCGTGGACTCCGTCGTGACGGTCGCGGACGCCGTCGTGGCTCTGCACGCCACCGACGCCGCCACGGTCCATCTCTCCGCATGCGCCAGGCTGGCGCAGCCGCAGGTGGAAGCGGTGGAACGTGCCCTGTACGACGACGTGTCACTGGTACGGCTGCTCTCGATGCGGAACACCCTGTTCGCCGTTTCCAAGGAGATCGCACCGTTCGTCGACGCGGCGAACGCGCGGGCGGTGGCGGCGAAGGAGCGCCGCAATCTCCTCAAGCATCTGCGGGAGGACGGCAACGGCCTCGACGAGCGCTGGCTCACCGAGGTCGAACAGGCCGCCCTCGCCGCCCTGACCGCCCGGGGTCACGCGACGGGGAGCGAGCTCGCTGCCGCCGTCCCGGCGATGCGTACGAAGATCACGGTCTTCCCCGGTTCCCGGCAGGAGACCGTGCAGGGGGTCGCCTCACGCATCATCCGTCTGCTGGCCGCCGACGGACACATCCGGCGCGACCGGCCACGCGGTTCCTGGACCTCCAGCCAGTTCCGCTGGACGGCAGCGGAATCGTGGGCGGCCTCGGACACGGCCGAGGCGCAGGCGGAACTGGCACGGCGCTGGCTCCGCTCCTACGGCCCCGCCACGGAAGCCGACCTGAAGTGGTGGACCGGATGGGGCCTCCGTGAGACACGCAGGGCGCTGGCTGCCGCGGGTGGCGAGGAAGTACTGCTCGACAACGGAGCCACCGGCTGGGTCGCTGCAGGAGATCACGCCCCCGAACCACCTACGGAGCCCTGGGCCGCCCTCCTCCCCGGTCTCGACCCGAGCGCGATGGGCTGGGCCGACCGCGGCTTCCACCTGTCGCCGGCTCACCGTGCCGCGCTCTTCGACCGCGCCGGAAACATCGGGCCCACGGTGTGGTGGAACGGCAGCATCGTGGGCGGCTGGGCGCAGCGGGCGGACGGCGAGATGGTGTGGCGGCTGCTGTCCGACGTGGGCCGGGACGCCGCGGACCTCATCGAGGCCGAGGCGTCACGGCTCTCTTCGTGGGTGGGCGACGCCCGGATCACTCCACGTTTCCGTACCCCTCTGGAACGCGAACTGACGTCCTGACCCGGCCCTCGCCGACGGCCGGTGTTTCACGTGGAACATCCGGGTCGAGACCCACCGGCGCGCGCTCAGGGGGCGAGCCCTTGCCAGCCACCCTCGTGCACACCGCCTGGAACGGCTGCTGACGGGTCGTAGGGCTCCCGGGTGAAGACGAAAGAGCCCAGGTCGAGGTGATCCACCGTGCCGTCCTCGGCCCGCATCACGCGCAGGGTCTCCCCCGTGTAGTACCCGTCGAGACCGACCCAGGTGCCGTCCGGCCGCGCCTGGAACCGCGCGCCGCGACCGGCCCCGCGCAACGGTCGCAGCTCGAGACCTCGGTCCGCCACGAGTTTCAGGGTGTGCACGTGCGTGCCCCAGTACCAGGGGCCCGTCAGGGCGAGCAGCTCGTCGTCGATCTCCGGCAAGGGGCGCCAGGGCTCAGGGATCCTCGGTTCCGCGTCGGCGACGATCCCTACCAGATCCGCGGCGACCGCAGTGGTGAGCGGGCCGGAGGTGGCGTTGGACAGCACCACCGCGGCGACGTCGTCCTCGACGCTGAACCACAGCGCGGCCAGGAACCCGGGCAGCGACCCCGAATGGCCGAGGAGCGTACGGCTCTCCCGCCGTACGACCTGGAGGCCGAGTCCGTACGCACCGGCCAAGTCACCTGCTTCCGAAGGCGCTGCGGGAGCACGCATCTCGCTGACCGAGGAGGTGCTGAGTACCCGTTCGTCACCCCTTTCGAGGAACGCCGCGAAGCGGAGAAGGTCCGTGGTCGTGGACCAGAGCTGACCGGCCGGCGCCATCAGCCCGAGGTCCTCAGCCGGTTCGGGAAGCATGACATCGGCCCACGGATGCACAGCCCAGCCACCCGCGTGCGGAGGCTGCGCCTGCGGAGTCGTACGGTCCATACCCAGTGGTTCGAGGATCTCCCGACGCAGCACCTCGGCCCACGACTCACCGCGCAGCCTCTCGACGAGAGCGCCGAGGAGCGTGTACCCGGGATTCGAGTAGTGGTGCAAACGGCCGGCGGAATGCAACTGCGGCCGCTCGCCGAGGACATCCGCCAGTGTCGGCCGGTCGGTTCCGGGGGTCCTCTCCCACCAGGGCGCAGGCGTCTCCGCCCCCAGTCCCGCGCTGTGGGCCAGCAGCTGGTGGATCGTCACGTCATCGACCCCCGCGTCCGGCAGGTGCTTCTCCAGCCGGTCGTCCAGATCGAGCAGTCCCTCATCACGCAGACGCAGCACCAGCACGGCGGTGAACGTCTTGGTGATCGAACCGATCCTGTACTGCGTGTCGCCGTCGGGCGCATGGCCGTTCACGCAGCTGCGCGCGCCGCTCCACACGATGCGCCCGCCCCGCTGCACTGCGGCGACAAGTGAGGGGGTGCGGCCTTCGGACTGCGCGGTGGCGATGCGATGGAGCAGAGCACGACGGGTGCCGGGAAGCAGTTCTTCGGAAGAGGTCATGGTCAAGGACTACCCCCGCCGATACTTCCTGGCGAGCAGTTTTGTCCGGCCCCGACGCAACCGAGCCTCCGGCCGGACGTACGGAGCCCGGCGCAGGCGGGACGCCGCACAGCGCCGGACGGGGTGTCGCCGTCAGCGCCTGCGGCTGTAGGTCCTGACAAGGATGCCGTTGTCGAAGGTACGAACGTTCTGCAGGGCGAAGTCCGTGACGGCGAACTCCGCCCCGAACATCGGCATCCCGGAGCCGTAGACCTGGGGATAGGTCTTGATGACGATCTCGTCGATCTCGTCGATCAGCTCTCCGGCCAGCTGGGAACCTCCGCAGAGCCAGATGCCCCGTGGGCTCTCCTCCGACTTGAGCGCCCTGATCCGCCCGACCACGTCCTCGGAGACGATCTCCACCTGAGGATCGGGGGCCTCCAGAGTCCGCGAAGCCACCAGTTCCCTCAGGTGGCCGTACGGGCTGGTGATCCCCGCGTCCAGTGCCAGCTGATAGCTGGACCTGCCCTGGATCACCGTGTCGAAATGCCGGTTCTCCGCCCCGTCGATACCGAGCACCTTGCGTCCCTGCACGGCCACCGTCTCCGGGTACTCCGAGGTGAGGAACCCGAGGAATTCCTCGCTGAGGAAGGACATCATCGACGTGGCGTCGCCGTCCGGGTCCCCGATGAAGCCGTCGATCGAGCACGCGACGAAGTAGGTGAGCTTTCGCATGTGTTCCCCGTTCCGCACAGGCCTGCCGGTCGTGGGCGGGAGCCCGGTCGAAGCGCCGGCCCCCGAGCGCTACCACTACGCTCATAGTGATTCGCTGGGAGTGGTTACGCAAGGGCCTTTCCCGGGACCGGGCACCCGGCGGAGAGGCACCTTCCCGACCAGCCGGCCGCGGCCGTCACCAGGACCGGGACGGCGGGAGGAGGCGGCAGGCTAGCTTTTCGCGGCTCGTGTCGCAGGCCAACGCGCGATCCACCCGGCCATGGCGAGCACCAGTACACCAGAGGGCGCATTGACGTTTCCCAGGTCGAGGAAGGGCTCAGACATGCGCCGATTGTGCCTCCCCGGTACGACAAGGGTCCGCGCTAGATATCCCGTACCCGCAGCTGGAGTTGCGGTGTCTCACCGCGGTGGCGGATTCGACGAGCCTCAGATCTGCTAACCGGCCCTGACTGTCAGCAGTTGCCGGCACCTCCACTGCGACGGCGTCTCGGGTCGGTGCGTGAGCCGCTGCACGAGCGTAGGGAACAGGTAGTGCGTCGCCTCTGCGGCGAGGTGCTCCTGGAGCCAGTCGACCGGGAGTCGCTGGCTGACGCCGTGCATGGTGGCCTCCTGGGCCAGGTGCAAGAGCTGAGCGGTGTCGACGGCTCGGACGATGGGGAGGGGCGGTGTCATGTCGCGACGATGCCAAGAAGCCTCCGCGGGGCCGGGACGTCAGCGGGGCCGGGACGCGATCTGCCGGCGGGCAAGGCCCCAGACTTCCTCGAACTCCTCCGAAGTCAGCGTCTCAGGGTCGTGGCCTTCCCATTCCGAGACGGGACGTTCTGCTGTGATCCCGAACCTGTTGTCGTACTCGTCGAGACGTCCTGCGTCGTGGGCCTGCTGCCATTCGTCGAGTGAGGCCGCTGCGAGCGGGGCCAGTTCAGGGCCTTGGAGCTCGACCTGCCGGGTCACCCAGCCGTCCGGGTCGACCTCCAAGTAGAACCAGATGTCTTCCTCGTCCCAGTGGCAGCGTATCCATGTCGTCACCGGACCATGATGGTTCGGATTCGATCCCGGCAGATCGCAGTTGTGGCGGGTCCGACCTGCTGGGATGCTCCCGAAGTGGCAGAGGGAGAAGAGAACGCCGTACTCGACACCGGTTGGGACGGTGCCTATCAAGGCCCGGCCGCGCTCCGCGCGCTCAAGCAGCGAGTGTCCGAGGTCCTGTTCCAGGCGGTTGATCTGGCTCACCAGGGTCGGCTGGTCGATACCGAGGACTCGGGCGGCCTCCTCCATCGCCGGACAGGACGACGCGGCCACGAACCGCGCGAACCTCCGGCGGGCATAGGGGCTCACTTGGACATCGAGCCCTGAGATGAGGACACGAAATCCGCGACCCCACAGCAGGCGGACTCAGGTCTGAGCCATGTCCACGAAGCGGGAGTAGTGGCCCTGGAACGCCACGGTGATCGTCGCCGTCGGGCCGTTACGGTGCTTGGCCACGATCAGGTCCGCCTCGCCCGCACGCGGAGACTCCTTCTCGTACGCGTCCTCGCGGTGCAGCAGGATCACCATGTCGGCGTCCTGCTCGATGGAACCGGACTCACGCAGGTCGGAGACCATGGGCTTCTTGTCCGTACGCTGCTCGGGGCCACGGTTCAGCTGGGAGAGCGCGATGACGGGAAGCTCCAGCTCCTTGGCGAGGAGCTTGAGGTTACGGGACATGTCCGAGACCTCCTGCTGACGGCTCTCGGCACGCTTGGCACCGCCGGACTGCATCAGCTGCAGATAGTCGATGACCACGAGCTTGAGGTCGTTGCGCTGCTTGAGGCGACGGCATTTCGCCCGGATCTCCATCATGGACAGGTTCGGCGAGTCGTCGATGTACAGCGGGGCCGCCGAGACGTCCGGCATGCGCCGCGCCAGTCTCGTCCAGTCCTCGTCCGTCATCGTGCCGGAGCGCATGTGGTGAAGCGCGACCCTGGCCTCGGCGGACAACAGGCGCATCGCGATCTCGTTGCGACCCATCTCGAGGGAGAAGATGACGCTCGGCAGGTTGCTCTTGATCGAACACGCGCGGGCGAAGTCCAGGGCGAGCGTGGACTTACCCATGGCCGGACGCGCCGCGATGACGATCATCTGACCCGGGTGCAGGCCGTTGGTCAAGGAGTCGAGATCCGTGAACCCGGTCGGCACACCGGTCATCTCGCCGCTGCGCGAACCGATGGCCTCGATCTCGTCGAGCGCCCCCTCCATGATGTCGCCGAGCGGCAGATAGTCCTCGCTCGTGCGCTGCTCGGTGACGGCGTAGATCTCGGCCTGTGCCGAGTTGACGATCTCGTCGACGTCGCCGTCGGCCGCATACCCCATCTGCGTGATCTTCGTGCCGGCCTCGACGAGGCGCCGGAGGACGGCACGCTCGTGGACGATCTCCGCGTAGTACGAAGCATTGGCCGCGGTCGGCACCGACTGGACCAGCGTGTGCAGGTACGGAGCACCGCCGACCTTGGTGATCTCGCCGCGCTTGACCAGTTCGGCCGCGACCGTGATCGGGTCGGCCGGCTCGCCCTTGGCGTACAGATCGAGGATCGCCGTGTAGACGGTCTCGTGAGCGGGGCGGTAGAAGTCGTGCCCCTTGATGATCTCCACGACGTCGGCGATGGCGTCCTTGGAGAGCAGCATGCCGCCGAGAACGGACTGCTCCGCGTCGAGATCCTGCGGGGGCACCCGCTCGAAGCCGGACGAGCCACCGTCCCAGCCGCTCTCCCGCCCGCGCTCGTGCTGCTCGTCGCGCCCTCTGCTGCCCTCTCCGCGGCGCTGACGGGACACAGGCAGACGGTCACTGGGACCGATATCGGTCCAGGGGTCGTCCAACGGCTCAGGAATGCTCACCCGGCCACCTCCTCCCGTCCGCTTCGCGGACCTAGCCGTGCCACTCTTTCTTACGGCACGGCACCGACAAACAAGACGCCCGACTCCGGTTCCGGCGCGTCAAGTTCTGCGGACTTCCAAGCCGGAACGGAGTGCGGGCGCCGCACCACGGTAGGCCGGTCCGCACCGTCAGCCAATCCGGTTATCCACAGGGCATGTGGACGACTGACCAGATGCTGTGGAGAACTCACCGGATCCTGTGCACGGACCGGGGGACAGCACTGTGGACAAACTCATATCGCTCCGCCGAGGGGCCTTCTGAGCTGCAGTTTCTCCATCCACCGGCTGTGGGGGAGAAAAACTTTCGCGCATCTCTCGAGATCTCTGGCACCTGGCGCCGCCACCACCGCAACCCGCGCCATAAGTAAGGGCTGATATGACATTGCATCTCTTACCTGTGGAAGATTAGATTGGCCCCCATGACCCAGGCCCCAGCGCCCACGCCGCCGTCCCGCCGTCGGCACGACCGCGAGATCATCGCACTCGCCGTTCCGGCCTTCGGCGCGCTCGTGGCCGAGCCTCTCTTCGTCATGGTCGACAGCGCCATCGTCGGCCATCTCGGCACTCCGCAGCTGGCCGGTCTCGCTGTGGCCGCCGCCCTGCTGACCACCGCGGTCAGCGTCTTCGTCTTCCTGGCCTATGCCACCACCGCTGCGGTAGCCCGCCGGGTCGGCGCGGACGACCTCCCCTCCGCCATCCGTCAGGGCATGGACGGGATCTGGCTGGCTCTGCTGCTCGGCGCCCTCGTTGTCGCCCTCACGCTCCCCTCGGCTCCCTGGCTGGTCGACATGTTCGGCGCCTCCGACACGGCTGCGCCGTACGCAATCACCTACCTGCGGATCTCGAGCCTCGGTATCCCGGCCATGCTCGTCGTGCTCGCGGCGACCGGCGTGCTGCGCGGCCTCCAGGACACCCGGACACCCCTCTACGTGGCCATCGGCGGCTTCGCAGCCAACGCGGTCCTCAACGTGGCGCTCGTGTACGGCGCCGGCCTCGGCATCGCCGGGTCGGCCTGGGGAACCGTCGCCGCCCAGGTGGCCATGGCGCTGGTCTATCTCGTCGTCGTGGTGCGCGGAGCCCGGCGGCACGGGGCGTCCCTGCGGCCGGACGCCGCAGGCATCAGGACCAGCGCCCGGGCAGGTGCCCCGCTCCTGGTCCGTACGCTGTCGCTCCGTGCGGTGCTCATGATCGCCACCGCCGTCGCCGCCCGACTGGGTGACACCGAGGTCGCCGCACACCAGATCATCCTGTCGCTCTGGAGCCTTACGGCCTTCGCGCTCGACGCCATCGCCATTGCAGGGCAGGCCATCATCGGTCGCTATCTGGGCGCTAACGACGCCGAGGGCGCTCGCGAGGCCGTGCCGCCGCATGGTCCAGTGGGGGATCGCCTCCGGAATCGTCCTCGGGGTGCTGATCGTGCTGGCCAGGCCTCTGTTCGTACCGCTCTTCACCAGTGACACCACCGTGCAGGACACGCTCCTTCCGGCACTGCTGGTCGTGGCCCTCTCCCAGCCCATCGCCGGAGTGGTCTTCGTCCTGGACGGCGTGCTCATGGGGGCAGGAGACGGCCGCTATCTCGCCTGGGCCATGCTCCTGACCCTGGCGGTATTCGCGCCGGTCGCTCTCCTCGTTCCCCACTTCGGAGGAGGCCTCACCGCTCTCTGGTGGGCGATGGCGCTGATGATGGCGGTCCGACTGGGCACCCTCTGGCAGCGCACCCGTTCGGGCCGGTGGATCGTCACCGGCGCCACTCGCTGAATCGAGACCGCCGCGAGGGCATGTGGACGGGCAGGGCACGTGGACAGGCAGGGCATCCGTCCACATGCGACCGCGACCGGCCTGTTTCACGTGAAACCACGCCACGACACACGACCGGCGCACCCATGAGTCGGAAGCGCCCCGGAGCACGACGAAGGGCCGCACCCAGGGGTGCGGCCCTTCGCCTGCTCTGCCGAGCTGTGCCCTTAGGCAGCAACGACCTCGATACCGAGCTTCGCGGCAACCTCGGGGTGCAGACGGACGGACACCTGATATCCGCCCAGCGTCTTGATCGGCGAGCCGAGCTCGACGCGACGCTTGTCGACGTCCGGACCACCGGCAGACTTGATCGCCGAGGCGATGTCTGCCGGGGTGACGGAGCCGAAGAGACGGCCGGCGTCGCCGGAGCGAACTGCCAGACGCACCTTCACGGCCTCGAGCTTGGCCTTGATCTCGTTGGCCTGCTCGATCGTCGCGATCTCGTGGATCTTGCGGGCGCGGCGGATCTGCGCCACGTCCTTCTCGCCACCCTTGGTCCAGCGAATGGCGAAGCCACGCGGAACCAGGTAGTTACGGGCGTACCCGTCCTTGACGTCCACGACGTCGCCGGCGGCACCGAGGCCAGTGACCTCGTGGGTGAGGATGATCTTCATGATTCGGTCACCCTTCCCTTATCGCGCGGTGGACGTGTAGGGCAGCAGCGCCATCTCACGGCTGTTCTTGACTGCCGTGGCGACGTCACGCTGGTGCTGCGTGCAGTTGCCGGTGACGCGGCGGGCACGGATCTTGCCGCGGTCGGAAATGAACTTCCGCAGCATGTTCGTGTCCTTGTAGTCCACGTACTGGGTCTTGTCCTTGCAGAACGCGCAGACCTTCTTCTTAGGCTTGCGCACAGGCGGCTTCGCCATGGTGTTTCTCCTGTGTGATCAAGAAGTGGGGGTACGAGCAGCCCTTAGAAGGGAGGCTCGTCCGAGTAGCCGCCGCCAGAACCGCCGGAACCGCCGGTACCGCCGGAGCTTCCGCCCCAGCCGCCCCCGCCGCCCTGCTGGCCCCCGCCCTGCTGGCCGCCGGCCGGTGCGCCGCTGGCCCACGGGTCGTCGGCGGGAGCACCGCCGCCGCCCTGCTGGCCGCCGCCACCGGGACCGCCGCCCCAGTTGCCGCCGCCCTGCTGGGCACCGCCGTATCCACCCTGGCCGCCGCCCTGGCCACCGCGACCGGTCGTCTTGGTGACCTTGGCCGTGGCGCTCTTGAGACTGGGGCCGACTTCCTCGACGTCCAGCTCGTAGACCGTGCGCTTGACGCCCTCACGGTCCTCGTAGGACCGCTGCTTCAGCCGGCCCTGCACGACGACGCGCATGCCTCGCTGAAGCGACTCCGCGACGTTCTCCGCCGCCTGACGCCAGACCGAGCAGGTGAGGAACAGGCCTTCGCCGTCCTTCCACTCATTGGTCTGCCGGTCGAAGATGCGGGGAGTGGACGCGACACGGAACTTCGCGACCGCCGCACCGGACGGGGTGAAACGCAGCTCGGGGTCGTCGACGAGATTGCCGACGACCGTGATGACGGTCTCGCCTGCCATGGGTGAACCTCTCGGCGGGGATTGCTTCTGGCTGCTTGCTACTCGAACCCGATGACCGCTGAGCTAGATGCTCAGTGGATCTCGGGACGGAGGACCTTGGTCCGGAGGACCGACTCGTTCAGGTTCATCTGTCGGTCGAGCTCCTTGACGACCGCAGGCTCGGCCTGCAGGTCGATGACCGAGTAGATGCCCTCAGGCTTCTTCTTGATCTCGTAAGAGAGACGACGACGGCCCCAGGTGTCGACCTTCTCAACCTTTCCGTTGCCCTCACGGACGACGGAGAGGAAGTTCTCGATCAACGGGGAGACTGCTCGCTCCTCGAGATCGGGGTCGAGGATGACCATCACCTCGTAGTGACGCATGTGGAACCCACCTCCTTTGGACTCAGCGGCCACGGTCGTTCCGTGGCAGGAGGGTCGTGATGCGTAAGCAACAGTGTCTCCGAGTAAAACAGCCGCCACTGACAACGCCCGTCCCGTGAATCGAGGGGGGTTGATGTGCCGGCTCCGGGCAGACACCGGTGCAGACCGTACAGACTACCCGCAGACCGGCTTCCGGTTGAAATCCGGTGTTCAGGGAGCACAATCGAGACAGATGCGGTGTGAGAGGCGCTACATTGCACCGCCCTTCCGGCCAGGAGGTGCTTCATGGCACAGACAGTGCGTTCCGCCGGCAGCCGGCCCGCTCCCGGGCGGGCGGCCGATACGCGTCGGTCCACCGGTTCACTCTTCGCGACGGACGGCAGGCCGCATCCGCTGCAGGAGCTCCTGATGGCGGTGACCGGGGTGCTGGGAGTCCTCGCCTTCGTGACGGCGATGTTCCACAACCTGCACCTGATCAGCTCGTGGGCCGGGTTGATCGGCATCCTCACCGGCGCCTACGGCCAGTACATCTCCAGAACCACCTGGCAGCGGTTCGGTCTGATCATGGGTCTCGGCTCCTCCGCCGTCGGCTTCCTGCTCGGCATGGCGCACGGCGGCCTGTTCGGCGGCGTGATCACCTGAGCGGCAGAGCCCGGCCGGCGACGTCGGCCGCCTTCCGCACGGCGCTCCGGCAGGGGGTCCCCCGCCACGGGTGTCCGGTCAGGCCCCGACGGGTCGGACCGGGCACCCGTCGGTCACAGTAGGCTTCGGCGCGAGAGCCGGAGCCCCTGACCGATGGGGACACACCTGCCGAGGAGCGCCCCGCATGAGCCTGACCCTGAGGACCATCAGCCGAGAGCAGCATCTGGCCTACATCCAGAGTCTGCCCTCGGCCAGTCACTGCCAGGTCCCGGCGTGGGCGGACGTGAAGACCGAATGGCGCTCGGAGAACCTGGGATGGTTCGACAAGAACGGTGAGATGGTCGGCGCCGGCCTGGTGCTCTACCGCCAGCTGCCCAAGATCAAGCGCTATCTCGCGTACCTCCCCGAGGGCCCGGTCATCAACTGGTACGCCCCCAACCTGGACGACTGGCTCCGGCCGATGCTCGCCCACCTGAAGCAGCAGGGCGCCTTCTCCGTGAAGATGGGCCCGCCCGTCGTCATCCGGCGCTGGGACTCGGCCGCGATCAAGTCGGGCATCCAGGACCCCGACGTCAAGCGTCTGCGTGACGTGGAAGCCAGCCACATCGAGCCGCGCGCCTTCGAGGTCGCGGACCGGCTGCGGAAAATGGGGTGGCAGCAGGGCGAGGACGGCGGCGCCGGCTTCGGCGACGTGCAGCCCCGCTACGTCTTCCAGGTCCCGCTGGCCAACCGATCCCTCGAAGACGTCCTCAAGGGCTTCAACCAGCTCTGGCGGCGCAACATCAAGAAGGCCGACAAGGCCGGCGTCGAGGTGGTCCAGGGCGGCTACGAGGACCTCGCCGAGTGGCAGCGGCTCTACGAGATCACCGCGGTGCGCGACCACTTCCGGCCGCGCCCGCTCTCCTACTTCCAGCGCATGTGGACGGTGCTCAACAACGAGGACCCCAACCGCATGCGTCTGTACTTCGCGCGGCACAACGGCGTGAACCTCTCCGCCGCCACGATGCTCGTCGTCGGCGGGCACGTCTGGTACTCGTACGGCGCGTCCGACAACATCGGACGCGAGGTGCGGCCCTCGAACGCGATGCAGTGGCGGATGCTGCGCGACTCCTACGCGATGGGCGCCACCGTCTACGACCTGCGCGGCATCAGCGACTCCCTGGACGAGACGGACCACCTGTTCGGCCTGATCCAGTTCAAGGTCGGTACCGGCGGCGAGGCCGTCGAGTACGTCGGCGAGTGGGACTTCCCCCTCAACAAGCTGCTGCACAAGGCGCTCGATATGTACATGTCGCGCCGCTGAGCACACCCGACCCTCGTCCACGCCCCTTCCCACTCCGATTCCACCGCAGCCACCAGAAAGGTTCCGGGCCGGCCATGGCGCTCTCCCTCTACGTCGACACCGCGCGCTGGCGGACGCACCAGAAGTCCGTGCTCGACCAGTTCCCCGGCCTCGTGCCCGTCTGCAAGGGCAACGGTTACGGCTTCGGCCACGAGCGGCTGGCCGACGAGGCGATCCGTTTCGGTTCCGACACGCTGGCTGTCGGCACCACGTACGAGGCCGCCCGCATCAAGGACTGGTTCAGCGGCGACCTGCTGGTGCTGACGCCCTTCCGCAGGGGCGAGGAGCCGGTGCCGCTGCCCGACCGGGTCATCCGTTCCGTCTCGTCCGTGGACGGCGTGCACGCCCTGGTGGGCGCGCGGGTGGTCATCGAGTGCATGAGCTCGATGAAGCGCCACGGCGTGAAGGAGGAGGAACTGGGGCTCCTGCACGCCGCGATCGAGGACGTGCGGCTCGAAGGCTTCGCACTGCACCTTCCGTTGGACCGCACCGACGGTTCGGACGCGGTCGAGGAGGTCATCTCCTGGATGGACCGCCTGCGCGCGGCGCGGCTTCCGCTCCACACCATGTTCGTCAGCCACCTGCGGGCCGAGGAGCTGGCGCGGCTGCAGCAGCAGTTCCCGCAGACCCGGTTCCGCGCCCGCATCGGTACCCGTCTCTGGCTCGGCGACCACGAGGCCACCGAGTACCGCGGCGCGGTGCTCGACGTGACACCTGTCGTCAAGGGCGACCGGTTCGGCTACCGCCAGCAGAAGGCGGCGTCGGACGGCTGGCTGGTGGTCGTCGCCGGGGGGACGTCCCACGGTGTCGGGCTGGAGGCCCCCAAAGCGCTGCACGGCGTGATGCCGCGGGCCAAGGGCGTCGCACGCGCGGGCCTGGCCACGGTCAACCGCAATCTGTCGCCGTTCGTCTGGTCGGGCAAGCAGCGCTGGTTCGCCGAGCCCCCGCACATGCAGGTGTCGATCCTGTTCGTGCCCTCGGACGCCCAGGAGCCGAAGGTGGGCGACGAACTGGTGGCCCACCTGCGCCACACGACCACCCAGTTCGACCGCCTCGTGGACCGGTAGCCTCCGGCCGGCTGCTCAGCCGGACGACCTTCCACCTGCCGTACCCCACTCCACGCGCGGTCCTTCGACCGCCGGCGCCGCGTGGGGGGCCTGGTGACGCAAGATCCGCGCCGGCGACACCTTGTCCGGCGACCCGTCGAGCACCCCGCCCGACGGGTCGTCCGAGCCGTCGCGCCGTACGGGGTCGCGCTCGGGCATCAGGATGTCCCGGACGACCATGGCGCACAGGTACAGAGTGCCCAGGAGATGCAGGGCGATCACGACCTGGTAGCCCTCCTGAGGCAACCCCTGGTGCTTGTCACCGCTCGTCGTGTAGGCGAGGTACAGCCAGATGCCCAGGAAGTACGCGGCCTCGCAGGCCTGCCAGACGAGGAAGTCACGCCAGCGCGGCCTGGCCAGCGCCGCCAGCGGGATCAGCCAGAGCACGTACTGCGGCGAGTAGACCTTGTTCGTGAGGACGAAGGCGGCCACCACCAGGAACGCGAGCTGGGCGAACCGGGGCCGGTGCCGGGCTCCCAGAGCCAGGCCTGTGATCCCCGCGCACAGCACGATCATCAGCAGCACGGAGGCCGTGTTCACGGTGTCGACGTCGATGGGCCGGCCGGTGCGCTGGGTGATGATCAGCCAGAACGAGCCGTAGTCGATCTGCCGTTCCTGACTGAAGGTGTAGAACTTCTTCCAGCCCTCCGGGGCGTACAGCATGACCGGGAGGTTCACCACCAGCCAGCCCGCCGCCGCACCGAGCAGGGCGGACCTGCACTCCCGCCACTTCCCGGCTCGCCAGCACAGCAGGAGCAACGGTCCCAAGAGCAGAGCGGGGTAGAGCTTCGCGGCCGTCGCCAGGCCGATGAGGACGCCGAAGGCGAGTGTCCTGCCTCGGGACCACATCAGCATCGCCGCAGCCGTCAGCGCGACGGCGAACAGGTCCCAGTTGATCGTCGCAGTGAGTGCGAGCGCCGGCGCCAGGGCGACGAACAGGCCGTCCCAGGGGCGGCTCCGGTGCGTACGGGCGACGCACACCGCGGTGATCACGGCGCAGATCATCAGCATGCCCGCGTTGACCATCCAGTACATCTGTTCGCGCTGCTGCACCGGGTCGGAGTCGGGAGTCAGCGTCAGCCAGGAGGCGACCTGCATGAACAGGCCCGTCAGGACGGGGTACTCCAGGTACTGCATGTCGCCGCTGAGCCGGTCGGCATAGGGGATGAGGCCGTCTGCGAAGCCGCGTCCGACGTACAGGTGCGGGATGTCCGAGTAGCACGCGTGCGTGTACTGCGAACTGGTTCCGCGGAACCACGCCCAGTCGTAGCAGGGGATCTTCTGCACCATGCCGAGTGCGAACATCCCGATCGCCACGAGCACGATGACCCGCACGGGGGTGAGCGGTCCCGCTCCCAGCCGTGCCCAGCGGCCCACCGGGCCGCCGATCAGCTCGCTGCCGGCCGCGGCGATCTCGTCCTGCCGCGTCGGCCGTACGACGGGGCGCTCCTGGTGCACGCTCGTGTCTTCTGCGCTTGGCATGCCGCACATCCTGCCGCACCGCGCTGTGTGCGACACGTGGGCCACGTGCGGGACACGGAAGGGCCGCCGGCACCGGGTGGGTGCGGGCGGCCCTCGTCACGTGTTTCCGGCAGGCCCCTGACGGGGCGCCCGGCGGGAATTGGTGCTACCCGCCGCCTCCGAAGAGCCCGCCGTTGTTGCCGTTGCCGTTGCCGTTCGTGGTACCGGTCGAGCCGTCGGTGGTTCCGTCGGTGGTCCCGGTGGTCGTGCCGCCGTCGGCGGTACCGCCGTCCGCGGTTCCTCCGTCGGTGGTCCCGTCCGTGGTGCCGCCGTTGTCGTTACCGGTGGTCGTGCCGCCGTCGGGGTGCTGGCACTCCCAGTCGTACGTCCCGCACGTGGCGCTCGGCGTGGGAGACACGGACGACGCGCTGGGCGACGGCGGTGCGGGCGACTCGCTCGACTCCGACGGCGAAGGGGTCGGGCTGGGTGGCGGGCTGGGGCTCGGCGAAGCGCCACCGCCGTACAGCTCCTTCCCGTACGGCTCCGGCGTCGGGAAGTCGACGACCTTCATCCCCTTCATCGCCTCGGCCATGTAGTCGTGCCAGATCTGCGCGGGGAAGGAGGCACCGTGGATCTTCTCCTCGCCACCCGTGCCGAACATCTTCAGGAACTCGCGGTCCTTCTTGGTCTCGTCGTCGTCCAGCCGGAACATGCTGACGGCGGTCGAGATCTGCGGGGTGTAGCCGACGAACCAGGCCGACTTGTTGCCGTCCGTGGTACCCGTCTTGCCCGCCACGTCACGGCCGGGAAGCTGGGCGGGTGTGCCGGTGCCGTGCTCGACGACGTTCTGCAGGACGTCGGTGACGTTGTCGGCGATGACCCTCTGCATGGCCGTTTTGGGCACGGTCTTGTGCTGGTAGATGACCTCGCCCTTCTGCTTCACCTCGGTGACCGAGAAGGGGTCGTTCTGCTTGCCGCTGGTCGCGAAGGTGGCGTAGGCCCCGGCCATCCGGATGGCACTCGGCGACGACGTGCCGATGGAGAACGAGGGAACGGTGGAGTTCGCCATGTACTCGTCGTCACGCAGCCCCGCGGCGACGGCGACGTCCTTCACCTTGTCCGTACCCACGTCCATGCCGAGCTGGACGTAGGGGGAGTTGGCCGACTCCTGCATCGCGTACCGCAGGGTGATGTTGCCGTACGGGTGGTCCCCGTCATTGGTCTGGAGCCACTCGTCGCCGTTCTCGTTCCGCCAGACCTCTCCGTTGTACTTCTTGATCCTCAGCTTGTTGTCGCCGTTGTAGACGCTCTTGGGCGAGACCGGGGTCCGTTCCGTCTCGCTCTGCTCCTCGCCGAGCTTCGGATCGCGCTTCCCGTACTCCATCGCCGCAGCCAGCACGAAGGGCTTGAACGTCGAACCGACCTGCGCACCCGTGGCGTCCGCGTTGTTGGTGTAGTGCTTCGTCGCGTCCTGGCCGCCGTAGGTGGCGAGGATGGCACCCGTCCTGGTGTCCACCGAAGCGCCGCCGAACTCGACGTGCGTGTCCTTGTCGGGGCGCTTCTTCGGGTCGATCTTGTCCTTGTACACCTTCGTGACCGCCGTCTCGAGTTCCCTGACCTTCTTCTTGTCGAAGGTCGTGTGGATCTCGTATCCGCCCTGGGCCAGCTGCCGGTCGGTGACGTCCCGGTCGTTGTGCGCGAGGAAGTACTTCGTGGCCAGGTCCACCAGGTAACCCGTCTGGCCGCCCAGCTTGGCGTCCTTCTTGGGCTCGTCGGGCATGGGGAACACCGTGTACTTGGCGCGCTCGGCCTCCTCCAGACGGCCGTCCTTGACCTCTTCGTCGAGGATCCACTTCCAGCGCTTCTGCGCCCGCTCGGTGTTCTTCGCCCGGGTGGCCTGTACCGGGTCCACGTCGGGGGCGCCCGCCGGGTCGTAGTAGCTCGCGCCCTTGAGCAGGCTCGCCAGGAAGGCGCACTCGCTCGCGTCCAGGTCCGTGGCGTCCTTGCCGTAGTACGCCCGTGCGGCGGCCTGGAGTCCTGAGGCACCACGGCCGTAGTAGGAGACGTTGAGGTAGCCCTCCATGACCTTCTCCTTGCTCACGGTCCTGCCGACCTTGAGCGTGATGAAGAGCTCCTTGAACTTGCGGCTCAGCGTCTGGTCCTGCGTGAGCATCGAGTTCTTCACGTACTGCTGGGTGATCGTCGAGCCACCCTGGGTCTCACCTCCCCGGGCCATGTTGTAGAAGGCCCGGGCGATGCCCATCGGGTCGATGCCGTAGTCGTCCTTGAACGTCTTGTTCTCGGCCGAGATGACGGCGTTGCGCATCTCCTTGGGGATCTGCGCGTAGGCGATCCACTGCCGGTTGACGGAACCGCCGGTGGCGACCATCTGGGTGTTGTCGGACCAGTAGTAGACGTTGTTCTGCGCCTTGGCGTCGTCCTTCATCTGGGGCGTCGCGACGAGCGCGTACGCCACGCCGGCGACGCCCATCAGGAGGCCCAGGAATCCCAGGCACAGGCCGGAGACCAGCTTCCACGACGGCACCCAGCGGCGTACGCCGTACTTCCCGGCCCTGGGGTAGTCGATGAGGCGCTTCTTGCCGGGGCGGCCGTCCGCCCGGCCCCGGCCGCGTCCTTCCGGACCTGCGTCGTCCCCGCCTCCGCGCCGTCTGCCTCCCCCGCCTCGCTGTGCCGCGCGACGGGCCTCAGCACGGCTGCCGTACGACGGTTCCTCGTCGTACGCCTCTGAGGGTGTTGCTGACGTTGCTCTGCGTGACGAACCATTGCGGCGTCCGGCAGACTGTTGGGCGGCTCGTCTGGCCGCGGCACGCCCGCCACCTTGCGGTTGCGGCGCTTTGCGACGGTGCTCGCTCATCGAACGACTACTCCTCGGGCAGGCGAGAGCGCCTGGAAGCGGCAGTTGAGATCCGGTCCCCCCGAATTACGGACAAGCCCTGCGGAAGGCTCATCCGCAGTACATCCGGCAGTCCGCGATAACTGACGCACGACGGCGTCTCACGGTTCCCGGTGGTCTGCATCCCGCACAGACTACGCAGGGTCAAAAACCTGCGGGGGCCGAACTTCACCCCAAATTACGCAAGTCACTCCCCAGGAATCCCCGATGTGACGCCGCTCACGATTGACCCCCTTGTCGAACATGACGTCCCGATCTATCGTGCTGATGTATCGAGTCGATACATCAGCACGGCATAAGGTGGCCTCGTAGGCCCCGCGGAAGCACCCGGCGAAGGAGGAGGCGAAGGTGAGCAGACGCTCCGGCATCCTCGAGTTCGCCGTCCTGGGCCTGCTCCGCGAGTCCCCGATGCACGGGTACGAGCTGCGTAAACGCCTCAACACGTCGCTGGGGATCTTCCGCGCCTTCAGCTACGGCACCCTCTACCCCTGCCTGAAGACGCTGGTGGCCAGCGGCTGGTTGATCGAGGAGACCGCGAGCGATCCGGCGCTTCCGCCCGCAGCCGGCCGTGGGGTCGCCCCCACGTCCTCACTCGCAGGGCGTCGCGCCAAGATCGTCTACCGGTTGACGGCGGAGGGGAAGGAGCACTTCGAGGAGCTGCTCTCCCACACCGGCCCCGATTCCTGGGAGGACGAGCACTTCGCCGCTCGCTTCGCCTTCTTCGGGCAGACGGAGCGTGAGGTGCGTATGCGCGTGCTCGAGGGCCGCCGCAGCAGGCTGGAGGAGCGCCTCGAGAAGATGAGCGCTTCCCTCACCCGCACCCGGGAACGACTCGATGACTACACGCTTGAGCTGCAGCGACACGGCATGGAGTCCGTGGAGCGCGAAGTGCGCTGGCTGAACGAGCTCATCGAGAGCGAGCGGTCGGGACGGGATCAGCGACGATCCTCGCCCGAGAGCTCCACTCAGCACGACACATCAGGAGAGACGGGCGGCCTGCCCCGGCACCGGGATCACACCCGGCCGGATCCGTCCGACGACACCAAGTGAAACCCCCGCAGAGCCGCGAGGCGTCATCGGGGAACACCGAGAACAACAGGGAGCAATCGGCATGGGTTCGGTTCGCGTAGCCATCGTAGGCGTGGGCAACTGCGCCGCCTCACTGGTACAGGGCGTCGAGTACTACAAGGACGCCGATCCGGCCGGCAAGGTGCCCGGTCTGATGCACGTCCAGTTCGGCGAGTACCACGTGAGCGACGTCGAGTTCGTAGCCGCCTTCGACGTCGACGCGAAGAAGGTCGGCCTCGACCTCGCGGACGCCATCGGCGCCAGCGAGAACAACACCATCAAGATTGCCGACGTGCCGAACACCGGCGTGACCGTTCAGCGCGGCCACACCCACGACGGCCTGGGCAAGTACTACCGCGAGACGATCGAGGAGTCCGCCGAGGCCCCGGTCGACATCGTCCAGATCCTCAAGGACAAGCAGGTCGACGTCCTCGTCTGCTACCTGCCCGTCGGTTCCGAGGTCGCTGCGAAGTTCTACGCGCAGTGCGCCATCGACGCCAAGGTCGCCTTCGTCAACGCCCTCCCCGTGTTCATCGCGGGCACCAAGGAGTGGGCGGACAAGTTCACCGAGGCCGGTGTCCCGATCGTCGGTGACGACATCAAGTCCCAGGTCGGCGCCACCATCACGCACCGCGTGATGGCGAAGCTCTTCGAGGACCGCGGTGTCGTCCTCGACCGCACGATGCAGCTGAACGTCGGCGGCAACATGGACTTCAAGAACATGCTCGAGCGTGAGCGCCTGGAGTCCAAGAAGATCTCCAAGACGCAGGCCGTCACCTCGCAGATCCGTGACCGTGACCTCGGCGCGGACAACGTCCACATCGGGCCGTCGGACTACGTGGCCTGGCTGGACGACCGCAAGTGGGCCTACGTGCGCCTCGAGGGTCGTGCCTTCGGTGACGTTCCGCTGAACCTGGAGTACAAGCTCGAGGTGTGGGACTCCCCGAACTCCGCCGGTGTCATCATCGACGCCGTGCGCGCCGCGAAGATCGCCAAGGACCGTGGCATCGGGGGCCCGATCCTTTCCGCCTCCTCGTACTTCATGAAGTCCCCGCCGGTGCAGTACTTCGACGACGAGGCTCGCGAGAACGTCGAGAAGTTCATCGCCGGAGACGTCGAGCGCTGATCCGGCCGATCACGGCTTCAGCCTCACCGGGGTGAGGAGCGGCAACGCTCCTCACCCTCCACCCACAGGGGGTTCCTGGGCAATCCGCCCGGGGGCCCCCTGTGTGTGTGACCCTTGCCCACATGCCTGTCGTGCGTGATCTTGGCGTACTCCTGCGCCTCCGGAATTTTCGTCGCCTGCTCGCCGTGCGGCTTCTCTCCCAGTCGGCCGACGGCGTCTATCAGGTAGCGCTCGCCACGTACGTCATCTTCTCGCCGGAGAAGCAGACGACTGCTGCTGCCATCGCCTCCGCGATGGCCGTCCTGCTTCTCCCGTACTCACTGATCGGCCCGTTCGCGGGAGTTCTGCTGGACCGCTGGCCCCGCCGCCAGGTGTTCCTGTACGGAAACCTCCTGCGAGCGGTCCTGGCCTGCTGCACAGCTCTCCTGCTCCTGCGCTCCGTGCCCGAGTGGCTGTTCTACGCCTCGGCTCTCTGCGTCACCGCCGTCAACCGCTTCGTGCTGGCGGGGCTCTCGGCAGCTCTTCCCCGCGTCGTGGACAGCGACCGGCTCGTCGTGGCCAACTCCCTCTCCCCGACGGCCGGCACGCTGGCAGCCACTGCGGGCGGAGGTCTCGCGCTGGCCATGAGAGTGCTCACGGACGGTTCCGACGCCGCCGTGGTCCTCCTGGGCGCGGTTCTCTACCTGCTGTCCGCGCTGGCGTCCCTCACGCTGGCGCGTGAACTCCTCGGCCCGGACCGGGACCAGCAACACGTGCGCCTGCGGGAGGCGCTGTCCATCACCGCACGAGGGCTCGTCGCCGGCTTGCGCCATCTGGCGGATCGGAAGGACGCCGCGCGCGCTCTGGCCGCCATGACAGTCATCCGCTTCTGTTACGGAGCGCTGACCGTGATGCTGCTGATGTTGTGCCGCTACGCGTGGTCCGACAGCGAGTCCGACGGCCTCGCGCTGCTCGGCCTGGCACTGGGCGCGTCCGCCGCCGGATTCTTCATAGCTGCCGTCGTCACGCCGTGGGCCATCGGACGGTTCGGCCGCTACGGCTGGATGGCGGTGTGCGCGGGTGCGGCGGCCCTCCTGGAACCCGCACTGGGACTGACCTTCGCCCCCGTTCCGATGCTGTCGGCGGCGTTCCTGCTCGGGCTGGTGACACAAGGCTCGAAGATCACGACCGACACCGAGGTACAGACCTCCGTGGACGACACATTTCGCGGCAGGGTCTTCTCGCTCTACGACGTGTTGTTCAACGTCGCGTTCGTCGCCGCTGCCGCCATGGCCGCTCTCGCTCTTCCGGCGGACGGCAGGTCTGTCGTGGTGGTGCTCACGGTGGCCGTCCTGTACGCCACGGCCTCACTGGCCATGCTCCGCTGGAGACGTGTCGGCGAATCGGCACAGAACCTCCGGCCCGGGAGATGAGGGGCGTTGTTTCACGTGAAACAACGCCCCCTCGCAACTCAGCGTGAGGACCCGTACGCGCATGTTTCACGTGAAACATGCGCCCGCCGGGCCCCTCACTCCTGCGTCGCCCACCATTCCTTGAGGGCAGCGACTGCCGCATCGTGTTCCATCGGGCCGTGCTCCAGCCGGAGCTCCAGCAGGAACGCGTACGCCTTACCGATCACCGGCCCGGGCCCGACGCCCAGAATCTCCATGATGTCGTTGCCGTCGAGGTCAGGACGGATCGAGTCCAGTTCCTCCTGCTCCTGCAACTGCGCGATGCGCTGCTCGAGGCCGTCGTACGTACGCGAGAGCGCGTTCGCCTTGCGCTTGTTCCGCGTCGTGCAGTCCGAGCGTGTGAGCTTGTGGAGCCGCTCCAGCAGGGACCCCGCGTCCCGGACGTACCGGCGCACCGCGGAGTCGGTCCACTCCCCGTCGCCGTAGCCGTGGAAGCGCAGATGAAGCTCCACCAGCTTCGACACGTCCTTGACCATGTCGTTGGAGTACTTGAGCTCGGCCATGCGCTTCCTGACCATCTTGGCGCCGACCACTTCGTGGTGGTGGAACGAGACGCGACCGTCCTTCTCGAAGCGCCGCGTCCTCGGCTTCCCGATGTCATGGAGCAGGGCGGCGAGGCGCAGTACGAGGTCGGGGCCGTCCTCCTCCAGGTCGATCGCCTGCTCCAGGACCGTCAGGGAGTGCTCGTAGACGTCCTTGTGCCGGTGATGCTCATCACTCTCCAGCCGTAGCGCAGGCAGCTCGGGCAGCACCCGGTCCGCCAGGCCCGTATCGACGAGAAGACCGAGCCCCTTGCGGGGGTGCCCGGAGAGAAGCAGCTTGTTCAGTTCCTCCCGGACCCGTTCGGCCGACACGATCTCGATCCGTCCGGCCATGTCCGTCATCGCCCTGACGACCTCGGGGGCCACCGCGAAGTCGAGCTGCGCCGCGAAGCGGGCGGCACGCAGCATCCGTAGCGGATCGTCGGAGAACGAGTCCTCAGGCGTGCCCGGAGTGCGCAGCACACGCTCCGCCAGGTCCTCGAGCCCGCCGTGCGGGTCGATGAACTCCTTCCGGGGCAGGGCGACGGCCATGGCGTTGACGGTGAAGTCCCGCCGGACGAGATCGTCCTCGATCGAGTCGCCGTAGGAGACCTCCGGCTTGCGCGAGGTCCTGTCGTACGCCTCCGACCGGTAGGTCGTGACCTCGATCTGGTAGCCGTCCTTCTGCGCTCCGACGGTGCCGAACGCGATCCCGACCTCCCAGACCGAGTCGGCCCAGGGCCTGACGATCTTGAGCACGTCTTCGGGGCGGGCGTCCGTGGTGAAGTCCAGGTCGTTCCCGAGCCTGCCGAGCAACGCATCGCGGACCGACCCTCCGACCAGGGCGAGGCCGAATCCGGCCTGCTCGAACCGGCGGGCAAGGTCGTCGGCGACCGGGGACACCCGCAGCAGTTCACTCACTGCGCGGTGCTGCACCTGACTCAGTGCACTGGGGCTTTCTTCGTTGGCGTTCGGCACAACAGAAAAGGGTACGTGCACCCACCGGCCCGGGCGTCATCGTTTCTTCCGGTCCTGCGAGACTCTCACGATCATGTGGCACGGTCCCCGGCACTCAGCCGCCGGGCGCATCGTTACCATGCGGGGACGCAGAGACCGGCAAGACCGATACCAGCTGACGACGACGAGGGACGGATACGCGTGGCCGAGGCGGCAGACTTTCAGGGGATGAATCCTTCCCCTGCCCGCCGGTGGCTCCGGCGCACAGCCTCCTTGATCGTCGGGGCACCGCTGATCGCAGGCCTCCTGGCCGGCCCGGCTGCGCCGACGGCGCAGGCCCACGGCACGGCCAAGGCCCCTACCGGTTCGCGCACCGTCGACGTGTCCCTCGACACCCTCGCTCCGAGCGCACCGGTCGAGGGCGACACGCTCACCGTGTCCGGCACCCTGACCAACAAGGGCAAGAAGACAGTCACCGACGCCGAGGTGGACCTGCGTGTCGGGCCGCGGCTGTCCGGCAGGTCCGCCATCGACGAGGCCGCCGACCGGACCGCTTACCTGCCCGGCAGCGACCCGGCGAAGCTCGGCGGCGCATACACGCTCAAGGTCCCGAAACTCGCTTCCGGCGTGAGCCAGGACTTCACGCTCGCCGTCCCGGTGGACAAGCTCGGCCTGGACGAGGAGGGCGTCTACCAGCTAGGTGTCTCTCTCACGGGCCGCACCGCCGACAGCGCCTACGACCAGGTGCTGGGCATCCGGCGGACCTTTCTTCCCTGGCAGCCCGAGGACACCGAGCGCAAGACCGGACTGACGTTCCTCTGGCCGCTGATCGCGTCGGCACATGTGACGGCGGAGACGGGATCCGACGAGCAGCAGACCCCCGTCTTCGCCGACGACGAGCTCGCGCTCGACCTCGCCCCGGGAGGACGGCTGGAGCAGATGGTCTCTCTCGGCCGTCAGCTGCCCGTGACCTGGGTGATCGATCCTGGTCTGCTGGCAGCGGCCGACGCGATGACCAGGAACTACCGCGTCAAGGTCGGTGACACCACCGTCGCGGGGACGAACCAGGCCATCGCCAAGCAGTGGCTCACCACGCTGGAAGCAGCGGTGAAGGACGGCACGGTGGTGGCCCTCCCGTTCGCCGATCCCGACCTCGCTTCCATCGCGCACCGCGGCAAGAACGTGTCGGGCACGCTCGGTCATCTGCAGACGGCGACGGAGGCGGCCGGGTTGACGGTGGAGACCGTCCTCCATGTGAAGCCGTCCACCGACTTCGCCTGGCCTGTGAACGGTGCCGTTGATCCCTCCGTCGTCGATGTGGCCACCTCGGCCGGTGCCCACACGGTGATCGCCCGCAGCGACAGCTTCGAAGAAACCGGTGGCCTGCCCTACACCCCGACAGCGGCCCGGCCGATCGGCGGGGGCACCACCGCCGTCGTCTCCGACTACAGGCTCTCCACCGCCTTCGAGGGCGACCTGTCCACGACGGGCAACTCGACGCTGGCCGTCCAGAAGTTTCTCGCCCATACGCTGGCGTTGACCGAGCAGGCGCCCGACCGCGAGCGCAGCGTCGTCGTCGCCCCTCAGCGGACTCCCACGGCCTCCCAGGCCCAGGCCATGGCGCGCGCCGTGCGGGCACTGACCGACGAACACTGGACGCAGCCCCTCGACCTGGTGGCCGCTGCCGGGAAGAAGCCGGACGCACGAGCCACGACGAAGGTGCCGCGGGCCTCCCGGTACCCGAAGAAGCTGCGCAGCCAGGAGCTGCCCACCCAGGCCTTCCAGGACATCAGGACGACGCAGGAATCGCTCAACAGCTTCCAGGTCATCCTCACCCAGCCCGACCGTGTGGTGACCCCGTTCGGCAATGCGATCAACCGCTCGATGTCGACGTCCTGGCGCGGCAGCGCCCTGGAGGCCCAGCGATACCGCGATGCCGTCCGCACCTACCTGCAGAGTCTGACCAACGAGGTGCAGCTCATCTCGAAGTCCGACGTCACCCTGTCCGGGCGCAGCGCGACGATCCCCGTGACCGTGCAGAACAAGCTGGTGCAGGGTGTCGACCATCTCGTGCTCCGCCTGACGTCGGGCAACGCCACACGGCTCAAGCTCAACGACGGCGGGGCCGTGGCCGAACAACCGGTCAGGATCGCCGGCGGGCACAGCCAGTCGGTGAAGTTCGACGCCTCGGCCAACGCCAACGGCCAGGCGCAGGTCACCGCGCGCCTCTTCACCGAGGACGGAACGCCGTACGGCGAGGAGATGACCTTCACCGTGAAGGTCTCAGAAGTCACACCCACGGTGCTTCTGGTGATCGCCGGAGGCCTGCTGCTGCTGGTCCTGGCCGGCATCAGGATGTACACCCACCGAAGGCGCACCGTCGCCGGCGGAGCAGTGGAGAACAACGGCGGTGAACCCGAGCAGCCGAGTGACCCGACGCCGGACACCGGTCCGGAAAGCGGGAACCCGTCGGGCCCGGGTGAGAAAGTGGACCGTTGAGCGATGTGTGTCGAGGCCGGTCGGCCGGGGACGATGAGGTGGGGTTTCGATGAACGCGCCGTACGACGGTGACCGCGGCCAGGGCGCGGGCGGAGCAGGGTCTTCCGGCGGTCCGCCGGCGTCACCCGGATCCGGGGAGGAGGGGATGACCCCCGACCCGTACCTCCAGCACGCCTACGACCACGATCCGTACCGGGCTCAGGACCTCACCGCGCAGGATCCGGTGGCCGAGGCACTCTACGACCGCGCCTCCCACCCGCCACCGCCGCCCGGCACCTACCAGGAGCCACAGGCGCTCTACCAGCAGCCCCCCGCGGCCCAGTACGCCCCCGACCCCCGCATCTGGGCCCAGACGCCGCCACCGGAGCCCGCAGGCCCCTCGCGGCACCTGCCGTACGGAGACAACCCGGCGACCACCCAGTACGTCGGGGTCGACGACCTGGTCACGCAGGCTGCCGACGACCGCGAGGAGCCGGACGCCTTCGCCCACCTCTTCCGCGACCAGGAGGGCTCCGGGCGGCCTCCCGGCCCGCCGGCCGAGCCGGAAGCGGCTCCGGCACCTGTTCCGCCGAAGTCCGGCGGCCGCGCGGCGGGGATACTGAAGTCGAGTGCGCTGATGGCCGCCGGCACCCTGGTCTCCAGGCTCACCGGCTTCGTCCGCAGCCTGGTGATCACCGCAGCTCTCGGTGCGGCGCTGCTCGGCGACAGTTTCACCATCGCCTACACGCTGCCGACGATGATCTACATCCTCACCGTCGGTGGTGGGCTGAACTCGGTCTTCGTGCCCCAACTGGTCCGCTCCATGAAGGACGACCAGGACGGCGGTGAGGCGTATGCCAACCGTCTGCTGACCCTGGTGATGGTCACGCTCGGGGCGATCGTCGCCCTCGCCGTCCTCGCCGCGCCGTGGCTCATCCACATGATGTCGCCGACGATCGCGAACGACGCGGCGGCCAACAGCGTCGCCGTCACCTTCGCCCGCTACTGCCTCCCGACCATCTTCTTCATGGGCATCCACGTGGTCATGGGGCAGATCCTCAACGCGCGCGGGAAATTCGGCGCGATGATGTGGACGCCGGTCCTCAACAACATCGTCATGATCGTCACGTTCGGCCTGTTCATCTGGGTCTACGGCACGTCCGCGGAATCCCGGATGGGCGTCGAGACGATTCCGCCGGACGGCGTCCGGCTCCTGGGCATCGGAACGCTTCTCGGCCTGGTCGTCCAGGCCCTGGCCATGATCCCGTATCTGCGCGAGGCCGGGTTCCGCTTCCGTCCCCGCTTCGACTGGAAGGGCCACGGCCTCGGCAAGACGATCAAGCTTGCCAAGTGGACCGTTCTCTTCGTCCTCGCCAACCAGGCGGGCGTCATCGTCGTGACGCAGCTCGCGACCTCCGCGGGCAAGCTGTCCGGCATGGACGGCACCGGGTTCCTCGCCTACTCCAATGCCCAGCTGATCTGGGGAATGCCCCAGGCGATCATCACCGTCTCCGTCATGGCCGCGCTGCTGCCGCGCATCTCCCGCGCAGCACATGACAACGACCCCGGAGCCGTCCGCGACGACATCTCACAGGGTCTGCGCAATTCCGCGGTGGCGATCGTGCCCGTAGCCTTCACATTCCTGGCGCTCGGTCTGCCGATGTGCACCCTGCTGTACGCGTCGAGCGGCACGGAAGCCGCCCGGTCCATGGGCTTCATCCTGATGGCGTTCGGCCTGGGCCTCATCCCGTACTCCGTGCAGTACGTCGTGCTGCGCGGCTTCTACGCGTACGAGGACACCCGCACCCCGTTCTACAACACCGTCATCGTGGCGGCCGTCAACGCTGCGGCGTCCGCTCTCTGCTACGTCGTCCTTCCGGCGCAGTGGGCGGTCGTCGGCATGGCCGCCTCCTACGGGCTGGCCTACGCGGTCGGCGTGGGGATCGCCTGGCGGCGTCTGCGCAACCGGCTCGGAGGGGACCTCGACGGCTCCCGTGTGGTGCGCACCTACGCCCGGCTCTGCATGGCCGCGATCCCTGCGGCGGTCCTGGGTGGCGCCGTGGGCTACGCCCTTCTCCGGACACTCGGCGACGGGGCCGGCGGGTCGGTGGTCTCCCTCGTCTGCGGCAGTGTGGTCCTGCTGGGCGTCTTCTTCGTGGCTGCCCGGAAGATGCGTATCGAAGAACTCAACAGCATGGTCGGCATGGTCCGGGGGCGGCTCGGACGCTGACGGCCCCACGTGGTGAGGTCGTGAAGGCGCACCGGTCCGCACAACCAACGCTGGGCACCGCGTGTCGTGCATAGCGCCGGAGTATGGGCACAATTGGCGTGACTGTGCAGAGCTGGCTGGCTGGCATCGCGCAACGGATGGGGAGGCAGGAACGACGGTGGCGGAACGTAGCACGGCTGCTGTGGATGTGGCCGACAACGGCGGCGACGAGCCGCCGCCCGCCGAGGCGGACGAGGCCTCGACCGACGGGACGTCACAGGCCGGGGACCCGGAGAACGCCGGCCCGGAGGGCGCGGACGGCGGGCAGGCAGGCAAGGAGCCCGTCCCGGCGACTCCCGACCTGCACAGTGGTCACAAACTGGCCGGACGCTACCGTCTCGAGGAATGCGTCACCCGTCTGGACGGATTCAGCAGCTGGCGTGCGGTCGACGAGAAGCTGCGTCGTGCGGTGGGTGTCCACCTGCTTCCCGCCGACCACCCGCGCGCCCGCTCGGTGCTGGCGGCCGCCCGCTCCTCCGCGCTCCTGGGGGACCCGCGCTTCGTCCAGGTCCTGGACGCGGTGGAGGAGGACGACCTCGTCTACGTCGTGCACGAGTGGCTCCCGGACGCGACGGAGCTCACCGCCCTGCTCGCGGCCGGCCCAATGGAAGCGCACGACGCCTACCAGCTGGTGAGCCAGGTGTCCCAGGCCATGGCTGCCGCTCACCGGGAGGGTCTCGCGCACCTGCGACTCACCCCGGGTGCGGTGCTGCGCAGTTCGACCGGGCAGTACAGGATCCGGGGCCTCGCTGTGAACGCCGCGTTGCGCGGCATCACCGCGGACCAGCCGCTGCGTACGGACACCGAGGCCATCGGCGCGCTCCTCTACGCCGCCCTGACCCGGCGCTGGCCCTATGAAAGCGATGCCTACGGCCTGTCCGGGCTGCCCAAGGACCTGGGGCTGATCCCCCCGGACCAGGTGAGGGCCGGGGTCCACCGAGGCCTTTCGGAGCTCGCCATGCGGGCCCTCGCCAACGACGGAGCCACCGCGTCACGGCAGGAACAGCCCTGCACGACGCCGGACGAGCTGGCGAAGGCCGTCGCCGCCATGCCTCGCGTCCTTCCCCCCGAGCCTGCCTTCACCGCCCCGCCCGAATACCAGCGGACGACCTACCAGCAGGGCACCTACGGTCGCCCGCCGGCCGCGGTCGCCGCGACCCAGCCCGTGGTCGCTCCTCCGCCCCCTCTCCAGAGCCGTACCGGCAAGGCGCTCAAGTGGGCCGTGGCCGCGCTTCTCATCGCCGCTCTCGGGCTCGGCAGCTGGCAACTGGCAGAGACCGTGCTCAACCGGGAGAACGACACCACGGAGCCGACCACGACGCACAACCGGGGTTCCGAGGGCGACGACAAGGCTCCGGTCCAGCTCAAGGATCTGCGCATCGTCGACGCGAGGGAGTTCGCTCCCAGCGGTTCCGGTATCAAAGTGCAGGACGTTCCGAACGCCATCGACGGCACGTCGGACACCGCTTGGATCACTCCCCGGTACGTGGGTTACGCCAACTTCGGCAACCTCCCGAACCGCAAGGAGGGCAGCGGCATAATCGTTGATCTCGGCAGCGTGCAGGACGTCGCCGGCATCGACGTCGCGATGTACCAAGGTCAGCAGAAGGCCGAAGTGCTCGCGGCCGGCGAAGGTGCTTCCGCCCCCTCGTCCCTGGCCGACTTCCCGCATCGCCTCACGAACCTCGAGACGACGGGAAGCACCATACGGAAGACGCTCACCAAGCCGGTACGGACCCGCTACATCCTGGTCCGCATCACGGAACTGCCTCCTGACGGCTCATATGGTTTCCGTGGCGGCATCTCGGAGATCTCTGTACTCGGCTGACCGAACGGGCCCGTGGGAAACGCTCCTCACCGGCCCGTTCCGCGTCCCGCCCGCCTGCGAACACTTCCAGCCGCGGTGGCCCCGGTGGCTGTCCGTCCCGACGGTGCCCCTACGTCCGCCGAAGCGCCATGCGCAGAGGTCGATCCAGCCGGTGTGGACGCTCACCCTCTCGATCCTGCTGCCGGACGGAGCGCAGGGGCATGTGCCGTGGCCAATCGGCCAACTACGCCTGCACCAGGAATCGTTGCGCCTGAGATACTCATGGCTCCCGCCTTCTTCCAGCTAGGCTTCTTCCTCTTCAGGCCCTTCCTCGTTCCAACCGTGACAGACAGACCGGCACTCCGGCCAGGTCGCCCCGTCCGTGATCGATTACGCGTGGCCCGCCCACGCGCAGCAAGATCGACGAGAAGTGCCGCTGCTCACGCACAGACTGATCCCGCCGTACAAGAAGGGGAGGGCGACCGTGAGTCAATCCGACCCACCCAGCGATCAGGAGCTTCTGGCCCAACACGTCGCCGGCGATCCGGACGCGTTCGGCGAACTCGTGCGGCGGCACCGGGACCGGCTCTGGGCCGTCGCGATCCGCACCCTCGGCGATCGCGAGGAAGCCGCCGACGCCGTTCAGGACGCCCTTGTCTCCGCCTTCCGGGCCGCCCACACCTTCCGCGGACAGTCCGCCGTCACCACCTGGCTGCACCGCATCACCGTCAACGCGTGCCTGGACCGGGTCCGTAAGGCCGCCTCACGCAAGACCTCGCCTGTGGACGACACCGAGCGACTCGATCAGCTTCTGGAGCCACACGAATCCGCCGAGGCTCCCGCCGAGCGACAGGACCTGCATCGCGAACTCCTCGCTGCGCTGGCCACCCTGCCCGCGGAGCAGCGAGCCGCACTCGTCCTCGTGGACATGCAGGCCTACCCCGTCGCGGAGGCTGCTCGCCTTCTCGACGTTCCGACCGGCACGGTGAAGAGCCGCTGTGCGCGGGGTAGAGCCAGACTGCTTCCTCTGCTCACCCATCTACGCAACAACGCGGACGGCGAGAGCAGCCGGGTGGAAAGGAACCGGACGCACGGGACATCCGTCCCACCTGCGTCAGGACCAAGGGATGCAGGCGCAAGCGATCCTGCTGCGGTAAAGGGTGGAGGTGGGCTCGCATGACATCCACGGCCGACACGGCTCAGCACCCGGACGTCGAGGAGATTTCCGATCTCACCGCAGGGCTCCTCTCCTCTGCCCGGGCGGAAGCACTCCGTCTCCATATCGACGCCTGCGCGCCGTGTGGCGACATCCACGCCTCCCTCGAGGAGATCCGCTCGCTCCTCGGCAGTCTGCCTCTGCAGGAGCACATGCCCGACGACATCGCCGAGCGCATCGACACCGCCCTGGCGGCCGAGGCGCTCCCCGATCCCTCGCCTGCGGCAGATCATGTTTCACGTGAAACACACGATCAGTCTTCGGACGGCACGGCCCCCGCGCGCCCTCTGGGGCACCCGCGAGGCGCCACCGGACCCGGACGGCGTCCGGCTCGGCGCCGCCGTCGCACGGTAGTCCTTGGCACTGCCCTCGGAGCGGCCGTCGTCGGCATGAGCGTCTTCATGCTGCAGTCGATACAGCCCTCACAGGAGTCGGCCGGCATGAAGGCCGATCAAGGCGTCAGTGCCGCAACGGAAGGGAGGCACGACTTCGCGGAGGGCACGCTCGAGAGCCAGGTCCACTCCCTGCTGAGCGACACCGGCGAGAGCGCCACCACATCGGCGAAGCCCCTCAACACCAAATCGTCTCCGCAGAACCTGTCCCCGCAGACCTCATCCCCCAGCCTCCCCCTGCGCACTCCCGTGGTGGTCGTACCCCCCTGCGTCCAACAGGGCACCGGACGCGACACCCCGGCCCTGGCCATCGAAGAGGGCAGCTACGAAGGATCGGCCGCCTTCCTCGTCGTCCTGCCCCACGCGACCGACTCGAGCCGCGTACAGGCCTATGTCGTCGATGCTGCCTGCGTGGACTCCGGGCCCGCGGCCAGGGGGCACCTGCTGCTCACCCACTCGTACACGCGTCCCTGAGAAGCACCCCCGGATCCGATCCGGTACTTCGGGAATGCGCGCCCCGTAGGATCCGTTGGGTGGGGTGAGAGTCGTGGAACCGGCCCCAGTAGGTAGTAGGCAGTCTGCAGAGACGAGGAAGAACCCGTGAGCGACGTCCGTAATGTGATCATCATCGGCTCCGGGCCGGCCGGTTACACCGCCGCCCTGTACACCGCTCGCGCGTCGCTGAAGCCGCTGGTGTTCGAAGGCGCCGTCACCGCAGGCGGTGCTCTGATGAACACCACCGACGTGGAGAACTTCCCGGGCTTCCAGAACGGAATCATGGGCCCTGAGCTCATGGACAACATGCGCGCCCAGGCCGAGCGCTTCGGCGCCGACCTCATCCCCGACGATGTGGTCTCCGTCGACCTCACCGGCGAGATCAAGACCGTCACGGACACGGCAGGCACGGTGCACCGCGCCAAGGCAGTCATCGTCACCACGGGATCGCAGCACCGCAAGCTCGGACTGCCGAACGAGGACGCTCTCTCCGGCCGGGGTGTCTCCTGGTGTGCCACCTGCGACGGCTTCTTCTTCAAGGACCAGGACATCGCTGTGATCGGTGGTGGCGACACTGCCATGGAGGAGGCGACCTTCCTGTCCCGGTTCGCCAAGTCGGTCACGATCGTCCACCGCCGCGACTCCCTGCGCGCCTCCAAGGCCATGCAGGACCGCGCCTTCGCCGATCCGAAGATCAAGTTCGCCTGGGACAGCGAGGTCGCCGTCGTCCACGGTGACCAGAAGCTCTCCGGCCTGACTCTTCGCAACACCAAGACGGGCGAGACGTCCGAGCTGCCGGTGACCGGTCTGTTCATCGCCGTCGGCCACGACCCCCGTACCGAACTCTTCAAGGGGCAGCTGGACCTCGACGACGAGGGTTACCTCAAGGTCGACGCCCCTTCGACGCGCACCAACCTCACGGGCGTCTTCGGCGCCGGCGACGTCGTCGACCACACCTACCGGCAGGCGATCACCGCTGCCGGGACCGGCTGCTCCGCAGCCCTCGATGCGGAGCGCTTCCTGGCCGCGCTCTCCGACGAGAAGCTCGCCGAGCCGGAGAAGACCCCGGCAGTCTGACTTTCTCCCCCTCCACACCCCACGTAATTAAGGAGGTCGCCGTGGCCGGCGCCCTGAAGAACGTAACTGACGACTCCTTCGACGAGGATGTCCTGAAGAACGACAAGCCCGTTCTGGTGGACTTCTGGGCGGCGTGGTGCGGCCCGTGCCGGCAGATCGCTCCGTCGCTCGAGGCGATCGCGACCGAGTTCGGCGACAAGATCGAGATCGTCAAGCTCAACATCGACGAGAACCCGGCCATCGCGGCGAAGTACGGCGTCATGTCCATCCCGACACTCAACGTGTACCAGGGTGGCGAGGTCGCCAAGACCATCGTCGGTGCCAAGCCGAAGGCCGCGATTCTCCGCGACCTCGAAGCCTTCATCGGCGAGTAACACAGCGCCACTCACTGTTTCACGTGAAACGGGCCCATCCTTTCGGGTGGGCCCGTTTCGCATGATCCTCGACTCTCCGCACTGTCTCCGGGGTCAGAGAGGCCGCAGCACCGGCTCCTTCTGCACCGCACCCAGCAGCCTGTCCAACGCCAGCTCCACGTCCTCTTTCCAGGACAGCGTGGTACGCAGCTCCAGTCTCAGCCGGGGGTACACCGGATGAGGACGCACCGTCTTGAAGCCCACCGCCAGCAGGTGGTCGGCGGGCAGCACACAGGCAGGCTCTTTCCAGCGGGCGTTTCCGAACGCCTCGATCGCTCGGAAACCACGATGCAGCAAGTCCTTGGCCACCGTCTGCACCATCACACGCCCCAGCCCTTGCCCCTGGAATTCTGGCGAAATCAACGCAGTCATCAGCTGCACGGCGTCGGGGGAGGCGGGGCTCGTGGGAAACGCCATGGAGCGTGGCACATAAGCGGGCGGCGCGTAGAGCACGAAGCCGGCCGGGACGTCATCCACATAGACGACCCGCCCGCAGGAACCCCACTCCAGCAGAACGGAGGAGATCCAGGCTTCCTTCTCCACCTCGGGTCTGCCCGCCTTTACCGCAGCTTCGCCGCTGACCGGATCAAGTTCCCAGAAGACGCACGAGCGGCAACGCCGGGGGAGATCCGGAAGGTTGTCCAGTGTGAGCGGTACGAGCCGACGCCCCATGAAGGCGGTTCCTCACTTCCTTCGCCCGCCGCACCCCGTGCGGCTGCCAGCGCACTCCGTTCTCGGAACAGGCTGCCGACGAACCCCCCGACAGCACCAAGCCCCAATCCGACTGTCACCAGGTGGCTGCGATTCACTGATCGCACGGCCCCCGCCTCCTCTGAGGTGCATCACGGTGGTGGATACGCCATACCAGAACGCATCGTATCCACCCAGACGTGATGTCGACACCGAAGAAATGCAAAGGGCGGGCTGTGTTCCGGAAACTTCCCGGCACACAGCCCGCCCTGACGCCCACCAGGGGCTCAGCTCTCGTCGTCGCCCTGCTCTTCCGAGAGGCTGCGTTCCAGCACACGCCCCTCACCCGGAGCCAGGCTGCCGAGAATGCGCTCCAGATCCTCCATCGAAGCGAACTCGACGACGATCTTCCCCTTCTTCTGTCCGAGGTCGACCTTCACCCGCGTCTCGAAACGGTCCGAGAGCCGGGACGCCAGATCAGTGAGAGCCGGCGAGACACGGCCGCCCGCCCTGGGGCCCTTGGGCTTCGCCGAACTCGTGGGCTCTGAGCCGAGCAGATTCACGATCTCCTCGACCGCCCGCACCGACAACCCCTCGGCCACGATGCGGTGGGCCAGCCGGTCCTGCTCCTCGGAGTCATCCACCGACAACAGTGCCCGTGCGTGACCAGCGGAGAGAACCCCGGCAGCGACCCTGCGCTGCACCGGCGGGGAGAGCCGCAGCAGACGCAGTGTGTTGGAGACCTGAGGACGTGAACGGCCGATCCGGTCCGCCAGCTGGTCATGCGTGCACTTGAAGTCCTTCAGCAGCTGGTCGTACGCCGCCGCTTCCTCCAAGGGATTCAGCTGGGCCCGGTGCAGGTTCTCCAGGAGCGCGTCGAGAAGCAGCTTCTCGTCGTCCGTCGCACGGACGATGGCCGGAATGCGTTCCAGGCCGGCCTCGCCGCATGCCCTCCACCGACGCTCACCCATGATGAGCTCGTAGCGGTCGTCAGCCACCTTGCGCACGACGACGGGCTGAAGCAGACCGACCTCCTTGATGGAGGTCACCAACTCCGCCAGTGCGTCCTCGTCGAACACCTCACGAGGCTGCTTGGGGTTCGGCGCGATCGAATCAATCGGGATTTCGGCGAAATAGGCCCCGGCAGAGTCCGTCGACTCAGTAACGCTCTGGGGCTCGGCCGGGGGAGAACTCGGCTCCGGGACCAAGGGCCCGGACGGAAGCCCGGTCACCTTCGCGGCGGCCACCCCACGGTCGGCGGTCATCAGAGCCGAAGCGCCCGTGCCCGACGAGGGAGTGGCCACCTGCCTCTCCTGCGGAGCTGCGGGGATCAGTGCACCGAGCCCACGCCCCAGTCCTCTACGACGCTCACTCACTGCATGCCCTCCGAGTTGCTGCGCTGGCTGTTCTGCCCGCCCGTGCGGGCGTGCTGGGCCTCATAGTGCATGCCCACGCCCCGCAGGGCGATCTCACGGGCCGCTTCGAGGTAGGACAGTGATCCACTGGATCCCGGATCATAGGTCAGTACGGTCTGCCCATAGCTCGGCGCCTCGGAGATGCGCACCGACCGCGGGATGCTCGTGCGCAGCACCTCCTTGCCGAAGTGGCTGCGCACCTCCTCCGCCACCTGCGAGGCAAGCCTGGTCCTGCCGTCATACATGGTGAGGAGGATCGTGGAGACGTGCAGGTCCGGGTTCAGATGCCCACGCACGAGATCGACGTTGCGCAACAACTGCCCGAGGCCCTCCAGCGCGTAGTACTCGCACTGGATCGGAATGAGAACCTCGGCCCCGGCTACGAGCGCGTTGACGGTGAGCAGGCCTAGCGACGGCGGACAGTCGATGAGGATGTAGTCCAGAGGCTGCTCGTATGCCTGAATGGCTCGCTGAAGCCGGCTCTCACGTGCCACCAGCGACACCAGCTCGATCTCCGCGCCGGCGAGGTCGATAGTGGCCGGGGCACAGAAGAGACCTTCGACGTCCGGAACGGGCTGTACCACCTCGGAGAGGGGCCTGCTGTCCACCAGGACGTCATAGATGGAGGGAACCTCCGCGTGATGGTCGATTCCCAGAGCCGTCGAAGCGTTCCCCTGTGGGTCGAGGTCCACCACCAGGACTCGCGCACCGTGCAGTGCGAGCGAAGCGGCGAGATTGACCGTCGAGGTCGTCTTACCGACTCCGCCCTTCTGGTTGGCGACAACCATCACGCGCGTCTGCTCAGGTCGGGGCAGGCCCTCACCGGCGCGGCCAAGGGCCTCAACCGCCAGCTGGGCCGCACGACCGATGGGTGTGTCGTCCATCGGAGGCGGTGTTTCACGTGAAACACCCTCCCCCAAGGACTCGGTACGGGGACCGGGGACCGGATCGGTCATCGGTCCCGCGGTGTCGGCGTCGGACCGCAAGGATTCACTCTCCTCGACTTCAGGCTCGCAATGAACAGAGCCTGCCATGCTTTCGGGGTCGTGAACCAGCGAGGCCGACTCTTCTGTGGATGAATCCACTTCTGTGGACAACTCGGTAGCCCGTACGGGCCTGCGGTCGCGCGGCGAGACCGCCGCACGACCCCGGCCGATAATTCCCTGCAGCAGAGAGCGACGTTTCACGTGAAACACGATGCCCCTGGGGCGTACAGCCAGGGTCTCGACACTCCGCAAAGGCTACATATCGCTACATGCCGCATCTATGCATGAACCACCTGCGGATGCGACAGGAGCGGCAACCGAGGGCGTACCGACCCCTCACATCCAGGGCTCAGCGACGTCGACGCGTTCGCCCCACCCGTGCAGCCTTGGCGCGCTTGGCGGCGAACCTCACACCACCCGGGCTCTCCCCGACCACCACACGCACCACGGTGGAGGCCGGTTCGACGAGTCCCTCGCCGACGTGCAGCACCTCGGTCTCCACCACGCCGAGCTTGCTCAGGGCAGCACGAGCACCCTGGATCTCCTCCTCTGCGGTACCTCCCTTGAGAGCCAGCATCTCGCCGTAGGGGCGCAGCAGGGGCACACCCCATCCCGCGAGGCGGTCGAGCGGGGCGACGGCCCGAGCCGTCACCACATGGACCGGCTGCAGCGTCCCGAGCACCTCCTCGGCCCGACCACGGACGACCGTCACGTGATCCAGACCGAGCAGTTCGACGACTTCCTGCAGGAAGTTCGTGCGACGCAACAGCGGTTCAAGCAAGGTGATCTTCAGGTCGGGGCGCACCAGCGCGAGAGGAATCCCGGGCAGGCCGGCTCCTGAGCCCACGTCGCACACCGTGACGCCCTCGGGGACGACCTCCGACAGCACTGCGCAGTTCAGCAGATGCCGCTCCCACAGGCGCGGAACCTCGCGAGGCCCGATCAGCCCTCTCTTCACCCCCGCGTCCGCCAGCAGCTCCGCGTACCTGACAGCCATGGGAAAGAACTCACCGAATACCGCTTGCGCCGCTTTGGGCGCCTGAGGGAGCTCTGCTGCCTCCGTCACGAGGACCGTCCTTCCGTACCGCACTAGCGCGCACTGTGGGTGGCTGACTATCGGGGCTGACAAAGATCGGCCCCGTCTGCGCACAGACGGGGCCGACAGTACAAGGATCCGGTCAGGCCGGAAGAACGACGACGAAGCGCTGCGGCTCCTCGCCCTCGGACTCGCTGCGCAGACCCGCCGCCGCGACGGCGTCATGCACGACCTTGCGCTCGAACGGCGTCATGGGCTCCAGCTTGACCGGCTCGCCGGAGCTCTTGACCTCGTCAGCGGCCTTGGCACCCAGCGCGGCGAGAACTTCCCGCTTCTTGGCACGGAAACCGGCGATGTCCAGCATCAGGCGGCTGCGGTCACCGGTCTCCCGGTGCACAGCCAGGCGCGTGAGCTCCTGGAGGGCCTCCAGTACCTCACCGTCGCGGCCCACAAGCTTCTGCAGGTCGCGCGCCGAGTCGCTGATGATCGAGACCGCGGCCCGGTCCGCCTCCACATCCATGTCGATGTCACCGTCGAGGTCTGCGATGTCGAGCAGGCCCTCGAGGTAGTCAGCCGCGATCTCCCCCTCCTGCTCGAGGCGGGTCAGAGTGTCGCTGCCCTCAGCGGCCGTGGTGGTGGTGCCTTCCGTCACGGATGGACTCCTTCTTACTTCTTGGACGGGTGCTTGGGCCGCTGCGGGCCCTTGCGCTGTCCGGATTTGGCTTGGCGTGAGGAACCGGACGCGGTGGGCTTGCCCGCCGGCTTCGGCTTGTCGTCCTGCGGTACGTCCCGCTTCTCCAGCGAGGTCTTGGGCTCCGACCCGGTGGAATCGGAGTCCTTCGCCGCACCGGGATGCGTGGCAGCGGTTTGACGCTTGGCCTTGGTCTGGCGCTTGGGCTGCTGCCGCTTGGCCGCAGCACCGCCTTCGGCTTCGGCGACGGCCGTCTCGCTCTTCGTCACCGTGCCGTCCTCCTGGGCGGCGAGACCCAGCTTGGCCAGACCGGTGATGAACCTGCGCTCGATGTCGTTGCGGTCGGGCCCCTTGGCGACGATCCGCTTGACGGTGTTGCGCCTCGTCCTGCCCCGTACCTCGCCATGAGCGGTCACGCTCTTCAGCAGACGCCCCAGGTACTGGTCCTGCGCCTTGCTGCCCGGCGTCGGGTTCTGGTTGATCACATACATCTGCTGGCCCATGGTCCACACGTTCGTGGTCAGCCAGTAGACGAGGACACCGACGGGGAAGTTGATGCCCATGACGGCGAAGATCAGCGGGAAGATGTACATCAGCATCTTCTGCTGCTGCATGTACGGGGTCTTCACGGTCAGGTCGACGTTCTTCGTCATCAGCTGGCGCTGCGTGAAGAACTGGGACGCGGACATCATCACGATCATGATCGCGGTGACGACGCGGACGTCGGTCAGCGAGGCACCGAGCGCCGCGACCTTGTCCTGGCTGTCCATGAACTTCGCGGCCAGCGGTGCTCCGAAAATGTGCGCCTGACGTGCGCTGTCGAGCAGCGGCTGGTCGATGACGCCGATCGTCTTGCCCGAGGCGATCGCCGAGAGCACGTGATACAGGGCGAAGAAGAACGGGGACTGCGCCAGGATGGGAAGGCACGAGGAGAGGGGATTGGTACCCGTCTCCTTGTACAGCTTCATCATCTCTTCGGACTGACGCTGTTTGTCGTTCTTGTAGCGCTCCTGGATCGCCTTCATCTTCGGCTGGAGCACCTGCATGTTCCGGGTCGACTTGATCTGCTTGACGAACAGCGGGATCAGACAGATCCGGATCAGGATCACCAGGGACACGATGGACAGGCCCCAGGCCCAGCCCGTGTCGTCTCCGAAGATCGCTCCGTACAGCTTGTGGAACTGGACAATGACCCACGAGACAGGTGTGGTGATAAAGCTGAACAGACTGGCAATCGTGTCCACTAATCAGGCTCCTTGAGCATTGGGCGAGGTCTCTGTGGCCGGGCTCAGGGGTTCGGAGACCGACCCCCCGGACGGCACATCGGCGGCGGAGTCCCCGCCCTTGCCGCCACGCGCACGGTTGCGCAGCAGTTCGTGCCAACGCGGACGTTTGCGTGGCGGTACGTGATCCACGCCGCCGGGTGACCACGGATTGCACCGCAGGATGCGCCATGCGGTCAGCGCGGTTCCCTTGATCGCACCGTGCCGGTCGATCGCCGTATATCCATAGTGGGAACACGACGGGTAGTAGCGGCAGACGGGCCCGAGGAGAGGGCTGATCGTCCACTGGTACAGCTTGATGAGAGCCAGCAGCGGGTACTTCATCGCGCGCCCCCTCCCAGCAGCCGCTCCAGAGCGGCATCCAGGTCTCGGGCCAGCTGTGCATGATCGGCGTCACCCGATCCGGGCAGCGCTCGTACGACAACAAGGCTACCGGCGGGCAGCTGAGCGAGCCGCTCGCGGACCAGGTGGCGAAGCCTTCGCTTCACCGCGGTCCGCACGACTGCTCCACCCACTGCTTTGCTGACGACGAAACCCGCACGCGGCGGGGGAGCACTCTCCCCAGTCACGTGCGGGTCCGTGGCACCGCTGCGTAGATGTACGACGAGAAGCGGACGTCCGGCCCGACGCCCACGCCGTACTGCGGTCGCGAAGTCCTCGCGCCGCCTCAGCCGATTCTCGGTAGGCAGCACGTCATGACCTGGCCGCGATCAGGCGGAAAGGTTGGCGCGACCCTTGCCACGGCGGTTCGCGAGAATCGCGCGGCCGGCACGGGTACGCATACGCAGCCGGAAGCCGTGGGTCTTGGCGCGACGACGGTTGTTCGGCTGGAAGGTGCGCTTGCTCACTCGGGGGCTCCAGAAATGATTCGTGTGTTGGCGGGACATCGCCTGGCTGTCACCGTGCGCCCACGAGGAACTCGCGTAAACGCCTTAGTGCACCGCTTCACAATCACAGATCGTGATCTTTGCCCATCGGAGGCAGGCGGCAGCAGCCATCGACAACTCGACCTGGCCACGGTACGCGCGGCTGCGCCGTCGGGTCAAACCCGCTCCGCGCCACCCCCTGCTGTACACAGCCTGTGGACAACGACTTGAACCGTGCGGGTCGGCCTGACTACCGTGGCTGAACTCCGGTTCTTTTCCTTCCCCCCTGCCGGGCCTCACCCGACCCGACCCATCCCGTCCCGAGAACCACACATTCGTGGGACATGCGAGAGAGCGTGCCTTGTGGCTGACGTACCTGCCGATCTTGCCGCAGTGTGGCCACGCGTGCTGGACCAACTCCTCGGGGAGGGTCAGCAGGGCATCGAGCCGAAGGACAAGCAGTGGATCGAGCGCTGCCAGCCGCTGGCCCTCGTCGCCGACACCGCGCTGCTGGCCGTACCGAACGAGTGGGGCAAGCGGGTGCTGGAGGGCCGGCTCGCGCCGCTCATCAGCGAGACGCTCACCCGTGAGTGCGGGCGCCCGATCCGGATCGCGATCACGGTCGACGACTCGGCGGGCGAGCCTCCGGGCCCGCCCGCACCCCCCATGCACCCGCCGCACCAGGGCCAGCAGTCCCACCGCTACCAGGGACCGCAGCGGGACGAGCCCTCGCACAACGACGGGTACGACGGTTACGGTCACCGGCCGGCCGACGACGGCATGCCGACGGCCCGCCCCGCCTACCCGGACTACCAGCAGCAGCGACCCGAGCCCGGGGCCTGGCCCCGCGCCCAGGAGGATCTCTGGCAGCCCCGCCACGGCGGGTACCAGGACCGCGATCCGTACGCGAACGTGCGCCCGCAGCAGCCGCAGCACGACTACCGGCCGCAGCCGCCCGAGCTCCAGGGGTACGACCCGCAGCGGGACGGCCGCGACCGGCACGAGCACCAGGATCAGCAGCCGCAGCACCGCCAGGGCGGCACCGGCAGGCCCGGAGGCGGCGGCCCCATGGGAACGGGCTCCGCGCCCGCGCCGGGCACCACCGAGCCGCACGCCCGGCTGAATCCGAAGTACCTCTTCGACACCTTCGTCATCGGCGCGTCCAACCGCTTCGCGCACGCCGCGGCCGTCGCCGTCGCCGAGGCTCCGGCCAAGGCGTACAACCCCCTCTTCATCTACGGGGAGTCAGGGCTCGGCAAGACGCACCTGCTCCATGCCATCGGGCACTACGCGCGCAGCCTCTATCCGGGCACCCGCGTGCGGTACGTGAGTTCCGAGGAGTTCACCAACGAGTTCATCAACTCGATCCGCGACGGCAAGGGCGACACCTTCCGCAAGCGTTACCGCGACGTGGACATCCTCCTGGTCGACGACATCCAGTTCCTGGCGAGCAAGGAGTCGACGCAGGAGGAGTTCTTCCACACCTTCAACACGCTCCACAACGCCAACAAGCAGATCGTTCTCTCCTCGGACCGGCCGCCCAAGCAACTGGTGACGCTCGAGGACAGGTTGCGCAACCGGTTCGAGTGGGGCCTCACCACCGACGTGCAGCCGCCCGAACTGGAAACGCGTATCGCGATCCTCCGCAAGAAGGCGGTGCAGGAGCAGCTCAACGCCCCGCCGGAGGTGCTGGAGTTCATCGCCTCGCGGATCTCGCGCAACATCCGCGAGCTGGAGGGAGCGCTCATCCGGGTGACCGCCTTCGCGAGCCTCAACCGGCAGCCGGTGGATCTCGGCCTCACCGAGATCGTGCTCAAGGACCTGATTCCGGGCGGGGAGGACACGGCTCCCGAGATCACCGCGCCGGCCATCATGGCGGCGACCGCCGACTACTTCGGTCTGACGGTGGAGGATCTCTGCGGTTCCTCCCGCAGTCGCGTCCTGGTGACGGCACGACAGATCGCGATGTATCTCTGCCGCGAACTGACGGATCTCTCCCTGCCGAAGATCGGGGCCCAGTTCGGCGGCCGCGACCACACCACCGTCATGCACGCCGACCGGAAGATCCGGGCGCTGATGGCGGAGCGGCGTTCCATCTACAACCAGGTCACCGAGCTCACCAACCGCATCAAGAACGGCTGACAGGCTCCGGCACAGGCCCAGCCCCGCCACCTCGCCCCGCCGCCCCCGGACCGAGGCGCATAGGCGGGGGTCCGGACGGGCCGACAGCCCCGGCACGCGCACCCGGCGCCCCGTGAGGACCCAGAAGTCCTCACGGGGCGTTTCTGCGTCGCCAGGAGGAGGGCGAAAGCCTCACCGGGAGGCCGCACGGAGGCTTCCGGACGGGCGACAGGCACCTCTCCGGAGCGGTGGCGGGCCACCCGAGACGTGCCCGGTGTTCGAATACGTGCCGCGAGGGGGCCCTTCTCCACAGATGGAGGGGGAATCGGGCGTCCACAGCCTGGGGACTGCGAAGTTGTCCAGATTGCATCCACAGGGCGCGCTGCCGATACTCCATCAGGCCAGGTCACGCCCCTGGGGATTTGTGGCCAACGATGATCCACAGGCTGTGGACAAATTTTTCATCCACAGGGGCACGCTGGCGTTGTCCACCGGCCGCCCACAGCCAGGGCCGCATTGTCCCCAGCTTCTCCACACCCCTGTCCACTGTTCGGCAACCCGACACCGCCTTTCACTGCCAAGAGTGAAAGGCGTCACACCAAGGAGCTCGATTGGTCTGTGGGGAACGTGGGTAAAGCTGGGGACAGCCCTGGGGAGAAGTCACCCCTGCCTGTGCACCGGGTGTGCAGAACTTTCGTGTGTCCACAGAAACGTCTGGTTGTCCACCGGTGCCACCCACAGGGTCGGTGGACAAAAAACCGCTGCTGACCTGCGCAGACGACGTTATCCACGGTTTCCACAGGGCCTACTACTACTACCACTCAGAGTTAGCCAGGAATCCGCTTCGAAGTGGGGCCTGTGCACAACTCGAGCCTCGAGCTCCGTGGGCCTCTTGTCGCGACTTGACCCCGAGCAGCAACGAGTGTCGGCGCCGTACGTCAGACTGGACCCCGGCGGCCTACCCAGCCCAACGGCAGGAAGCCCCGACCAGACGACGAAGGCCAGCAGGGCGAGCGAGCAACAGCAGGAGGCGGTTCCGGTGAAGATCCGGGTGGAGCGCGATGTACTCGCGGAGGCGGTGGCCTGGGTGGCCCGCAGCCTCCCGGCCCGTCCGCCGGCGCCCGTTCTCGCGGGCCTTCTGCTGAAGGCTGAGGACGGCGCCCTCAGCTTCTCGAGCTTCGACTACGAGGTCTCGGCCAGGGTCTCCGTGGACGCGGAGATCGAGGAGGACGGCACGGTGCTCGTCTCCGGCCGGCTGCTCGCCGACATCTGCCGCGCCCTGCCCAACCGGCCGGTGGAGATCTCCACCGACGGTGTGCGTGCCACGGTGGTCTGCGGCTCCTCGCGATTCACACTCCACACACTGCCTGTGGAGGAGTACCCGGCACTTCCGCAGATGCCGACCGCGACCGGCACCGTGCCCGGCGAGGTCTTCGCCTCCGCTGCCGCGCAGGTCGCCATCGCGGCCGGCCGCGACGACACGCTGCCCGTCCTGACCGGCGTCCGGATCGAGATCGAGGGCGACACCGTCACCCTCGCGTCGACCGACCGCTACCGCTTTGCGGTGCGTGAGTTCCTGTGGAAGCCGGAGAACCCGGACGCCTCCGCCGTGGCCCTGGTGCCCGCCAAGACCCTCCTGGACACAGCCAAGGCGCTCACCAGCGGTGACACGGTCACCCTCGCGCTCTCCAGCTCGGGCGCGGGTGAGGGCCTCATCGGCTTCGAGGGCGCGGGCCGGCGTACGACCACGCGGCTGCTCGAGGGCGACCTGCCGAAGTACCGCACCCTCTTCCCCACCGAGTTCAACTCGGTCGCCGTCATCGAGACCGCGCCGTTCGTCGAGGCCGTGAAGCGCGTGGCTCTCGTCGCCGAGCGCAACACTCCGGTGCGGCTCAGCTTCGAGCAGGGCGTGCTGATCCTCGAGGCGGGTTCCAGCGACGACGCACAGGCTGTGGAGCGTGTCGACGCCGTGCTCGAGGGCGACGACATCTCGATCGCCTTCAACCCGACCTTCCTGCTGGACGGCCTCAGTGCGATCGACTCCCCGGTCGCCCAGCTCTCCTTCACGACGTCGACCAAGCCGGCCCTGCTCAGCGGCCGTCCGGCTGTCGACGCCGAGGCGGACGACGCCTACAAGTACCTGATCATGCCGGTCCGGCTCTCCGGCTGACCCGGCGGTCGTCCCCTCTGTGCGGCACTTCCCGGCGGGCCCGCTCAGCGCGGAGCGGGCCCGCCGTCCTGCCCCCGGCCGGGCGTAGGCTCGGACCTGGGTACGAATCGGCACAACGCTTAAGGAATCTCTGATGGAGCTCGGTCTCGTCGGACTCGGCAAGATGGGCGGCAACATGCGCGAGCGCATCCGCCGCGCAGGCCACACCGTCGTCGGTTACGACCGCAACCCGGACGTCGCCGATGTCCACAGCCTCGAAGAGCTTGTGGGCAAGCTCAAGGGTCCGCGGGTCGTGTGGGTGATGGTCCCGGCCGGTGCCGCGACCCAGTCCACCATCGACGAGCTGGCCGACCTGCTCTCCCCGGGCGACGTCGTCGTGGACGGTGGGAACTCCCGCTGGACCGACGACGAGAAGCACGCCGTCGAGCTCGGCCTCAAGGACATCGGCTTCGTCGACTGCGGTGTCTCCGGTGGTGTCTGGGGCCTGGAGAACGGCTACGCCCTGATGTACGGCGGCACCGAGGAGAACGTCGCGAAGGTCCAGCCGATCTTCGACGCGCTCAAGCCCGAGGGCGACTTCGGATCCGTCCACGCGGGCAAGGTCGGTGCCGGCCACTTCGCCAAGATGGTCCACAACGGCATCGAGTACGCCATGATGCAGGCCTACGCCGAGGGCTGGGAGCTGCTGGAGAAGGTCGACTCCGTCACGGACGTGCGCGAGGTCTTCCGCTCCTGGCAGGAGGGCACGGTCATCCGGTCCTGGCTGCTCGACCTGGCGGTCAACGCGCTGGACGACGACGAGCACCTCGACCAGCTCCGCGGATTCGCCGCCGACTCCGGCGAGGGCCGGTGGACGGTCGAGGCCGCCATCGACAACGCGGTCCCGCTGCCGGCGATCACCGCGTCCCTCTTCGCGCGCTTCGCCTCGCGGCAGGACGACTCGCCGCAGATGAAGATGATCGCCGCGCTGCGCAACCAGTTCGGCGGACACGCGGTCGAGAACAAGAAGTAGTACGCAGCACAGCGGCACACAGCGGAGCACGAAGTCGGGAAGGTCGGCGACCATGCACGTCACGCATCTCTCGCTGGCCGACTTCCGCTCGTACGCCCGGGTCGAAGTTCCTCTCGACCCGGGCGTCACCGTGTTCGTGGGAGCCAACGGCCAGGGCAAGACCAACCTCGTCGAGGCGGTCGGATATCTGGCGACCCTCGGCAGCCACCGGGTGTCGTCCGACGCCCCCCTGGTACGGATGGGCGCGGAGCGTGCCGTCGTGCGGGCCGCGGTCACCCAGGGCGAGCGCTCGCAGCTGATCGAGCTGGAGCTCAACCCCGGTCGTGCCAATCGGGCCCGGATCAACAGGTCGTCGCAGGTGCGGCCCCGGGACGTCCTGGGCATAGTCCGGACCGTGCTGTTCGCCCCGGAGGACCTGGCCCTGGTGAAGGGCGACCCGGGCGAGCGGCGGCGATTCCTGGACGAGATGATCACCGCGCGCTCCCCGCGCATGGCCGGTGTCCGGTCCGACTACGACCGGGTGCTGAAGCAGCGCAACACCCTCCTGAAGTCCGCGGCGATGGCCCGCAGGCACGGCGGCCGGTCGATGGATCTCTCCACGCTCGACGTATGGGACCAGCATCTGGGCCGGGTGGGGGCGGAGCTGCTGGCGCAGCGCCTCGATCTCATCGCGACCCTGCAGCCGCTGGCCGACAAGGCCTACGCGGACGTCGCCCCTGGAGGCGGCCCGGTGACGCTCGAGTACCGAAGCTCGATCGGTGCCGGGGTGGAGCCGGCCCGGACCCGCGAGGAGTTGTACGAGCAGGTCATGGCAGCACTCGCGGAGGCCCGCAAACAGGAGATCGAGCGGGGCGTCACGCTCGTCGGCCCGCACCGTGACGACCTGGTGCTCGGGCTGCGGGGGATGCCGGCCAAGGGGTACGCGAGTCACGGCGAGTCTTGGTCGTACGCGTTGGCGCTGCGCCTGGCCTCCTACGATCTGCTGCGCGGCGAAGGCAACGAGCCGGTGCTCGTGCTGGACGACGTCTTCGCCGAGCTGGACGTGCGCCGACGTGAGCGGCTGGCCGAGCTCGTGGCGCCGGGTGAGCAGGTACTGGTGACCGCCGCGGTCGACGACGACGTCCCGGGCATCCTGGCGGGGGCCAGGTACACGGTCTCCGCGGGTGGGGTGGAGCGGCTGTGAGCGGTGCGGGTGACAGCCAGGGAGCGGCCCCGGACCCTGCCGGGGCTCCGCAGCCCGAGGTGTCGGGCGTCGATCTGGCCCGGGTGGCGTTGCGCGCCGCGAAGGAACAGGCCCGTGCGCGGGGCGCGGCGGCCCAGCAGAAGAAGCAGGCCAGGCGGGGTGGTGGACTGCGCTCAGGGGCGCGGTCCGACGGCCGTGACCCGTTGCCTCTCGGATCGGCTATCAACCGGCTGATCACCGAGCGCGGCTGGGAGACCCCGGCGGCGGTGGGTGGTGTGATGGGCCGCTGGCCGCAGATCGTCGGAGACGACCTGGCCAATCACTGTGTGCCTCTGCGTTACGACGAGGATCCGGACCAGCGGGTGCTGACGGTGCAGTGCGACTCGACGGCGTGGGCGACGCAGCTGCGTCTGCTGGCACCGCAGCTGGTGGCCCGGCTGAACGCGGACCTGGGCCAGGGCACCGTACGGATGATCAAGGTGCTGGGTCCGGGAGGGCCTCAGCAGAGATTCGGCCCTCTGCGGGCGCCCGGGAGCAAGGGCCCCGGAGACACCTACGGCTGAGGGAGCGGGGGCGCTCCGGCCCCGCCGGCCTCTCGACCCGCCGGCCACGCCCCGGTCCGGGGCTCGGCGCCCCGTGGTCCACGATTCCTTCACGAGTGTTCCGTCCCGTTATGCCCCGGTCGGAAGACAACCTTCCCTTTCCCTTTTGTGCGGTTCTGTCAGTGAGTGTCCCGAGCGGGTGGGGTGAGGCGTCCCTCACCGTAGCCGGAGGTTGACAGGTCGAAGCGCACAATGCCCGCGTGAGCCTCTCAGGGCCCCTTCCCGAATATGGGGAGTCGTCAGCCGCTCATTCAGGGCGGCACATGCGGACTCAGGTACCGGCAAACCCCCATTCATGTCGGCGCTACCGGTAGACTGATGGGAAATCCCGCCTCCGTGCGGGAGTCGTCGATACAAGCCGAACGACGCAGCCGCTCCCGTCTGCCCGGAGAACGGCCTGTGCTGTGCCAGAAAGGGCGCTTCGTGGCCGATTCCGGCAACCCCAACGAGAACATTTCCTCCACAGCCGGTGAGCACGGCGAGGTAACCGCCTCGTACGACGCCAGCGCGATCACGGTCCTCGAAGGCCTGGACGCGGTCCGCAAGCGACCTGGCATGTACATCGGCTCGACCGGTGAGCGCGGTCTCCACCACCTCGTGCAGGAGGTCGTCGACAACTCGGTCGACGAGGCGATGGCCGGGCACGCGGACACCATCGACGTCACGATCCTCGCCGACGGCGGGGTGCGCGTGATCGACAACGGCCGCGGTATCCCGGTCGGTATCGTGCCGTCCGAAGGCAAGCCGGCCGTCGAGGTCGTGCTCACCGTCCTGCACGCGGGCGGAAAGTTCGGCGGCGGCGGATACGCCGTCTCCGGTGGTCTGCACGGCGTCGGTGTGTCCGTCGTCAACGCCCTGTCCACACGGGTCTCCGTCGAGGTCAGGACGGACGGCTACCGCTGGACCCAGGACTACAAGCTCGGCGTCCCGACCGCCCCGCTGGCCCGCCACGAGGCCACGGAGGAAACGGGGACGACCGTCACCTTCTGGGCCGACGGCGACGTCTTCGAGACGACCGACTACTCCTTCGAGACGCTCTCACGCCGCTTCCAGGAGATGGCGTTCCTCAACAAGGGACTCACCCTCAAGCTCACGGACGAGCGCGAGGCGGCGAAGGCCACGGTGGGCGCGGACAGCGCCGCGGCGGTCGACGTCCCCGACGAGGAGTCGACCCGCACGGTCACGTACCACTACGAGAACGGCATCGTCGACTTCGTCAAGTACCTCAACTCCCGCAAGGGTGACCTGATTCACCAGTCCGTGATCGACATCGAGGCCGAGGACAAGGAGCGACTCCTCTCGGCCGAGATCGCCATGCAGTGGAACACGCAGTACACGGAGGGCGTCTACTCCTTCGCCAACGCGATCCACACGCACGAGGGCGGTACGCACGAGGAGGGCTTCCGTGCGGCGCTGACCTCGCTGGTCAACCGGTACGCGCGTGACAAGAAGCTGCTGCGCGAGAAGGACGACAACCTCACCGGTGAGGACGTCCGCGAGGGTCTGACGGCGATCATCTCGGTCAAGCTGGGCGAGCCGCAGTTCGAGGGCCAGACGAAGACCAAGCTGGGCAACACGGAGGCCAAGACCTTCGTGCAGAAGGTCGTGCACGAGCAGCTGACGGACTGGTTCGACCGGAACCCCAACGAGGCCGCCGACATCATCCGCAAGGGCATCGCGGCGTCGACCGCCCGGGTGGCGGCCCGCAAGGCCCGCGACCTGACGCGCCGCAAGGGGCTCCTGGAGAGCGCCTCGCTGCCCGGCAAGCTGAGCGACTGCCAGTCCAACGACCCGACGAAGTGCGAGATCTTCATCGTCGAGGGTGACTCCGCCGGTGGTTCGGCGAAGTCCGGCCGTAACCCGATGTACCAGGCGATCCTGCCGATCCGAGGCAAGATCCTGAACGTCGAGAAGGCCCGGATCGACAAGATCCTGCAGAACACCGAGGTCCAGGCACTCATCTCCGCCTTCGGTACCGGTGTCCACGAGGACTTCGACATCGAGAAGCTCCGCTATCACAAGATCATTCTGATGGCGGACGCCGACGTCGACGGCCAGCACATCAACACCCTGCTGCTGACGTTCCTGTTCCGGTTCATGCGACCGCTGGTGGAGTCCGGGCACGTGTATCTCTCGCGCCCGCCGCTCTACAAGATCAAGTGGGGCCGTGACGACTTCGAGTACGCGTACTCGGACCGTGAGCGGGACGCGCTGGTGGAGCTCGGCAAGCAGAGCGGCAAGCGGATCAGGGAGGACTCGATCCAGCGCTTCAAGGGTCTCGGTGAGATGAACGCCGAGGAGCTGCGCATCACGACGATGGACCAGGACCACCGTGTTCTCGGCCAGGTGACGCTGGACGACGCGGCACAGGCCGACGACCTGTTCTCCGTGCTGATGGGCGAGGACGTCGAGGCGCGGCGTTCGTTCATCCAGCGCAACGCCAAGGACGTCCGCTTCCTCGACATCTGAGTCGGCCGCACAAGCAAGCCGCAGCTCGAAAGGACTTTGACCAGAAATGGCCGACGAGAACACCCCTGTGATGCCCGAAGAGGAGCCCCCCGTCCCGGGCGTGGGCATGCGCGTGGAGCCCGTGGGGCTCGAGACGGAGATGCAGCGCTCCTACCTCGACTACGCGATGTCCGTCATCGTCTCGCGCGCGCTGCCCGACGTGCGGGACGGTCTGAAGCCCGTCCACCGCCGGGTGCTGTACGCGATGTACGACGGCGGCTACCGGCCCGAAAAGGGCTTCTACAAGTGCGCCCGCGTCGTCGGTGACGTGATGGGCACGTACCACCCGCACGGCGACTCCTCGATCTACGACGCGCTCGTGCGCCTCGCGCAGCACTGGTCGATGCGCATGCCGCTGGTGGACTCCAACGGCAACTTCGGTTCTCCGGGCAATGACCCGGCCGCGGCGATGCGGTACACCGAGTGCAAGATGATGCCGCTGTCCATGGAGATGGTCCGGGACATCGACGAGGAGACCGTCGATTTCAAGGACAACTACGACGGCCGCAACCAGGAGCCGGTGGTTCTCCCGGCGCGCTTCCCGAACCTGCTGATCAACGGGTCTGCGGGCATCGCGGTCGGTATGGCCACCAACATCCCGCCGCACAACCTGCGCGAGGTCGCCGCCGGTGCGCAGTGGTACCTCGAGCACCCGGAGGCCTCGCACGAGGAGCTTCTGGACGCACTGCTCGAGCGGATCAAGGGCCCGGACTTCCCGACGGGCGCACTCGTCGTGGGCCGCAAGGGCATCGAGGAGGCGTACCGCACGGGCCGTGGCTCGATCACGATGCGCGCGGTCGTGGCGGTCGAGGAGATCCAGGGCCGGCAGTGCCTGGTGGTCACGGAGCTTCCCTACCAGACCAACCCCGACAACCTCGCGCAGAAGATCGCCGACCTGGTGAAGGACGGCAAGATCGGCGGGATCGCGGACGTGCGGGACGAGACGTCCTCGCGCACCGGTCAGCGTCTGGTCGTCGTGCTGAAGCGCGACGCCGTCGCCAAGGTCGTGCTGAACAACCTCTACAAGCACACCGACCTGCAGACGAACTTCGGCGCGAACATGCTGGCACTGGTCGACGGGGTGCCGCGCACGCTGTCGATCGACGCCTTCATCCGGCACTGGGTGACGCACCAGATCGAGGTCATCGTCCGGCGTACGCGGTTCCGGCTGCGCAAGGCCGAGGAGCGGGCGCACATCCTGCGCGGCCTGCTCAAGGCGCTGGACGCGATCGACGAGGTCATCGCCCTCATCCGTCGCAGCAACACGGTGGAGATCGCGCGTGAGGGCCTGATGGGCCTCCTGGAGATCGACGAGATCCAGGCCAATGCCATCCTGGAGATGCAGCTGCGCCGGCTGGCCGCGCTGGAGCACCAGAAGATCACCGCGGAGCACGACGAACTCCAGGCGAAGATCAACGAGTACAACGCGATCCTGGCCTCGCCGGAGCGGCAGCGGACGATCGTGAGCGAGGAACTCGCGGCGATCGTCGACAAGTTCGGCGACGACCGGCGTTCCAAGCTGGTGCCGTTCGACGGCGACATGTCCATCGAGGACCTGATCGCCGAGGAGGACATCGTCGTCACGATCTCCCGCGGCGGCTATGTGAAGCGCACGAAGACGGACGACTACCGCTCGCAGAAGCGCGGCGGCAAGGGCGTGCGCGGTACGAAGCTGCGGGAAGACGACATCGTCGACCACTTCTTCGTGTCCACGACCCACCACTGGCTGCTGTTCTTCACGAACAAGGGCCGGGTCTACCGGGCCAAGGCGTACGAACTGCCGGACGCCGGCCGTGACGCGCGTGGCCAGCACGTGGCGAACCTGCTGGCCTTCCAGCCGGACGAGCAGATCGCGCAGATCCTGGCGATCCGCGACTACGAGGCCGCGCCCTATCTGATCCTGGCCACGAAGGGCGGTCTGGTGAAGAAGACCGCGCTGAAGGACTACGACTCCCCGCGCTCGGGCGGTGTCATCGCGATCAACCTGCGGGAGACGCAGGACGGCAGCGACGACGAGCTGATCGGTGCCGAACTGGTGTCGGCCGACGACGACCTGCTGCTCATCAGCAGGAAGGCGCAGTCGATCAGGTTCACCGCGACGGACGACTCGCTGCGTCCGATGGGACGCGCCACCTCGGGTGTGAAGGGCATGAGCTTCCGCGAGGGAGACGAACTGCTCTCGATGAATGTTGTACGGCCCGGTACGTTCGTGTTCACTGCCACCGACGGCGGATACGCGAAGCGCACCGCCGTCGACGAGTACCGCGTCCAGGGTCGTGGCGGTCTGGGTATCAAGGCCGCGAAGATCGTGGAGGACCGGGGATCACTCGTCGGTGCGCTGGTGGTGGAGGAAACGGACGAGATCCTCGCCATCACGCTCGGCGGTGGTGTGATTCGCACGCGAGTCAATGAAGTCAGGGAGACGGGCCGTGACACCATGGGCGTCCAACTGATCAATCTGGGCAAGCGCGATGCCGTCGTCGGTATCGCGCGCAACGCCGAGGCCGGTCGCGAGGCCGAAGAGGTCGACGGGACCGATGAAGCCGAAGGCGCCACGGTCGAGGCCCATGCCGAGAACGTGGTCGAGGGCACAGTCGAGGGCACGGAGCCTTCGGCCGGGGAGCACGAGGAGTAGAGCGTGAGTGGAGCCACGGGCGCCGGTTCGGCCGCTTCCGGAGCAGGTACGAACGGCGCCCGTGGCTCTGCCACGGACTCCCAAGGGGGCACTGTGACGGACACTCGGGGACCTCAGCCCCAGTACGAGGGCTACGCGACCGGGCCGTTGCCCGGCGAGCGGGAGCCCGCAGCGGGCCAGGCGGGGCCCTACCACCCGCCGCAGGCGTATCCGTCCCCCGCGGGCGGTACGCAGGGTGGCGGCACACAGGGCGGAGCACAGGGCGTGGGCGGCGTACAGGCGACCCGGTTGCCCCGGACAGGGGCGCGGACCACTCCGCGTACGCGCAAGGCGCGTCTGCGGGTGGCGAAGGCCGACCCGTGGTCGGTGATGAAGGTCAGCTTCCTGCTGTCCATCGCGCTCGGCATCTGCACGGTGGTCGCGGCCGCCGTCCTGTGGATGGTGATGGACGCGATGGGCGTCTTCTCCACCGTGGGCGGCACGATCAGCGAGGCCACCGGCTCGAACGAGAGCAACGGCTTCGATCTGCAGTCGTTCCTGTCGCTGCCGCGGGTGCTGATCTTCACGTCGGTCATCGCGGTGATCGACGTGGTGCTGGCCACCGCGCTGGCGACTCTGGGCGCCTTCATCTACAACCTGTCGGCGGGCTTCGTGGGCGGCGTCGAGCTCACGCTGGCCGAGGACGAGTAGGGCACCGGGTATCGATTTTGGGACTGGCCCCGACGTGCGCTAATCTTCAGAAGTCAGCGCAGCAGCGCGGCGGGGCTATAGCTCAGTTGGTTAGAGCGCATCCCTGATAAGGATGAGGCCACAGGTTCAAATCCTGTTAGCCCCACCAGTACGAAGGCCCCCACCGGAAGCGGTGGGGGCCTTCGGCGTCTCCGGCTGTCCTCAGCCCCGGCTGCGCTCCCCTCCGCGGGGCGCGCTTCCCGGCTCCACTCCGGGCGCCGCTTCCGACATACGGGTCGGTAGACCAAGTACTCATTCGGCCTAATGCCCCTCAGGGCTGCGGGGTCTGCGGCATGGGCTGAACCGCGATTCCGGGCAGGCCTTCATGCCCGGCGGAGTTGCGCGGCGCTCCGACGTCACGCGACATGGGTAGCAAGACCCCGTCGACGGGTCACAGAAGGAGGACCAATGCGTCGCATGACTGTCGGTGCCGTCCTGACCGCGGCTCTTCTTGCGGGGCCCGCTGCCGTCACCGCAGAAGCGCAGCCGCCGGGAGTGGCTCAAGCAGCTACCGTGCAGACCTCCCAGAGCCAAGCGCAAGATGACGACAAGAAGGACGATGACAACGGGGGATGGGGGATCTGGGGCCTCGCCGGCCTTCTGGGTCTGCTCGGTCTCGTTCCCCGTCGGCGGAAGACACCCGACACGGGGACCCACCGCGGCGGAGGAGCCGGCTCGCGCCCCACTGATCGTCCCTGAGTCAGAGGCTCCGTCAGTCCAGCTTCCTGGCTGACATCGCCGTCCGGCACCAACGCGGGCGAACGGAACCGGTTGGCGTCGTCTCTCCACGAACGACCCGTACCGGCGTGGCTCGGCCCGAGCGGCGTAGACGTGCGCCCGTGCTCGACCTGAGGGCGAGGCCACAGGTTCACATCCTGTCGGCCCTACCAGTACGAAGGCCCCCACCGGAAGCGGTGGGGGCCTTCGGCGTCTCCGGCTGTCCTCAGCCGGGCACGGTCTCCGAGGCGCTCCGCGGGCATCGTCACGGCTTCCGGATCACTGCCGGCCACTTCGTGGGTGTGGACGCCCATCGGTCACTACGACCCGCCGGCCTACGTGCGGTGGCTGCCCAGGCCTCCACGCCATGCTGATCGTGTTGCCGGTCGATCACCACGCGGTCCACCGCGGAGGAGCAAGGCGACAGGAAGGCGACACCATCGCCCTCGCATCTGCGGACACCATCAGGATCGAGCCCGCAGCGGAGACCGACCCGTCCGCATTCCCCCTCCACGCCCATGGAGCGGGGATCTGCGGGGAGGGGGCACGAGAAGCCAGGTGCGGGCCGTGTGCGCGCACGGAAAAGGCCCCCGCCGGCGTGAAACCGGGTCAGGGGCCCTGGGGGTCGTTCGCGGCTCACTCACGGCGGGAGCGGGGAGGAGTCCCCGGCGGGGGTGCCGCCGTGCGTGGACCGGGTGGCGTTCGTCATGTGTGCCGTGTCCGTGGCGTCCACGGACAGCTGGCGGGTGGCCGGCGAGGAACCGTGGGCCTCGGCCCGGATCCGCTGCTTCATCGTGGGCGGCAGCGCCCGGTCACGCGGAAGGGTCCAGCGCACCGACGGTGTCGTCGCGGTTGCGGCGCCCGCACCCGTGTGTTCGTGGGTCGTGGCCGCCGGCTCCGCGGTCGTGGCCTGGGCCTGGGCGGTGGCGAGGCCCAGCGACGCGAGAATCGCGAAGAATGCGGTGATGAAGGCGGTCCAGATGCTCTTGACCTTGAAGGCGCTCATGGCCCCTCGCTTTCAGGTGGTCCGGTTTGCTTACCTTTCCGATGATGTGGATGTGGCCTGCGGATTTCGGGACCGACGCCCCTCGTGCGCCGATCTTCGGATGAACACCACTCGTATGGTGCAACCGGCTCGGAGAAGCTCCTTCCGGAGCTGCCGGGCGCCCTCACGGGGGTCCGGACGAGGAGCTGACGAGGTGTGCAGGAGGTGCCGCAACAGGGCGGTGGCCGGGCCCCGGGGAGGTCACCGATCGGTATCGGTCGGTGTGTATAGTCGGGCCGCAGAAGTCCCTTACGTCAAGGAAAGACGAGGTCGCGCGGTGAAGAAGCTTCTCCTGGTCGCACTGGCTGCCATCGGCGGGCTCCTCGTGTACCGCCAGATCCAGGCGGATCGCGCCGAGCAGGATCTGTGGACGGAGGCGACCGACTCCGTGCCCGCAGGTTCGGGTGTGTGAGACGGAACAGTCTGATGCGGGCCCCGGTCGCTGAGCGGCCGGGGCTTCGTGCTGTCCGGGCCCCGGACCACCTCCTGTTGCG